>JANYHV010000218.1 GCA_025362195.1 Fimbriiglobus sp. | reverse complement strand
CCATGCGCCCCGGACCCGACCCGCTGCACACCGACCCGCCGCGGGGGGCCGTCAAGAAGCGGCGGCGGGGGGGGAAGCCGTCGGTCGGGCGGGCGGCCGGGGAGTTGGTCGTCGTGCTGGCCGGGATGGTCGGGATCGTCGCGCTCGTGCCGCTCACCAGCCCGTGGTTCGTCGCCGCCACGGCCGCGGCGGGAGCGGTCGCGGCCGGGTACGCGCTGCACGGCGTCGCCCGCCGGCCGGGGGCCGCGAAGTGGTGGGGGTTCGTCTGGGGCGGCTCGGACGACGAGGGGTTGGCCCTCGGCCTGTACCGGTCCGGGGTGCTGTTCGCCGTCGCCCTGGTGCCGGTCGTCGCGGTCAAGGCGCTGGTCCGCACGCCGGCGGTCCCGCACCCCCTCCCGTACTTCGCCTGGTGCTTCGTCCAGGACTTCTTGTTCTTCTCGCTGGTCCTGAAGAACCTCGCCCGGTTGACCGCCGGGTCGATCGCCTGGCACCGGCACTTCGCCGTCTGGGGGACGGCCGTGCTCTTCGGGCTGTCGCACTTCCCGCTGGCCGGGTTCATGGCCGTGACGGCGGTCGTCGCGGTCTTCTGGGGGTACATTTTCGTGCAGTGCCGGCTGCTCTGGCCGGTCACCCTGTCGCACTTCGCCCTCGGCCTGATGGTCATGCTCTGACCGCCCCGGGTTCGCGGGTTCGGGGCGCGGGGGAAATCTTCTGCCCGCCCCGCCGCCGTTCGTGATAACCTGACCCCGTGGGAAACCGGTTCGGGGGGGCGGCATGCGCATCGTGGACGGTATTTTGAAGCTCCTCGGCCGGCTGCGCTTGTGGCAGCAGTTCGTCATCCTCGGGCTGTTCATCATCGTCGTGCCGATCACCTCGACGAGCCTCCGCTTCCTGAACGAGGGCCGGGACATCCTCACGGCCCACGAGATCATCGACCTGTCCGACGAGAGCAACCTGCGGGCGAACGAGATCCGCGAGGAGTTCGACTACCTGGTCCGGGACGTGGCCCGGGAGGCGCGGGCGCTGAACGGCCGGCCGATCGACCGGTTCGACGAGGACGCCGAGAAGGCCCTGCAGCGGTTCACCCAACAACGCCCACTGGAAATGCCCGACCCCGGCCAACCGCCCGCGAACGCCGCGCAAGTCCGCCGCCGGTTCTACGCGGACACCCTGGTCGAGTCGCACGCCGTGGCGATTACGCGGGGCGAGGCCGGCGGGCCGGTGACCGACGTGACGGCCGTGCGGACGGTCGATTTGAAGGGCCGCACCCTGCCCGCCGACGCCCCGGCCGACCCGGTCGCCTGGCGGGCCATCCGGGACGTGTGCGAGCGGATGTGCCGGGAGTACCCGCGGTCGCCGTCGTACGTGTCCGGGTTCCAGCTCGCGCCGGGGTCGAGCGAGCGCGGGGCGCAGTGCCTCGTCGCGGTGGCCTGGCCGGCCCGGTGGGCGGACTCGCACGTGACGCACGCCCTGGTCGCCGTCATCAACTTCACGCGGGTGGTCGAGAACCGCCGGGGCATCTCGCCCCGGCACCAGTACCTGATGGCGCAACCGGACGGCACCCTGCTCGTCCACCCCGACCCGAAGTTGCCCGGCAACGGGGTCAAAGTGTTCGACGTGATCGACTGGACGTTCCCCGGACCGACGGCCTGGGTGGACCCGGCCGAGACGCCCGCGGGGCGGGACGCCCGGATGGCCAAGGTCATGCAGCAGGGCGGCACGCGGCTGGCCGGGGTGCCGGTCCCCCGCCTGGCCGTCTACTACCGCAAGGGCTTCTTCGACGCACCCCTGGACGCGGCGCTCGGACAGGACTCGACCGCGGACTTGAAGGCGATCAACCAGAAGCTGACGCGGGAAGTGTTGAACGACCCGAACCTGCGGTGCGGCGAACTGTCCGCCACGTCCGGGTACTGCGAACTGTCCCACCCGGACCGCGCCCGGCTGCTGCAAACGTGCGCGAAGATCGAGGCGTGGTGGGCGGACGCGAAGCACCCCGGCCGGCCGCGCATCGACTGGATCGCGCCCCTGTACTGCGAGAACTACCAGGGCCAGTTGACGTACCTGCGGATGGACGCGAACGACGAGGACGAGCCGCCCCGGCTGCTCGTCGCGGCGGCCCTGGAGGAACTGCACGAGGACATCGACACGCAGTTCTCGCGCATCGTCAAGCAGTGGGTCATCCCCACGGTGCTGATCGCCGCGCTGCTGGCCGTGGGGTTGATCTTCGCCATCACGCGGAGCCTGCGGACGCTGGCCGACACGGCCGACACGCTCCGCGACCCGGACGCGACGCCGACGCTCGAAGCCGGGGGCAGCCGCGAGGTGACGCAACTCGCGGCGTCGTTCCAGGGCATGGCCCGCCGCCTCCAGGACAACGCGGCCCGGATGCAGTCGATCCTGCGGACGGCCGGCGAGGGCATCCTGATCGCCGGGCCGGACGGCCGGGTGGAGGAGGCGAACCGGTCGGCCGCGGTGATGTTCGGCCACGCCGCGCCCGACGACCTCGTCGGCAAGCCGCTCGCCGAACTCCTCGTCGAGCAGCCGGCCGGGCTGTCCCCGCTGGGCCTGATCCCCCTGGCCGTCGGTGCCCCGGGCGACGGGCCGAGCGTCATGCGCATCACGGACGCGGTGCGGGCGCGGCGGGCCGACGGGTCGGCCTTCTGGGTCGAGTACACCCTGCGGCCGGTGCCGTTGCGGGACCGCACCGTGTTCGCCGGCGTCTTCCGGGACGTGACGCAGAAGAAGGCGGCGGAGGAAGAGATCACGCGGATGAACGAGGACCTGGAGAGCCGCGTCCGGGTCCGCACGGCCGAACTCGCCGAGGCGAACACGAAGCTCGAAGTCGCCTTCCGCCAGGCCGAAGCGGCGAGCCGGGCCAAGGACGCCTTCGTCGCCAACATGAGCCACGAGTTGCGCCAGCCGCTGCACATCATCATCGGCTTCACCGAGGCGATGAAGGACGAGGCCGGCGACCTCCGCGCCGAGGGGGCCAGTGACGCCCGGGACTCGCTGATCCCGGACTTGAACAAGATTCTGAGCGCGGCCAAGCACCTGCTCGACCTCATCAACGACATCCTCGACCTGGCCAAGATCGCGGCCGGGCGGATGGAACTGAACGTCGCCCCGTTCGACCTCCCGGGCATGGTCGCGGACGTACAATCGCTCGTCGGCCCGCTGGCCGAGAAGAACCGCAACCGGTTCGTCGTGGACGCCCCGGCCGCGCTCGGCGCGATGACCTCGGACGAGCGCCGCGTCCGCCAGGTGCTCATCAACCTGCTCAGCAACGCCTTCAAGTTCACCGCGGACGGCACCGTCACCCTGCAAGTCCGCCGCATCACCTCGGCCGGCCGGGAGATCGTCGAGTTCAGCGTCGCGGACACGGGCAAGGGGATGAACCCGGACCAGGTCGCCCGCCTGTTCCAGCGGTTCTACCAGGCCGACGCGAGCACCACCCGCGAGCAGGGCGGGACCGGGCTGGGGCTGGCCATCACGCAGAGCTTCAACGAACTCCTGGGCGGCGAGCCGGTCCTCGTGTCGAGCGTCCAGGGGTCGGGGTCGCACTTCGTCGTCCGGCTGCCGGCGGTCGCGGAGCGGCCCGGCGAGCGGAAGCTGCCGACCCGGGCCACGCCGCCGGAACTGACCGCGACGACCGTCCTCCCGGCCGCGGAGAACGGCACGCCCGGGGCGACGATCCTGGTCATCGACGACGACCCGATGGTGCCCGAGTTGATGGCCCGCTTCCTGGGCAAGGACGGCTTCCACGTGCTCGGGTGCGCGGACGGCGAGGAGGGCTTCCGGCTGGCCCGCGAGCGCCGCCCGGCCGCGATCACCCTGGACGTGATGATGCCCGGGACGGACGGGTGGGGCGTGCTGGCCAAGCTCAAGGCCGACCCGGCGACGTGCGACATCCCCGTCGTCATGCTGACCATCGTGGACGACCGCGGCCGCGGCTTCGCCCTGGGGGCCGCCGACTACCTCACCAAGCCGATCGACTGGCCCCGCCTGAACTCGCTCCTCAAGCGGTACCAGGGGGCCGGGCACGACGCGCCGATCCTCGTCATCGACGACGACCCCGAGTGCCGCGAGATGGTCCGCCGGTTCCTGGAGCGCGACGGCCGGCAGGTCGTCGAAGCCCCCGACGGCGAGGCCGGGTTGCGCATGATCGCCGTCCGCTACCCGTCGCTGATCCTGCTCGACCTGATGATGCCGGTCCTCGACGGGTTCGGCTTCCTGGCCGAGTTGCCCAAGCGGTTCCCCGGGGCGCGGGTGCCGGTCGTCGTGCTGACGGCCAAGGACTTGACCCCGGACGACCACGCCCGGCTCAACGGCCGGGTGGCGCGGATTCTCGAGAAGGGCGATTTGACGCAGTTCGAGCCGATCGCCGAACTCATCCGCACACTGACACCGCACGCACCGACCGGGACGGGGGTTTAACGTGGCGACGATTCTGATCGTGGACGACGAGCCGGAGAACATCGAACTGCTCAACCGGCGGCTGTCGCGGCGGGGGTTCACGGTGCTCGGCGCGACCTCGGCCGAGGAGGGGTTGTGCGTGGCGCTGGCCGAGCGGCCGCACCTCATCCTCATGGACATCAAGATGCCCAACCTGGACGGGTTCGACGCGATGCGAATGCTGCAAGCCGACCCCGGGACGGCCGGTATCCCGGTCATCGCCCTGACGGCCCACGCGATGCAAGAAGACCGCGACCGGGCGCTCACCGCCGGGGCCAGGGACTACGAGACCAAGCCGGTCGATCTGGACCGGCTCCTGGCGAAGATTCGCCACCTGACCGGGGCCGACTGACGTGGACGAATCGCCCCCCAATTCGGCCCCGCCCGCGTCCCCCGTGGAAGCCCTGACCGGCCGCGCGCGGTCGGCGTACCTGCGCCAGGAGTTGACCGCCCCGGCGGCGGCGCTGGAGGAGTACGCCCGCGCCCTGCTGGCCGCCGCCGCGACGACGACGGACGCCGAGACGGTCCGCGAGGCCGAGCGGATCGCCGAGCGGGCGCAGCACTTTTCGCACCAGGTCGAGAAGATCACGGCCCCGGACGCCGGCCTGCCCGAGCAGGGCGACCGGCACTTCTGGCGGGCCGTCCGGCACGACCTGCGGGGGGTCGCGTCGTTCATCATCATGGCGTGCGAGGAGGTCCGCGAGGCCGCCCCGGCCGCCGTCCATGCCCAGATCGCCGACGACCTGTCCCGCACCCTCTCGACGGCCCGCCGGGTCATCGACCTGATCGAGCAGGTCATCAACTTCGGCCGCAACCTGGGGGCCGGGCCGACGATCCCCGAGGCGGTCCGGCTGATGCTCGCCCAACTGCCGCACGCCGTCGCCCGCCGCGGGGCCGACGCGAACGCCCCGACCGGCCGCGTCCTGGTCGTGGACGACAACGAGTTCGGCCGCGACCTGGTCGCCCGGATGCTCGTCAACCAGGGGCACGCCGTCGAGATCGTCGCCGGCGGCCTCGAAGCCTTCGACCGCCTCGACGACCCGACCCGCGACCCGATCGACCTGGTGCTGTTGGACGTGATGATGCCCGGGCTGTCCGGCCCGGACGTGCTGATCCGGCTCAAGACCGAGCCGCGGACCCGCGACCTGCCGGTCATCATGGTCAGCGCCCTGGGCGAGGACGACACGGTGCTGGCCTGCATCGCCGCGGGCGCGGAGGACTACCTGACCCGCCCGGTGCGGCCCGAACTGCTGCGCGCCCGCATCACGGCGTGCCTGGAAAAGAAGCGGCTGCGCGACCGCGAGGGCGAGTACCAGACGCGCATCAACGGCCTCGTCCGCGCCATCTTCCCGCCGTCCGCCGTGGACGAGTGGGAGCGGACCGGGACGATCGCCCCGCGGCACCACGAG
>JANYHV010000194.1 GCA_025362195.1 Fimbriiglobus sp. | reverse complement strand
GCGCGGGCGACGGTCGCCCCGTCCAGGACCCGGTGGTCGTAGACGAGCCGCACGTCCAGGTCGCCGGCCGGCCGCAGAACACCGTAGGTCAGGGTCGTCGTACACGGCGAGATGGGGTGCAGGGACTCCGCGCCGAGGGCGGAATAGACCGACACGCCGAAGGTGCCCAGGTAGTTGCCCCGCTGCCGGCCGCTGTTCAGCGCGGCCCACCAGGCGATCCGCCGCACCGGCCGCGGGAACGACGCGACGAAGAGCGCCCGGCGGAAGTCTTTCACGTCGCGGATCGGGGCGGTGCGGAAGTGGTCGAGGGCGGCGTCGAGGTCTTGGAGCGAGCGCGCCGCCGGGTCTTTGACCTTGCCGATCAACACGCCCTTTTCGCCGCCGAAGTCGCGCTCGACCGCGATGCCGGCGACGCTGACGGGGTACTCGTACAGCCGCGCGTACGGGAACCCCAGGTAGACGCGGCGCAGTTCGGGGAACTCCCGCGCCACCCGGGCGTAGGCGAGCGTGAACAGCGCCGTCCACGTCGGCCGGTCGGCCAGCGCCGCCCGGGCGTCCGCCAGGCGGGCCAGGTCCATCGGCCGCTGGACGGGGACGGTCGGGACGCCGGCGGCGGCGTGGAGCAAGTCGCCCACGAACCGGCGCGGCAGGGACAGGGCCAGGGTGCGTCCGCGCATCGGTCAGCCCCCCTTGGTCGCACAAAAGAGGAACGCCTGGCGGGCGTAGACGACGGCGTGCCGCACGCCCGTGAACCCGGCGGCGGTCAGCTTCGCCGTCGTCTCGGCGGCCGGCAGGTAGTGGAACCGGCCGGTCCGGGCTTCGGCCTTGAGCCACGCCCCGTACTGGTTCATGCGCAGGCAGTTCTTCAAAAACTTCAACGGCCGCCGCGAGTGCGCCACGGCCCCGACCAGCGACCGCAGGCCGACCGCCCACCAGGACGGGTCGGGCACGTTGACGCTGAACACGAACCGCCCGCCGGGCTTCAACACCCGGTGGACGTCCTTCAACAGCGCGTCGTAGGCCGCCTGCGTCCAGCGGCCGGTGCCTTCGTCGAAGTGCTCGGCGTAGGAGATCGACAGGCCGGACACGGCGTGGTCGAAACTGGCGTCCGGGAAGCGGGCCAGGCCGCCGCTGAAGTCGCCGTGCTCGAAGCGGACGCGGTCGCCGGCCCCCAGGTCGCGGGCGAGGACGGCGTACCGGTCGGCGTTGGCCGCGGCGTAGTCGAGGCCGACGACCCGGCCGACCGTGCCGCCGGTCCGCTCCCACAGGCCGCGCGAGAGGGTCCCGCCGCCGCACCCGAGGTCGAGCCACGCCTCGCCGGCTTGCGGCGCGGCCAGGTCGAGCGTGTCCGCGACCAGCTTGTGAAAGACCGGCAGCTCGCTCTGGCTCCAGAACGCCTTGGCGCAGCGGGTGTCGGCCCAATAATTCGCCGCCGGCCGGCGCGCGGCAACGGAAGGGGGGGGCAGGGACATGCTCGTCCTTCGTGGGAAGTCGTGGTGCGGAAGGCCCGGGTCGGTGACCGAACTCTATGGTGGCAGCGCCCGCCGGGGGGCGTCAAGACCAACCCGCGATCCCGCCGACCGGCGCTACGCCAGCACGTCTTTGACTACCTTGCCGTGGACGTCGGTCAGGCGGTAGTCGCGGCCCTGGAAGCGGGTCGTCAGTTGCGTGTGGTCGAAGCCGAGTTGGTGCAGGATCGTCGCCTGCAAGTCGTGGACGTGGACGGGGTTTTCCGTCGTCGTGAAGCCGAGGTCGTCGGTCGCGCCGTAGTGGAAGCCGCGCTTGATGCCGGCCCCGGCCAGCCAGACGCAGAAGCCGTCCGGGTAGTGGTCGCGGCCCAGGACACTGCCCCCGGCCGTGCGGCCCTCGCGGAACGGCGTCCGGCCGAACTCGCCGCTCCAGACGATCAGCGTGTCGTCGAAAAGCCCGAGCCGCTTCAAGTCCTTGATGAGCGCCGCGACCGGTTTGTCCATCGTCGCGCACTTGGTCGTCAGGCCGCCGCGGATGTCCTCGGCCGGGTTGGTCCCGTGGAAGTCCCAGCCCCAGTCGAAGAGCTGCACGAAGCGGACGCCCTTCTCGACGAGCCGGCGGGCCAACAAGCAGTTGTTGGCGAAGCTCGCGCCGCCCGGTTGCGCGCCGTAGGCTTCGAGGGTCTGCTTCGTCTCGCGGTTGATGTCCATGACCTCGGGGACGGAGGTCTGCATGCGGAAGGCGAGTTCGTACTGCGCGATGCGGGTCGCCGTCTCGGGGTGGCCGAGTTCCCCGGCCTGCAGCGCGTTCAGGTCGTTGATCGCGTCGATGGTGTCCTTGCGCAGGTCGCGGGGCATCCCCGGCGGGTCCGAGACGTACAGCACCGGGTCGCCCTTCGACCGGCACTGGACGCCCTGGTAGACGCTCGGCAGGAACCCGCTCGACCAGCAGTTGGCCCCGCCGGACGGCTGCACGCCGCTGCTAATGAGCACGACGAAGCCCGGCAGGTTCTGGCTCTCCGACCCGAGGCCGTAGGTGACCCACGACCCCATCCCCGGCCGGCCCTGCCGCGGGCTGCCGGTGAACAGCAGCAGTTCGGCGGGGGCGTGGTTGAACTCGTCGGTCTTCATCGACTGGATGACGGTCAGGTCCCCGGCGACCTCGTGCAACTTCGGCACGGCGTCCGACATCCAGACGCCGCCGGGGCCGTACTGCTTGAACGTCCGCGGGGTGCCGAGCAACTTGGGCACGCCGGAAGTGAACGCGAACCGCTTGCCTTTCAGCAGCGACTCGGGCACGTCCTGCCCGGTCCGCTTGACGAGTTCGGGCTTGTAGCTGAACAGGTCGAGGTGCGGCGGCGACCCGGACATGTGCAGGTAAATGACCCGCTTCGCCTTGGCGGCGAACGGCGGCGACTTGGGCGCGAGCGGGTCCACCGGCGGGGCCGCGCGGCCGGTCATCGTCGAGAGCGCCAGCGCCCCGAGGCCGAGCGACCCCGCCCCGAGAAAGTGCCGCCGCGTCCGCTGCTGGAGAGAAAGTGGGTTCATCGCGTGGGGCACCGGGGAGAGTTAAAGCGTGTCGAGGAGGCGGTCGTAATCGGCATGGCTGCCAACCCAATACCAGACGACCGTTCCCTCGTCGAGGACGCCGACGGCCCGATGGCCGCCCCCGACGCGAACGGAGTAGGTCGGGGGCGGAGTAGCAACCATCTTGAATCTCAGCCCTGGGTGGTTCGGGTTCGCCCGAAATAGCCTGTACGCCTCCCTGGCCTGATGCCGAACCGATGCAGGGAGCGCAGCCAGCATGTCGCGGAATCGCCGGCTGGTGCGTGAGTTCACAACGTGTCCGGGTCAAGCGGGAGCGTCTGACCCGCGCGGTGTTCGGCAAGCGCCTCGGCAGCCAACCCTGAAAGACGATGCCCGGTCACGAGCAACTTCCGATCGAACTCGTCCTCGTCCGCGAGTTCGGCGAGCAGCCGCGCCGCGAGGGCGTCTTGCTCCTCGGCCGGAAGGGCCGCGACCGCGTCGAACGCCTGCCGAAGTAGCTGTGTCATTGGCGAACCTCGCAGTCGGTCGGACTGGTTCAGGAACCGTTACTCTCGGGTGCGGACCCGACTCCCGGCTTGTCGATCGACAACTCCGTAATGAGCAACGAATCGAGGAGGTGACCCGCCTCGTCGGATTCGTACACGATGACCGTCCGCCCGCCCGGCGACATCGACAGGTAGTTGCGGTGCGGCACCCGGTGCGACGGCCCGTCGGCCAGGTGGACCGTGAACGGCACGAACGGGTTCGCTTCCCGCACCAATCGAATCTGGTCAACGTTCATGGGCCACCCCTGAGTGTTGCGAGCCTACCGCCGGTATTGTACCCGGCCGCGTCACGAGCCGCGGGATCGGGCCGGAGCGCGCCCGATCCCGCGGCTCGCGTCCAGCGTCGTTTACTCGGTCACGTCGAACTGGGCGGCCTGGACGATCTCGCCGGTCTCGTCGTTCTGCACCAGGGCGACGACTTTCAGCTTCTTCAGGTCCAGCGGCCGGTCGGGGTACGGGAAGGCGCGGCCCTTCGCGGCGAAGTCGTCGAGGTACTTCGTCAGGTCGGTCCGCAACGCCTTCAGGTCGTGCGTCGCCGCGAACTTGCCGTCCTTCAGGTCGGCGATCTTGATGCCCTTCTGCGTGCCGAGCAGGGACCGGACGACGTGGTGGTGGAAGCGCAAGCCGTTGCCGCCGACGTACTTCACGGTGTCCTCGATGAGGACCAGGCGGAGGACGGCGGTCTCGTCGAGGTCCTTCTTGCCGGTC
This sequence comes from Fimbriiglobus sp., assembly GCA_025362195.1. Lineage (GTDB taxonomy): Bacteria > Planctomycetota > Planctomycetia > Gemmatales > Gemmataceae > Fimbriiglobus. The sequence goes on along the minus strand of JANYHV010000194.1, from coordinate 3,306 downwards.
AACTCGACGGTCACGGCGAACGCGTCGCCGGTCCGCTTGACGCCGCCGCGGACGGTCACGTCGGTCGTCTCTTCGAGGACCTTGGCCAGGACTTCGCCGAACTCGCCGAACTTGGCCTCGGCGTTGGCCATGTAGCCGCCGCCGCCGGCCGCCGGCTTGCCGTTGAAGGCGACCGACGGGGTGCCACCGAAGTCGTCCTTGTGCCGCTTCGAGTAGTACGCCATGCGGGCGACGCTGTCGGCATTCGTCAGCGGGTCGGGGCCGGGGATGTGCTCGTGGTACTGCAAAAAGATCGCGTCGGCCGGCTTGTAGCTCGTGACCAGCGCGTCGAACCCGACGTCCGCGGCGACGCACGGCGGGCACTGCGCCCCGGTGAACAGTTCCATCACGGCGACCCGGTTGGCCGACTTGTCCGTGCGGCCGGCGTACTTGGTCGGCTTGAACGGGGGCACGGTCTTCAGGTACTCGGCGTCGAGTACGGCTTCGAGGGCGACGACTTGCTTCATCGTGGCGTCCGCGTCCCCGGGCAGGCCGGCCTGGACCTGGGCGCGCTGCAAGAGCTTGAGCGCGGCGGACTTGCCCTTCGTCGTCAACGACTTGTCCCCGGCGGCTTCGACGGCGTAGGGCAGGGCGAGCTTGCCGTACTTCTCCTGGTTGAGCAGAGTCGCGGTGACCGCCGTGCGGGCCTGGGCGACGATTTTCGGGCCGTAAAGGGCGGCGTCCGCTTCCAGGACTTTGACCCACGCCGCGACATCGGCTTCGGCGGCGTTCGCCTTCCCGGCCCCGTTCAGCAACTGCTGGGCGGCCTGGACGCTGGCGAACGCTTCGCCCGATACCGCGAGCTTGCGCTGCAGCTTCGTAATCTCGCCGGCGTTGGTTTTGGCGGCCTCGTCGGCCTCGGCGACGAGCTTCGCCTTCGCGTCGTCGTCCTTCTCCTGCCGCGCCTTGACGCGGAGCTTGCCCTCCGCGCCGCGGAGGTCGTTGATCGCCTTCATCGCTTCGGACGGCGGGGGCTGAACGAACGTGTCCTTCTGCGTCAACTTGTCGAGCGTCGTCGGCTCCAAAAGCCCGCGGTTGAGGCGGTCGGGGTCGCCGAAGGTGCCGAGGAACTGCTTCGGGTTTTTCGGGTCGGGCCTGGCCTCGAAGGCGAGTTTGTTCGACCCGAAATTGACCGCGAACTTCAACACGCCGTCGGTCACCGTCGGCGTGCCGAAGTCGAAGTCGGTCTTCCCCATCCCGGGCGCGGCGCTCACGAGTTTGACGACCGACTTGCCGTCTTCGACGGCGATCTCGACGACGGCCAGCCGCTGCATGGAGCCGCTGGTCTGGCCGTAATTGAGGGTGAACTTGCCCTCGGGGACTTTGGTCGGTGGCGGGGCGGCGGGCTTCGGCGCGTCCTGGGCGGACAGCGCGAGGCCGACCGCAACGAGGAACGCGAGGGCGGGGACGAGGCGGCGGATCATGGGGCGGACTCCGAACCAAGAGGGGGAACAGGCGAGAGGTTCGACGGCCATCGTAACGAACCCGGGGCCGCATGGCGACAGCTTTCCCGCGCCACTTTTCCACCCCCGGGGGCAATCTTGCACTACATTAACCCGTTCACTGGAAGCACTGTGAGGATGAGAGGCGTGCGCTTGAACGACCCATCGACGGCCGACGACTTGGCCCGCCCCGCCGGCACCGCCACGCCCCCGCCGCTCGCCCGGCCGAGCCGCACCAACTTGCCGACCGTGGTGCCCGAACTGCCGCCCGCCCCCGAACTCCGGCTCGCCGTCGTCGAAGCCCGCCACAGCTGGAACGTCGAGGACGTGAAGGAGGTCTGGCGGTTCCGCGAACTCCTCTACTTCCTCACCCTCCGCGACATCAAAATCCGCTACAAGCAGACGATCCTCGGCGTCGGCTGGTCGCTGTTGCAGCCGCTGGCGACCGTGCTCGTGTTCGCCGTCTTCCTGGGGTCGCTCGGCGAGGGCGTCGAGAACTACACGCTGTTCGTGCTGTGCGGCGTGCTGCCGTGGCTGTACTTCTCGAACGCGACCTCGAACGCCGCGAACAGCCTGATCGGCAACGAACGCCTCGTCACGCGGACGTACTTCCCGCGCATCCTGCTGCCCGCGTCGAACGTCGGGGCGGCGACCTTCGACTTCCTCGTGGCGATGCTCGTGCTGGCCGTCTGGCTCGTCGTGGACGGGCCGCCGCCGACCTGGCGACTCCTGCTCGTGCCGCCGCTGATGGCCCTCGTCGGCCTGACCGCGCTCGGCTTCGGGGCGATGCTCTCGGGCCTGATCGCCGTGCAACGGGACTTCCGCTACCTGCTCACTTTTGGCATGCAGTTGTGGATGTTCTGCACGCCGTGCATCTACCGCCCGCTGTCCGGCATCGGCCCACGCATGCAAGAGCTACTCCCTCTGAACCCGCTGTACGGGATCATCCTGAACTTCCGCGCCTGCCTGCTGGGCGAACCGATCCAGTGGCCGGCCCTGGCGATCTCGTGGGCCGTGAGCACTGTCATCCTCGCCGTCGGCCTGGTCTACTTCCGCCGCGTGGAGAACACGATGGCGGACACGATCTAGCTAGCATCGGGTGTCGGGTGTCGGGTATCGGGTATAGTCGAACCAAGACGGGGAACGACCGCAACCTGTGGTTCTGCGACACCCCATACCCGACACCCGACACCCGATTCGGCTGCGGTTCAACCGAGAGGTGAAGAAGATGATCGGCACACGGATGACCCCGGCGGAGTACCTGGCGCGGAACGCGGCCGAGCTGCTCCGCCTCGACCCGGCGGAGATTCAGAGCCTGGCGGACGTGATGCACGCCAAGTACCTGGCCGGGAACATGATCTTCGTCGTCGGCAACGGCGGCAGCGGCTCGAACGCGTCGCACTTCTGCGAGGACATCGGCAAGGGCACGCTCAAACTGCCCGAGGACCTGGCCGACGGCGGCAAGAAGCGCTTCCGGGTGCTCAGCCTGACCGACAACACCCCGTACATCCTGGCCTGGGGCAACGACGAGGGCTTCGACCGCGTCTTCGTCGAACAGTTGCGCAACCTCGCCTCGCCGGGGGACTTGCTCATCGCCATCAGCGGGTCGGGCAACTCGAAAAACATCCTGACCGCCGTCGAGTGGGCGAACCGCAACGGCCTCTCGACGTTCGGCGTCACCGGGTTCACCGGCGGCAAACTGCGCCCGCTCGCCCACCACGGGTTGCACGTGCCCCTGGACGACATGGGCGTCGTCGAAACCCTGCACCTGGCCGCGTTCCACTGGGTCGTGGACGACCTGCACCGCCGCATCTCGATGTGACCG
>JANYHV010000207.1 GCA_025362195.1 Fimbriiglobus sp. | reverse complement strand
GACTTCCGTGCACCAAAAGCTCCAGCCCCCGAATGTCGCCCGCCGAACGTCGCTTGCCTTATTTCGGGCCGAGTCCGTCGAGGAAGTCGAGGACTGCGGCGTTGAAGGCGTCGGGGGTTTCGAGGTTGCTCAGGTGCCCTGCGGCGGGCAGGACGACTAGCTTCGCCCCGCGGATTCCGGCCGCGAGCGACTCGGCGGCGGTCGGCGGGGTGAGGGCGTCTTCGGCCCCGACAATGATGAGGGTCGGCACGGCCACGGCGGCCAACCCGGGGCGGGCGTCGGGCCGGTCGCGGAGGGCGATCAGGCCGGCCACGACGGCTTCGCGGTCTTGCGACAGCCCGGTGCGGCGGAACTCCGAGACGACGCCGGGGCGGTCGGCGTGCGTCGTCGGCCCGAGAACCTTGGGCAGCATCGCCTCGACTTGTGCCGCGCTGCCGTGCTGTCGGACCGCTTCAATCGCCAGGTCCCGGGCCGCGCGGGCGTCCTCGGTGTCCGGCTCGGCCCGCGTGTCGGCGAGGACCAAGGCCCGCACGTGGTTCGCGTGCCGGCGGGCGAAGGCGAGGGCGACGTACCCGCCCATCGACAGGCCGCACACGACGACCGGGGACGGGATTTTCTCGGCGAGAATCCACCCGGCGAGGGCGTCGGCCATCGACTCGACGCCCCACCCGCCGGCGGGCAGTTCGCACCCGCCGAAGCCGAACAGATCGACCGCGTGGACGCGGTAGCGGACGGACAGGGCCGCGACCTGGGACGCCCACATGCCCCGGTCGAGGGGGAAGGCGTGCAGCAGGACGACGGCCGGGCCGTCGCCTTCGGTCAGGACGGCCGTCGCCGGCAAACTGGACGGAACCGCGGGAATGCGCATGAGTCGGCCTCGGGAAATACTGTAAACTAACGGCACCGCCACGGTAGACAGATTGCCCGCCCCTGGCACCCGCCCACCCCACACGGTCGCCACGATTTATGCGAGTTCAGCAAATACGTTGCCGCGTCGCCGCCATTTTCTTGCTCGCGCAACTCGCCGTCGCGGTCGTCTCCGGGTGCAGTCGGCCGGCCTCGACGCCGGCCGAATCCCCACCGCCGCTGGTCTTTTTCGAGTACCCGGTGCAGGACGAAGTGACCGATTTTGAAGAGTTTACCGGGCGGGCCGACGCCCTGCAAAGCGTCGAACTGCGGTCGCGGGTGACGGGCTACCTCAAGGCGCTCCACTTCACCGACGGCGAAGTCGTCAAAGAAGGCCGGCTCCTGTTCACCATCGACGACCGCCTGTTCAAGGCCGAACTCAACCGGGCCGAGGCGAACGTGAAACTCGCGCAAGCCCACCTGGCCCGCGTGGACCGGGACTTCGTCCGCGTGGAAAAACTCAAGAACTCCGGGGCACTCAGCGGGGAGGAGTTCGACAAGGTCGCCGGGGACAAGGCCGAGGCCGAGGCGGCCCGGAACGTCGCCGCGGCGGCCCGGGTGACGGCCCAACTCAACCTCGACTACACCAAGATCACCGCCCCCATCGACGGCCGCATGAGCCGCCGGTACGCCGACCCGGGCAGCCTGATCAAGGCCGACGACACGGCCCTGTCGATGCTCCTCAAGGTGGACAAAATCCACGTCTACTTCGACGTGGACGACCGCACTTACCTGAGTATTCGCCGGGCCATCGGCGACGGCCGCATGTCGTTCGACGGGGACGGCAAGACGGGCGTCGAAATCGGCCTGCCCGACGAAGAGGGGTACAAATTGAAGGGGTTCGTGGACTTCATCGACAACAAACTCGACCCCGGCACCGGAACCCTGCGGTTGCGGGCCGAGGTCGAAAATACCTCGAAGCTCCTGTCGCCCGGCCTGTTCGTCCGCGTCAAGTTGCCGATCAGCCAGAAGCAGAAAGTGATGCTCGTCCCCGAGGTGTCGCTGGGCACCAACCAGGGGCAGAAGTTCGTCTACGCCTTGAACGCCGACGGCGTCGTCGTCGAGCGCCGCGTCCGCAAAGTGGGCAAGCAGTACGGCCGCTACCGGGTGCTCCTCGACGCCGACGTGCAACCGGCCGAGCGCATCCTGGTCAAGGGCATTCAGCGGGTCCGCGAAGGCTCGAAGACCGACGCCCGGCCCGAGCCGGCGGTGCCGTCCAAGAGCCTCGCCCCGGCGACCAATCAGGGCGGGCCGACCGGCGTCCCGTCCAAGCCGACCGGCAGCGGCACGCCGACATCCCCGGCCGCCGTCGATCCCGCCGGCCCGACCCGGGCCGGGTCCTGAGGAGGCCGAACGATGCTGGCGAAGTTCTTCATCGACCGGCCGATCTTCGCGTCGGTCCTGTCGATCGTCATCACCCTGGCCGGGGCGCTCAGCGCCTTTCAACTGTCGATCTCACAGTACCCGCCGGTGACCCCGCCGACCATTCAGGTCGATTGCGCGTACCCCGGGAGCAGCTCGAAAATCGTCGCCGAGACGATCGCCGCGCCCATCGAGCAGCGGGTCAACGGCGTCGAGCGGATGCTGTACATGACCTCGCAATCGACCAGCGACGGGTCGTACACCCTGACCGTCGCGTTCGAGCCGGGGACGAACCTCGACCTCGCCCAGGTGATGGTCCAGAACCGCGTCAACCTGGCGCTGCCGGAACTCCCGGACGTGGTCAAGGCGACCGGCGTGACCACCCGCAAGCGGTCGCCGGAAATCCTGCTGACGGTCAGCATCAACAGCCCCGCGACGGCCGAGAACCCGCACGGCCGGTACGACCAACTCTACCTGAGCAACTACGCCGTCACCCGCGTCAAGGACGAACTCAGCCGCATCCAGGGCATCAGCGACGTGACCGTGTTCGGCCAGCGCGACTACAGTATGCGCGTCCACGTGGACCCGGTGAAACTCTCGGCCCGCGGGCTGACCTCGCTCGACGTGGTCACCGCCGTCAAGCAACAAAACCTGCAAGTCTCGCTCGGTCGGCTCGGCGACGACGACCAGACGCCGACGCAAATCCCGATGACCGTCGTCGGCCGGCTGACGAGCGAAACCGAGTTCGCCGACATCGTCGTCAAGGCGACGCCGAACGCCGTCGTCCGCGTCCGGGACATCGGCCGGGTCGAGTTGAACGCCAAGGCCCAGGACGTGGAAAACCGGTTCGACAACAAGCCGACCATCGGCCTGGCCATCTTCCTGCTCTCGGACGCCAACGCCCTGGCCGCCGCGGCCGAGATCAAGGCCAAGGTCGCCGAACTCGCCCTCGACCTGCCCGAAGGGGTCGCCTGCGAGATCGGTTACGACACGACGCCGTTCATGCGCGAGTCGATCCGCGAAGTCTTCAAGGCCCTGCGGGACTCGGTCGTCCTGGTCGCCCTGGTCGTGCTGGTGTTCCTTCAGACCTGGCGGGCCGCGATCATCCCCCTGGCCGCCGTGCCGACGGCGATCGTCGGCACCTTCGCCGCGATGTGGCTGGTCGGCTTCGGCCTGAACAACCTGACCCTGTTCGGCCTCGTCCTGTCGGTCGGCATCGTCGTGGACGACGCCATCGTCGTCGTCGAGGCGGTGCAGCATCATCTGGAGCGGTTGGGCCCGCTGGAAAATATTGCGCTGGCTAAAGCCGAACGGGTGGAAGCCTTGCCCGCCGATGGCGTGGCAATCT
>JANYHV010000164.1 GCA_025362195.1 Fimbriiglobus sp. | reverse complement strand
TTCTGTATTTGATTCATTGGTGTCATCTGAAAAACAGTCAACCGTTAGGGGGTTGCTTTGAAGAGGCTGAACTTGCCCTCTTGATCGGCGACGTTGACCTTCAAAGCGAAACCGAAAGCTTCAGACAGTGGTTCCCCGGTTACGTCGAAAGCCAACGCAAAAGGATTATCTAAAACACGACAGAATGGGCACGTTTGAACCGGCAACCACTGAGGCCGAAGCGGAGGCTTTTTACCAAAAATTGCGAGAGGTCTGCCGAGAGGACAAGTCGCCGAAATACCTTCCCGACGACGATGATACCGACGACTTTTCTAACCAGTTACTGAGAACCATTTGAATTAAGCTGTGAACTTCGGGGGACCGTTAGACGCCAGAAAGGGGACCGTTAGCGGTCAAAAAGGGACCGTTAGCCGCTATACTGTCCGCTGACCTTCTCCGCGTAGCAGCATCGGAGAAGGCTTCTAAAGGCTAGGAAAAGCAGTGTTTCAACGAAAATACCCCCGGGGTTCACCGGGGGCATTCGAGGTGCGAAAGAGAGGACTTGAACCTCCACTCCCTTGCGAGAACTAGAACCTGAATCTAGCGCGTCTGCCAATTCCGCCACTTTCGCTCACTGCACTGCATCGTAAAGCCTGCGGGGCGTTCGTCAAGTTGCTCCGGCCGAAGAAGTCCGGCCGGAGCGTCGGGACGGGCCGTTAATTGTCGCCGGACCCGCCGCCGGCACTCCCGCCGCCGGGGCCGCCGCCCGGTCGGCCGCCCTGGCCGGGGGGACCGCCGAAGCCGCCCGCGCCGCCGGGCGGCGTCTCGCCCTCGACGACGATGTCCCGCCCGTTGGGCCTGGCCGTCTTGAGGTAACCGATCCAGTCTTCGGCGAACTGCTTGAACGCGGCGGTGTTGATCGCCCCCGAGTTGTTCGACTCCATCATGCCCATCGCCCGGCCGAACGCCTTGACGACTTCGTCGTGGTCGAGGCGCATGTCCCGGGGCATCCGGTTGACCTCGGCGTAGAACTTCTGCAGGCCGGCCGGCTTCATCTTGGCGAGGTAGTACGTCAGACCCCAGGCCGTCACCTGGGCCTTGGTAGCGAGGCGGGTCTTGAGGGCCAACAGCTCGGCCTCGGGGTCCGCGGCCGGTCCGACGCCGCCGCCCGGTCCGCCGGGTCCGGGCATGCCGGGCCGACCGCCGCCCGGGAACCCGCCGCCTTCGTCGCCGCCGGGACCACCCTCGCCCGGCCGACTGCCGCCGGGACCGCCCGGGCGAAAGCCGCCCCCGGGACCCCCGGGACCCCCGGGACCGGGCCGCCCGCCGGGGCCGCCCGGCGACATGCCGGGGGGGCCGCCCGGGCCACCGGGGCCGCCGCCGACCGCGACGCCGTCGTTCGCGGGCTTCGGCTTGGGGTCGATATCGACGCCGGTCCGCTGGGCGTCGAAGTACCGGTCCTTCAGCGTGTTCATGAGCACTTCTTCGGAGTTCGGATTCCACTCCCCGTTGCCGTTCATTTCTTGGAAGCGGCGACTCAGCACGTAGTTCGGCGACCCGTAGCCGGAGGCCAGGCCGACGGTCATCGTCAACGGGCGGTTGGCCGGGTGGGTGTAGACGGGGCCTTTGGGCATCTGCAACAGGGTCGAGACGCCGTTCTCCAGCCACTCCGGCAGGACGACGTGCTGGGCGAGCATGCCGCTCGCGGCGTACAGCTGGCGGGTCCCTTCGCGGGTGACCATCGCCAAGGTCGCTTCTTCCTCGACGAGCTTGTCGATGAGCGCGAGGGTCATCATCTGCGTCACGTCGCCGGCCGACTCGCCGGCTTTCAGCGCCGGGGCGATGCCCTTGAGCAGGTCGTCGCGGTTCCAGCCGACCTGGTAGCGGTTCTCGACGTACTTCATGAACGACCGGCCGGCCGTGTCGAGGCGCTCCGGCGAGATGACGAGGACGCTGTGGGTGGGCGAGTAGAACGAGTCCGACACGATCGCGTTGCCGTCGAGGGCGACGCGGAGGCGGGACATGTCGTCGGACTTTTCGGCCAGGACGGTCACGAGCTTGCGGTCCGGCGACTTCGCCGCCACGCCGCCGAGGGCGTGCCAGAGGTAGAAGGCTCTGAGGTTGTTCTCGAGCATCACCAGGCGGCGCTGAAGGGCGTCCCGGCCGACGACCTGGTCGCCCCAGTGGACGATGGCGTAGTGGGCGCTTTGTTCGTACCCGACGGCCCCGAGCGTCTGCTGCCAGCGGGCCGCGTCGGGGCTTTCGGGGAGCGGCTCGTTGACGCGGGCGTTGACCTCCTCGAACGCCTTGACGAACGCGACCACGCCCGCCGGCGCGGCTTCCTTGCGGCCGGCGACGGCCTTGGCCGTCTCCTCGGCGTAAGTGTAGGCCAGGTCCACCAGCCCGTACGACAGGGTCTCGGCGACGAGGTCGAAGCCGCCCTGGGCGGACTTTTCCCGGAGCCACTCGGCGTGCTTCTTGCGCGTCGCGGTTTCCAGGGTCGAGCCGATGCTGATCGGGTAGATGCGGATGAAACTGCGGTCGTCGTAAAGCAGCGTCGTGCCGAAACTGGTCACGATCGACTTGGTAAGCGGATTCCGCTGACCGAAGGCGGGCAGTTTCGGGTACAGCAGGCGATCCCGGCTCGTCTTGTACGGCACGAGTACGACGACGGACCGGTCGGGGTCAAAGGGCGTCGCGGCCGGGGTCGCCCCGCCCCCGCCCGGGAAGCCGCCGGGACCACCCGGAAAACCACCGGGACCGCCCGGGAAGCCACCGCGGCCACCGCCGCCGCTACCGGGGCCGCCGCCGCTGCCGCCACGACCTTGGCCACTGCCGGGGCCGGGCATCCCCTCGCCCCCGCCGCCGGGGGCCGACGGGGCGGCACCGCCCAGGACCGACGCCAGGTTCACGCGGATGACCAGGTAGCCCGGGACCATCGCCGGCTGGACCTGCGCGGAGACGGGGCGATCCACGCCGAAGGCCGCGAGGCCCGCGAGGCCCGTCATTGCCAAATGCCATCGTCGCATGGTGCGGACCTTTGCAGTGGGGAAGTGGACGGAAGTCGCACAGAAACGGCAAACTCTATTGTGGACGGGACGCGGGCGCATCTCAACGGGAATCTACCGCATCGTCGCAGAGGGCAGAGGGCCGAGGGCGTCAGTTCGCCCGGTAGTTGAGGGTGTAATTCGGCGAGTCCGAGTATAGGCTGCGGCCGGGGTCCTTCGGCGGGTTGTTGCGGAGCCATTCGGTCAACCGCTCGATGGTCGGCCGGTCGGCCCCGACCTGGTTTTCCTTTTCGAGCGGGGCGAGGACGTCCGCGAGGACGATGTCGCACAGCTCGGCCAGGGGGCGGGCGATCGGCCGCAGTCGCGGGCTGGTCACGGTCGCCTTCTTCAAGCCGGTGAACGCGACGTTGAGCCGGGACGATGTGATCTTCCACGTCAGCGTGCGGTCGTCGGCCGCGACCATCCGGGGCTGGACGTAAGCGAACACCCCGGCCGCCATCGCCGCCGACCAAGCGTCCGCGTTCAGGTTCGTCACGGCGGTGCCCGGGGCCATGCCGGCCAGGCCGATGACCGCTTCGGCGGCGTCCGCGGGGGTCGCCGGGACGCTCAGGGTGGCGTCCGACACGGCGACTTTGGCGAGCGTGTACGCCGGCCGGGCTTCCGGGCCGCCCTTGCCGCCGATGGTGTCGAACCGGACCTTCGCCAGCGCCCGAATTGCCGCCCGGCGGTAGTACCGGACGACGGCCACTTGTTCCGGCGACAGCCCCTTCGCCGCGGCAGCCTTCGGCACGACATCTTTGGGGGCAACGGCCTTGGGGTCGGCGTCCTTCGGGTCGGCGACGGCCCCCGGCAGCGCGATCGGCTTGCCGGAGTTGTCCACGGCCGGGACGACCGCCTTATCGGCGACCGGCGGGCCTTTCACGATCATCTCTTCGAGAATTTTGACGAGGACGACGAGTTCCGCGTCCGGGAGGCTGTGCCGGGTGGCGAACTGGCCAACGAGGACCGTCGGGTCGTAAGCCGCCAGCAAGTTCTCGGCGGCGCGGAGGGCGTAGTACAGCACTTCCGGCGGCGTCTCCGTCGGCTTGCCGGCCTTGTCCTTGAAGTAGGTGTTGCTGAGCATCGCGGTGATCGTCTTGCCGTGCGCCGGTGCCCCGGACTTGGCGGCGACGGCGAGCAACCGTGCGGCGTTGACGCGGACGATGAGCGGCGGGTTCTTGACGAAGACCGCGCCGATCGCCTGGTCGAGGGCCGTGCCGAACTCCAGCACGTACTCCGACTGATCGGGCGTCATTTTCGTCAAATCGAGGTCGGGCGTCGGGACGAGGAGTAAGCCGTTCAATTCGGCGACGAGGGTTTCGAGGCTTTGCTCGCCGGTCCGCGGCTTGAGTTCGCCGGTGTCCGGGAGCGTGTAGTACGTCTCGTAGGTCACGCGGTAGACGCGGTTCTTGGCGAAGTCCTGGAGGACCTTGCGGTTGGCCGCCTCGTCGGGGCCTTTGACCCGCACTTTCCCCGTCTTCATGTCGTTCATGCGCGTCTGATCTTTGCCCGGCGGGTTGCCGGCGTCGAGCCGGTACGCCTTGAGATCGACGTTCGCCTGGCCACTGGCCGCGGCGGGAACGAGGGCCGACGCCCCCAGAAACCCGAGGGCGAGGACGACCGACCGGCCACGAGAGTTCGCCATGAAAAGCCCTGCCCGCGACGACGGAACCGCCCACCGAGTTAACGCCCCGCGGGCCGCCGCGTTGGCACGGGCCGCCGAAAAACCCGGGAACCCGGCGGACGCAAGCAACCTAACCGGCCCCTCAACGCGGGACAAGTGCCAGCCAACGACGGTCCCGAAATTCCCCGGCCCCGCTTGCGGACCAACCCCTTCACAATGCGGCGTTCGGGAAAAACGGTCGCGGAAGTGCGATTGTCAGTCGGGGCCGGGGCGTGTAGTGTGTTAGCAATCGGGCCGTGGCGCAGCTTGGCTAGCGCGCTTACTTGGGGTGTAAGAGGTCGTGGGTTCAAATCCCGCCGGCCCGACTAAAACGGAAGGCTCGCCGGACGCAAGTTCGGCGAGCCTTCCGTCGTATCAGACACTTCTTCGTCCGGTCCGAGACCGGCAGGCTCAACGGTCGATGATGATTTAAGCGGTCGAAGCCGGCGGTCGTCGAACCGCGATTTCTCACTTCCCGACCCATTTCGTCGAACACTTGCCGCTCGTCGCCGGACTGTACTCGGGAGACGCGGTCGTCCGCCGGGATTGGGGGTCGGGTTGGCCAATCGACAGGAAGCGACCTTCGACCAACTCATGGAGGAGCACGGCCCGGCGGTGCGGGCCGTGCTGCGACACCTGTGCCGGCGGCCGCAGGACGTGGACGACGCTTGGCAGGACACGGCGGTCCGCGTCTGGAAGAGTTTGCGGCAGCGGCCGTGGCTGCGCAACCCGCGGGCCTGGCTGTGCGCATCGCCTACCGGGCCCAAGCGTCGGCGGCGCTGGCCGAGCGGCGGTTGCAAGTCCGGCACGCGCTCGACGCCCTACCGGGCGAGCGGCGGGCGATCATCGCCGAACTCCGCGTGGGCCTGCGGGAGTTGCGCGAGCGACCGGACAAGTCGCGCGTCGTGGTCCCCGCCGTGGTCGTTGAGGACGTTCGAGGGCGGTGACGGTACGGTCGTCGCCCACCAACACCGTCCACGACCTTTGTTCCCCTCGCTCGCGCGTCGGGCTAACACGAGTCGCCTGCGGCGGAGCCGAAAACCTCGTCGAAGCCCGGGGTTCGACGGGATTAAGGACACGCTACGACAACTCGAAGTCCGCTTTAGCATCGACAACAATACTGGCGACACAAAAGTGAATGTGACTGCCGCACTGGCGACGAAGGCGGCTCACCGGCTAGAGCGGAGTTCACAACCGTGTAGCGGTTCCGGGTCCGCGTTGGGGGGCGTAGGCCGGGTACCCACAAGGGGCACCCCTATATCAAAAAGCACTGTAGGGGTGCCCCTTGTGGGTACCCGGCCTACGCCCCCCAATGAGACGCCGAGAGCGTTGTCGATCACTCGACCGTACACCCTCCTTGTGGGTACCCGGCCTACGCCCCCCAATGAGACCGCTACACCGACGCGAACTCCGCTCTAACCAGTGTCGTCGTCGTCACGGTCGCCGACGAGTAGCGGGCGGCCGCGACCGCGTCGCGAGTTCTGGCGATTTCCCAATAGGCGATGGGCGGGCGGCGGGGCTATGATGGTGCGATGCCGTGCGGCCCGGGCGCGCGGTTCCTTCTTTCATCCGGTGGCTCCTCGGGGAGTGTGTTCATGGCGATCGAAGTCGTGTGTGGCGAGTGCGGGGCGGACTACGACGTGCCCGAGACCCTCGCGGGCAAGACCATCAAGTGCAAGGCGTGCGGCGGCCCGATCCCCGTCGCCGGGGCGAAAGCGGCGATGGCGCGGCCGGTGGTGGCCCGGGCCGTCAAGCCGGTCGCGGCCGACGGCGACGCCCGCCCCGCGGTCGCCGCGCGGAAGGCCCGGTTCGCCGACGACGAGGCCCCGGCCCGCTCAACGTCCCCCCGCGAAGGTCGGGGCAACGACCTGCCGGCGGCCCGCAACAAGGCGGCGTGGCCGGTCGTGCTGTTGGGCCTGTTCGGCATGGCCGGCGTCCTCGGCGTCGGCCTCGGCGGTGCCCACCTGGCGGGCCTCCTGGACGACGGCAAGCCGGCCGGCGGCCCGGTCGTCCTCGGCAACGGCAACGCCCCGCCGCCCTGGATGCAGCCGCAAGACCCGATGAACGGCCCCCGCCCCGGCGGCCCCGGCCCGGGACAGTTCGGCCGGCCCGGGGTGAACGCGGACCCCGACGACGAAGTCCCGCCGGCCGTCAAGCCGACCCCCAAACCGAAGCCGAAAGTGAACGCCAAGGTCGCCGCCGAGGACGACACGGCGTGGGACGACAAGGCGGAGAAATCGCCCAGTCCGTCCGCGTCCGACGACGGCCCCAAGAAGTCGATCGTCGTCACGCCGATCGCGCCGAAGAAGAACGCCCCCGCGACCGACGCACCGGCCGCCAGCGCCGGCCCGCGGGCGACGATGGACACGCTCACCAGCGCGCGGATCAAGAACGCGACGGTCTACATCGAAATCGAGATGAACAACGGCGGCGCGTCGGGGAGCGGCTGGTTCGGCATGGAGCAGAACCTGATCTTCACGAACGCCCACGTCCTCGACATGAAGGCCCCGAACGCGCCGAAGCCCAAGAAGATCACCGTCTGGATCAACCCGGGGACCAACAAGGAGCGGGTCATCCCGCACTCGAAGCTCGAAGTCCTCGCCGTGGACCGGTTCGCCGACCTGGCCATCCTGCGGGTGTTGAACGAGACCGACCTGCCGACGCCGCTGAAGATTCGCCCGTCCGCGGACCTCCGGGACATCGAACCGCTGGTCGTCATCGGCTACCCGTCCGGGCGGGGCGCGTCGTCGATGGGGGGCAACACGAAGGCCCCGCAGGCGACGCTCAACGGGACCAACTACTCGACCAACCGGCTCGACGGGGACGGCAACATTTACTGGGTCCAGACCCGCGGCGGGGCCGCCCCCGGCAACTCCGGCGGGCCGATCGTGGACATGGACGGCAACGTCGTCGCGGTCCTCGTCGCCGGGCCGACCAACCCCGCGCTGTCCGCGATCATCAACTACGGAGTGCCGACGGAGATGGTCGCCGGGTTGCTCGCCGGCCGCGTCGCCGACGTGGAGTACGGCCAGGCGTACCGCAAGGACGGCAAGGTCCGCGTGCCCGTGAAGGTGAACGTCCTCGACCCGTTCCAGCGGCTCAAGGAAGTCGGCATCGGCGCGTGGGTCGGCGACCCTAGCGACAAGAACCGCACCCCCGGCCTGGAGCGGACCGGGGTCGAAGCGTCCGACGGCCCGCTCGCCGAGACCAAGCTGACGTACAAGTGGGCCAAGGACAAGCAGGTCGCCACCGGCGAGGTCGAATACCCCGAACTGCAACCCGGCCGGGCCTACTGGTCGCAGCCGTTCTACAAGAACGCCATCAACAGCAACTACTGGATGCCCGGCCGCGCGGTCGTCATGTCCGGCCCGCCAGTGGACCTCGAAGACGCCGACCTGATGGTCCGCTTGAAGGTGGGCAGCCGCCGGCCGACGGTCCTTTTGAGCAGCGGCTTCTTGCAAGAGTTCGAGGACAACGAGCGCAACGAGCCGGAAGACCGCCAACTGATCCAGACGGAGATCAAGGCGACCGAGACGGTCGAGAAGACCTCGAACGCGGACTCCGTGGCCCAACTCCGCCTGAACTACGAAGTGTTGAACTGGAAGGCCGCGAACAACAAGGGCGAGCGGGAAGACATCCTCGGCAAGATCATGCCCAAGCCGGCCCGCGACGCACTGTCGCAAAACATCAAGCTGGTGCAGGGCTTCGGGTACGTCCGCAAGGACGGCTTGATCTTCAAGACTCTGAGCGACCTGCGCGGCACGCCGGCCTTCGCCGACATCTTCAAGCAGTTCAGCGACAAGGCGATGCAAGCCCTCGAAGGGGCGAGCGTACCCCTGCCGAACGCCAAGGTCAGCCCCAAGCACACCTGGAAGTCCGACCGCAACGTCCGCTTCCAGATCGGCTACGTCGTGGACGACGGGGACAAGAAAAACGACAGCCCGGCCGGCCCCGGCAGCGGCCGGCCCAAGCAGCCGATCAAGGTCAAGGAGTTCAAGTACGTCGAAGAAGTGACGTACACGTACCTCGGCACGCGGACCCGCGTCGGCCAGAAGGAAGCCGTGATCCAGGTCGAAGGGGTCATCAAGCCGGCCGCCGGCACGTCCGCCCAGGGCGGGGCGAGCGGGTCGATCAAGGGCCACGCGTACATCGACCTGGACACCGGGACCGTCCTCGAGTCCGAGTTGAGGAAGGAGTTCGAGGTGGACACGTCCAGCGACGGCGTGCGGAAGGTCGTCGCCGGCGTGAGCAACTTCAAGATCACTCGCGGCACGGCCCAAGGCCAGTAACCCCCGCCGACCCCCGCGTCCCCGGCCGACCCCCGCGTTCGGCCGGGGACGCTTCGTTTCCCACCCGGTCGAGCCGCCCATGACGCCGAGCCGCACCTTCCTCCCCTGCCCCGGCTGCGGCCGAACCCTCGGGCTGCCGCCCGAAGCCCTGGGCAAGCCGCTGAACTGCCCGCACTGCCGCGCCGCCTTCCACGTGCCCCGCGGCCCGGACGGGAGTCCTGGCACGGTCGCCCCGGGCACGCCCCCGCCCCGGCCCGGGCCGCGCTTCGCCCCCGACTTGCCGCGGGCGTTCATCGTCCCGGTGCTCGCGCTGCTGATGCTCGGGTTCGCCGGGATGCTCGTGGACGGGTACCTGTCGTACCTGTTCGCCACCCGGCCGAACGCCGCCTACGACTACGCGTTCAACCGGGTCATCGAGGCGCGGTCGATCCAGTCGATGGGGGACACGACGGCGGCGACCACGGACGACTGGGAGCAAATCGCCCCCGCCGCGGTCGCCGGCAGTCCGCTCGCCATCGCGGCCGGGGAGATTCTCGAAGACGCGGCCAACGCCAAACTGGCCAAGGCCTGGCAGCCGTCGGTGGCCCCGGCCAGCCGGTACTCGTTCGCCGCCAGTTTCCTCGCCGCGGTCGGCGGCCTGTGCATGGTCCGCGGCCGCTTCTACTGGCTGGCGCTTTTGGGGTGCGTGGCGGCGATCGCCAACGTCAACCACCTGTGCTGCATCCCCGGCGGCATCGCCGGCGTCTGGGGCATCCTGACCCTGGTCCGCGACGAAGGCCGCCTGCACTTCGGCATCCGCCCCTCGCTCAAGCGGTAACGAGCAGACACGCACCGCGTCACAAATCCAGGTCGAACAGCACCACGAGGTTCTCGTCGCTGCCGGCCGCGGCGGTCAGGCCATCCGGGGCGACGGCCACACTGCGCATGCGACCGGCCGACCAGTCGTAGGAGCGCACCACTTGGCCGCACGTCAAGTCCCAGAGCTTGACCGACTTGTCGTTGCTGGCGGTGAGCAGGTAGCGGCCGTGCGGGTGGAACGCGACCCCCGTGAACTGCTTCCGCGAGACGTTCGCCCAGCGCTTCGGCGGCAAGTGCAGCGCGGCCGTGTCCCAGACGATCAGCGTCGATTGCAGCACGCCGACGAGGTAGCCGCCGCACGGCGACCCGGTGAAGTGATCGACGTTGCCATAACCTGAGCGGCACCGACGTAGTAATTCGCCGCTGTCGCCGTCGAGAAGGTATAGATAGCTGTTGAAGGCGTGATTTGTGCCGCTGCCAAGGAATACGACCCGTGACGGGTTGTCAAGCGCTGTCAAGCGTCGCGGGTGGACATCTCCTTGACCAAATTCGAACTGCCAAACCGTCAGGCTGTTTAGAGAGTCACTGTTCCTGGACCGAGCAACCTTATTTCGGCGGACGCCGTGGGCGACACCGATAAACCACTCGTCTGTTGCAGGCAGTAGGTGAATAGTTTGTGACAGTAACGTGCCACCTCCAGGCGATGAAGGCGGATCGAGTTTGACAAGATCGAAAAAGATGACCGTGATGTTTCCGGAGCCGATTAGCAAGGAGTCAGGCTGGGAACCGAATGCGAGTGGTCCTTCGTGTGCCCACTCTAGCAGTGCTACCGTCTCCCCGCCGGCAACGTCGAGCACCTCCGTGCCCGTCGGGCCGCCGACGGCGAGGCGGGTGCCGTCGGGGCTGTACGCCAGGCGCTCGACCTTCCGCACGGCGGTTCGCAGGGCCAGCATCGCCGCTCCGGGGGAGTCGAGGTTTTTCGGCTGAGGCGTAGAAGCGGGAAGTATTCCTGTAGCTGGCCTCTGTGAGGCCGGACCCGCACCCCGCACAGGGGTGCCGTGTAACCCAGGGGGCGGGTCCGGCCTCACAGAGGCCAGCTACAGAAGACCGAGCCGTCACGCCTTAACTAGAAGTTCACCGGCAGCCCGGCGTAGGCCATCCGCGCGGCGTCGCCGACCGTCTCGCCGAGGGTCGGGTGGGCGTGGGTGCAGCGGGCGATGTCCTCGGCGCTGCCGTGGTACTCCATCACCGTCACGCACTCCGCGATCAGGTCCGACGCGCGCGGCCCTAAAATGTGGACGCCCAACAAGCGGTCGGTGGTCGCGTCGGTGAGAACCTTCACGTAGCCGTCCGCCTCGTCCATCGCCTTGGCGCGGCCGCTCGCCAGGAACGGCACCTTGCCGACCTTGTAGGCCGTGCCC
>JANYHV010000123.1 GCA_025362195.1 Fimbriiglobus sp. | reverse complement strand
CGGTCACTGGAAGTTGCGCTGCTTGACGACGCCGCCGATGGCTTCGAGGACGGGCAGGATGACGAGGAAGGCGGCGGGGTCTTGCGCCCGCACGACGGCCTCGAACCGGGTGATTTCGAGCCGCGTCACGACGCAGAACAGCACGTCCTGCTCGGCCTTCGAGTACCCGCCCTTGCCGGACAGGATCGTCACCCCGCGGCCGAGTTCGCTCAGGATCGCCTCGCGGACTTCGTCGCTCTTTTGCGACACGACCAGGACCGCGTTGTACGCCTCGATGCCGTGCAGCAGGAAGTCGATCGTCTTCGACCCGGCGAAGTACGTCAGGCCGGAGTACAGCGCCGGCTCGATGCCGAGGTAAAAGGCCGCCGTGGCGAAGATGACCACGTTCAGCCCCAGGACCACTTCGCCGACGGTCGCCGGGGACTTCTTGCTCAACAGCACGGCGAGGATTTCGGTGCCGTCGAGTGCCCCGCCGCCGCGGATGGCCAGGCCGACGCCCGCGCCGACGAAGAAGCCGCCGAAGGTCGCCGCGAGGAGCTTGTCCGTCGTCGCCACGGGGAACGGCACGAGCGCGAGGGCCAGGGCGATGGCGACGATGGCGACCGTGCTGCGGAGGGCGAACCGGCCGCCCAGGTGGCGATACCCGACGACGACGAACGGGGCGTTGACGACGACGAACAGCAGCGGCAACGGTAAGTCGAGCAGGCTCGCAAGGAGCATCGACACGCCCATGCACCCGCCGTCGATGAAGTGCGCGGGGAGCAGGAAACTGCCGATGCCCAGGGCCGTCAGCGCGACCCCGGCAGCGATGGTGGCGTAGGCGGTCAACTCCCGGCCGGCCCGGACGACGAAGCGGGCGCGGGCGACCTTCGAGGCGCTCACGTCGCCGCCCGTTTGGCGTCCATCACCCGGGCGACTTCGGCGCAGTCCTTGTCCCCGCGGCCGGAGAAGCAGAGCACGACGACATCGTCCTTGTCCCGCTTCGCGGCGATCCGCATCGTCTCGACCAGGGCGTGGGCGGTTTCGAGCGCCGGCAGGATGCCTTCGAGCCGGCCGCACTCGTGGAAGGCGTCGAGCGCGTCGTCGTCGCTCACGTTGCAGTACCGCACCCGCCGGGCGTCCTTCCAATAACTGTGCTCCGGGCCGACCCCGGGGTAGTCGAGGCCGGCACTCACCGAGTGGACATCGGCCGTCTGGCCGTCGGGGTCTTGCAGCACGTAGCTGTAGCTGCCGTGCAGGACGCCGGGTGCGCCGTAGGTCAGGGTCGCCGCGTGGTCCCCGGCCTTCAGGCTGCGGCCGCCGGCTTCGACGCCGACGAGTTCGACGCCGGCGTCGTCCACGAACGGGTAGAACATGCCGGCCGCGTTCGACCCGCCGCCGACGCACGCCGTGACCACGTCGGGCAGGCGGCCGATCTGGTCGAGGCACTGCTGCCGAGTTTCGACGCCGATGACCGACTGGAAGTCGCGGGTCATGCGCGGGAACGGGTGCGGGCCGACGACGCTGCCGATGATGTAGTGCGTGTGTTCGACGCTCGACATCCACTCGCGCATCGCCTCGTTGGTCGCGTCCTTGAGGGTCTTGCTTCCAGACGTGACGCCGTACACTTCGGTACCCATCGCCTTCATGCGGAAGACGTTCAACTCCTGGCGGCGCACGTCCTCGACGCCCATGTACACCTTGCAAGTCAGCCCGAACAGGGCCGCAGCCGTGGCCGACGCGACCCCGTGCTGGCCGGCCCCCGTCTCGGCGATAATCCGCTTCTTGCCCATCCGCTTCGTCAAGAGCGCCTGGCCGATGGCGTTGTTGATCTTGTGCGCCCCGGTGTGGTTCAAGTCCTCGCGCTTGAGGTAGATGCGCGCCCCGCCGGCGGCGGCCGTGAGCCGTTGGGCGAAGTAGAGCCGCGACGGCCGGCCGACGTACTCGTTCAAAATCTCGTGGAACTCGGCCATGAACGCCGGGTCTTCGATCGCCCCGCGGTAGGCCGCGTCGAGTTCGTCGAGGGCGAACATGAGCGTCTCGGGGACGAACCGCCCGCCGTACCGGCCGAACCGCCCGAGGGCGTTGGGGACGTGCGAAATGGCGGTAAGCGTGTCTTCAGCGACCGAGGTCATGGCGGCATCTCGACGGGGAGCGGGCACAGCTAGTGTTGCAAACCACACGACCATTTCAACCGCCGGCAGGGGAATCGCGGCAACGACCGCCGAGGGGCAGCCGAATCGGCGGAATGTGCGGGCGGATTTTTCTTGATTTGCCGAACTGCTCCTGTTTAGACTGGGCCGTTCCTCAGCTCCTGAGGAACGGCCCAGCCTAAACAGGAGCAGTCGAATGAACCGGTTCCGGACGCGCCTCTCGCTACAAGCCCTCGACGACCGCATCGTGCCGGACGGCACGCCGTTCGCCGGGACGTTTCCCGTCACGCCGATGCCCACGACAACGCAGTACACCACGACTCCGGTCAGCACCTCCGCCCCGGCTGACAACGCCGCGAAGATCGCCGAACTGGAGGCGAAGATAGCAGCGAACAATGCGAAGATTGCTGACAACAATGCCCAGATCGGACAACTCGATTGCTTCATCGCTGACGCAAAACAAAGAGTTCTGGACTTAGGGCGTGTGGACAGTAGTTGCACAAGTGCTTGTGGAGCAACGACTTGCGACGATTTCCGCCCAGTCGAGTTCCGTGACGCAACTCCTTACTGGGGTTACACTTGCGGAA
>JANYHV010000122.1 GCA_025362195.1 Fimbriiglobus sp. | reverse complement strand
CACTCACGTGGGCCGCTCGCCTTCGCCTGCGGCGGAGCCACGAAAGTCAGGTCAGACGCTCTCGGCCATTTCCGGGAACGAGTACTCGCCCTCCGGCGGCCACTCGCTGTAGACCCCGCACAAGCCGCACTCGGTGCAACGTCCGGCGACGTAGAGGTGGCCGACCGGCCCCCCACTCATGCCCTCGTCTGCGTCCATTAGTGCCAACCCGACGGCCACCTCGCACTCGCTGAACATGCAGGTGCAGACGATCTCACCAGCCGTTTTGGAGTCGAACTTCTTGTCCAGGTTGCAAACATTGTGTTCGGCGTGACACGAAGTGCAAATCCGCATGACCCGTCCTCCCTTGTCCGTGAACAGGTCGAACGCCACGGCACCGCACCCCCCGCAACGCCCGTGGGTGACGCGGTGAGACACCTTGCGGCAGTGTCGGCCGAGGACGTAGCGCAGCAGATATTATTCCAGGTCCGCAGCGGCCGAGGCGTGCCACCAACCGCCCTTTTTCTTCAACGCCATGCGGCTACCTTGAATTAACTGCCCCACTTGGGGGGAATCGCGGTAAAACTACCGTTCCGCGTTCGCCGTCAACTCGCCCCCTTCAGAATCTGCGTCACGTACTGGCGGACTTCGCCGATGGCCGCGTCGATGCCGACCTGGGCGTTCGGCCGGCCGGCGGGGGTGACGCGGTCGTCCACGACCATCATGCCGCGGGTGAACTGGCCGCGGGTCTCGACCTCGACGAAGTGCGGGACCGCCCGTACGGCCCCCGGTAACGCCAGGGCCGCGACGCCCAGCACGTCCTTCAGATGGAAGCCTTCGACGCCGTAAATTTGCGACGACGCGCGGATGCCGAACGGCACGATCTGGCGGAGGAACTTGCCGGTCCACGAGTCGGCGTTCGGCAGGTCGAGTAACTCCGTCGGCGAGTACAGCAGCTTGCGGGTCAGGTCGAGCGGCACGATCGTCGGGTGGACGCCGACGTGCAGCATCCGCCGGGCGGCGTCCGGGTCGAGGGCGAAGTGGAACTCGGCGACCGGCCCGGCGTTGCCCGGCTCGCGCCACGCCCCGCCGACGAGCACCAACCGGTCGAGCAGCCCCGGCAACTCGGGGTCCACGGCGAAGGCCCGGGCGAGGGTCGTCGCCGGCCCCAGCACGATCACGCTGACCTCGTGCGGGTTGGCCCGGACGAGTTCGGCGATGAGTTTTTCGGCGGCCGGCGGGGAGTGCCGTTCGAGGACCGGGAACTCGACCCCGCCCAGGCCGTTCGGGCCGTGCAGGCTCGTCCCGTCGCGGTCGTACTCGACGGCCACCGCCGCCGCCGTGCGCGGCCGCCGCGGCGGGTCGAGCTGGTCGAGCAGGACGTGGACGTTGATCGTCGCCTGGGCCGCGGTCACGTTGCCCGCGCACGGGATCACGGCCAGGACTTCGAGGTTCGGGTCGTTGAGCGCCAGGGCGACGGCGAAGGCGGTGTCGATGCCGGGGTCGGCGATCAGGATGACTTGACGCGGCATGGGGTCACGCCCGGGTTGCGAGGAGTTGTTCGAGGACGCGGCGGGCCTTCCCACTATCCACGCTCTCGGCGGCCGACGCAACCCCCTCCCGCAACGTCGAGACCGTCCCGACCGCGAACAGGCCGGCGGCGGCGTTGGCCAGCGCGATCCGCCGCGCCGGCCCGTCGGCCCCGGCCAGGACGCTGGTAATGGCGGCGGCGCTCTCCGCCGCCCCGGCCGCGAGGATGTCGTCCACCCGGACCGCTTCGAGGCCGAACTCGTCCGGGTGCCACTCGGTCGCCGTGAACTGGTTCCCCTCGACGACCCGGACCAGCGTCGGCGCGGCCAGGCTGACCTCGTCCAGGCCGTCCCGGCTGCACACCAGGATGGCCCGGCGGATGCCGATCCGCGCGACCGCTTCGGTCAGCACGTCGAGGAGTTCGGGCTTGCCGACGCCGAGGAGTTGGTAGTCCGCCCCGGCCGGGTTGGCGAGCGGGCCGAGCAGGTTGAAGACGGTCCGCACGCCGAGCTTCCGCCGCAGCCGGGCGACGTGGCTCATGCCGGCGTGGAAGTGCGGGGCGTAGCAGAAGGCGAACCCGACGCGGTCCAGGCACCGCTGCGACCAGGCCGGTCCGAGTTCGATGTTCACGCCGAGTTCGCGGAGCACGTCGGCCGACCCGGACTTGCTCGACACGGCGCGGTTGCCGTGCTTGACGACCGGCACCCCCGCGCCGGCGATGACGAACGCCGCGGCGGTGCTGATGTTGAACGTGCCCGAGTCGTCCCCGCCGGTGCCGCAGGTGTCCACGACCGGGCCGTTGACGGCGACGAGGCGGACCATCTGTTCGCGCAACGCGAGGGCCGCGGCGGCGACCTCGGCGGGGCTTTCCGGCTTCATCCGCAGGGCGGTCAGGAAGGCGGCGGCGAGCGGCTCCTCGACCCGCCCGGCGAGCAGGTCGCGGAACGCCTCGGTCACCCGGCCGGCGTCCAGGTCGCGGCCGGCGAGCAACTCGGCGTAGAGTTCCGAGAACCAAACCGGACGCGGCAATTCCACGGGAAGGACCTCACGACGACGCTCGACCGGGCACGGTTACGATAGCAGGTGCGGGGCGAATGTGGCAAAGTCCCCTTGCCGGACTGTACGCCCGTCAGATAGAATCTTTTCCAGACCTGGACAAATAGAACCCAGTGAACGCATCCATCCCGACCGACACCTTTTCCCGGAGGGCGACCCGTGGGCGACAGCATCCCCCTGACCACCAAGCAGCAAGAAATCTTCGCCTTCATCCGCACGTACATCGAGGACCACGGGTACCCGCCGGCGATCCGCGACATCGGCCGGGCGTTCGACATCAAGTCGCCGAACGGCGTCATGTGCCACCTGCGGGCGCTGCAAAAGAAGGGGTACATCCACCGCGAGGAGAAGAACGAGTTCCAGGGCGGCATCGCCCGGTCGATCACCATCCCCGGCGTGAGCAGCGGCGGGTTCAGCCTGCCGATGCTCGGCCTGATCGCCGCCGGCCCGGTCCTGGAGGCCACCGAGCAGAACGAGCGGGTGGACATGAAGGACCTGTTCGGCGGGGACAACGTCTACCTGCTCAAGGTCCGCGGCGAGTCGATGATCGAGAGCCAGATCGCCGACGGCGACTACGTCGTCATCCGCAAGCAGGAGCAGGCCGACAACGGCGAAAAAGTCGTGGCGATGGTCGATCGGTCGATGACGTTGAAGAAGTTCTACAAGAAGAAGGACCAGGTCCGCCTCGAGCCGTGCAACAGCGCGATGGAGCCGATCCTGATCGACCCGTCCCGCGAAAACGTGCAAATCCTGGGCGTCCTCGTCGGCGTCATCCGCAAGTGCCACTGAGCCGCCGTCAGGCTTTCTTCTTGGGCTTCGGCGGGCGGCGGTCCTCGAAGATTGTCTTCACCGGCAGCGTAAAACCGGGTAGCACTTTGCCGCCGGGAAGCGTGTCGGCGAGGGTGAGCGTCTTCTTCGACTTCAAGCGGGCGTTGACGTAAACGTCGATCTCTTGACGCCGGGGGTTGACGCACCACGCGAGTTTGACACCCGCGGCGGCGTAATCCTCTAACTTTCTCGCCATCGCAGTGGCCGTGTTACTCGGGCTGAGCACTTCGACGACCAGTGCGGGCGCGGCGTCTTGGAACGCACCGTCTTCGTCTTCATCGACGATCGCGTCCCACGGCGTGAAGCAGATGTCCGGCAGCCTGACCAGCCCTGGCCTGAGTCGCAAGAGCGCTTGCGACCCGCCGATGGCCCCCAGGTTGTGCTTCAAGACGAACATGCCAATCAAAGTGTGCATGATCGCGGCGACCCGGTCGTCTTTGTTGCCCATTGGCTCCCTAATAAGAATTCCGTTGACCAGTTCGCACGTGATGTCCATCCCGTCGAGTGCGACCACGTCCGCCTCGGTCGCGGTCCCCGGCAGCGGGGTAAAGATGATCCACTCGGGCGGAACCCCGCCGGCCGCCGCGATGATGTCGGCGAGCGTTGCAAAGCCCGTGGGGTTGGACGACGTGGCCGCGGTCTTAGCGGACTTCGTGCGGGGCTTGCGGGCAGTCGCGGTCGTCATGGCGTCTCCGGGGTCGTGGCGGTGAGTTCGTCGGCGAGGGCCTGGGCGTCGTACACTTTCGTCAGCGCCTCGATCACCGCGCGGCTGTGGACCGCGACGTGCCGGGCTTGCACGTCGGTGTACACGAAGTTGCGGACCAGGCCGTGGCGGTTGCGGTCGAAGTTCACCCCGACCACCTCCCCGGCGCGGTTCAGCACGGGCGACCCGCTGTTCCCGCCGATGGTGTCCGCCGTGCTGACGAAGTTGAACGGGGTCGCCCGGTCGAGCTTCGCGCGGCGCTCGACCCACCGCGGCGGGAGCGCGAACGGGTCGCGCTTCTCGAGGTCTTCCCAGCGGCGGTAGGCGTCGCCGAAAGTCGTGTGGAACGGCAGCGTCTTGCCCTCGACGGCGTACCCCTTGACGGTACCGAAGGCGAGCCGCAGGGTGAAGGTCGCGTCGGGGGCGACCGCCTTGCCGAAGGCCTTGAACCGCACGTCGGCGATGGCCGCGTAGGCCTGCCGCTCGACCTCCTCGACCTCGTCCTCGTACCGCTTGCGGAGCGCCCGCGCGTCGGCGTCGATGAGTTTGGCCAGCTTGACGAGCGGGTCGGCCGACGCCTCGACGGCGGTGCGGCCGCCCTCGACGAGCCGCTTCCGCTCCGCCACGTCGGCGAGCTTGGTCCCGGCGGCGAGGTCGGCGGCGCGGTCGGCCGGGCTTTTGCCGGCGAGAAGTTTGACCACCGTCGGGTGTTCGCCGCCGAGTTGTTCGGCCAGGAAGGTCAGCGCCGCCGCGAGCCGGGCCAGTTCGAGACCCCGGGAGACGGGCGCGGGGCTGTACAGCGTCAACTTCAACGAGTCGAGGTTCGAGTCGCGGTACTCGCGCAGCCGGTCGGCGTTCGGCTTGGGCAGTTCGTCGGCCAGCCGGACGCAGTGCCGGGCGACGGGATACAGGTCGCTGAAGAAGGCGTCGGCCCGCTCCAGCAGGGCGTACTCGCGCTCGAAGGCGGTGAGTCGGGTTTGGGCCGCCGCGACCTTGGCCCAGGCCGTGCCGGGGTACCGGTCGGTGAGCGGGCCGGTGACCTGGACCGGCTGCACGCCCGCGAGGGTCGGCCGCATCAACTCTTCTTCCGACGCCGCTTTCTGGGCCATCACCCCGGCGTCGAGCAGGCCCTGCAGTTGCCCGGCGAACGCCTTGCGGCGGTTGGCCAGGCCGTGCAGGACGGTCGCCGCCTCCCGGCGCTTGGCCGGCGACTGTTCGCTGAACTGGATCATCGCCGCCTCGTAGGCCCGCAGCCGGGCGAGGTCGTAGGGCAGGGTCACGTCCCGGCGGTGCTTCAACTTGGCCAGGGTTTCGAGGCGGTTGGTCGTGCCGGGGTGGCCGGTCACGAGCACCAGGTCGTTCTCGGCCGGGCCGGCGGCGGACCACCGGAAGTAGTGCGGCACCCTGGCCGGCTTGCCGTTCTCGTAGGCGCGGAAGAAGGCCACGTCGAGGCTCGTCCGCGGGTACTCGAAGTTGTCCACGTCCCCGCCGAACGCGGCGATGGCCGACTCCGGGGCGAAGACGAGCCGCACGTCGGTGTACTTCTTCGACCGGTACAGGTGGTACAGGCCGCCCTGGTACAGCGTCACGACCTCGGACCGCAGCCCGGTCTTCGTGAACGACTCCTTCTCGATGTCGCCGGTCACCGCCCGGCGGGCCGCGGCCGCCGCCGCCGGGGCCATCGCCGGGGTCACGGCCGCGGCGATCCGCGCGGTCACGTCCTCGATCGACTGGAGCACGTTGAGTTCGAGGTCCGGGCACGGCAACTCGTCCGCGCGGGTGCGGGCAGTGTACCCGTCGCGCATCAGGTCGCGGCCCGGGGTCGAGAGTTTTTGAATCGCGTCGCTGCCGACGTGGTGGTTGGTCACGACCAGGCCGTCGGGCGACACGAACCCGCCGGACGCGCCGGGGAAGCGGACCGACGCGAGCATCAACTTGGTGCGGAACGCCTCGGTCAGCGCGAACCCGTACTGCGCCTGGAGCGCCTCCGCCGGCAGGTCGGTCGGCAGCCACATGCCCTCGTCGGCGACGCCTCGGCGCATCGGCCAGCTCCCCAGAATGAACCCGACGACGAGCAGTGTGAGCGGACGGGACATCATACGACCTCGGGGGATCGGGCGATTACAGCAACCTCGCGCGGCGGCGTAACAGCCACTCCGCGGCCAGCAGCGCCAGCACCAGCGTGAAGGTCGCGGCGTGGTTCCACAGCGGCACCGGCGGGACCGGCTGGTTCAACGGCACGCGGGCGACTTCGGGCAGGTCGTCGGGCAGGTTCGCGGCGTCGGCCAGGGTGTAGAACTTGCCCCGGCTCTCGGCGGCCGCACGGCTCAGCGCCTGCCGGTCCATGTCGATGCGGTCGCGCTCGCCGGGCGGCGGCAGCACCTTGGCCTCGGCGCGGGGCCGGCTGCCGGTCACGACGGGGTCGGTCAGCTCGAAGCGGTACTGGCCTTCGGGCGTCCGGGTGATGAGCGTTTGGTACTCGGCCCGCGTCCCCTCGACCCGCGCGAGTTGCACCGTCTGCGACTCGGTCGCCCCGCCCGGCTTCAACGGGGTCCGTTCGACTTTGACGCGGACCGGGGCGTCGTCGGCCGGCGGCGGGGCGTCGTCCGGGAAGCGGACGGTCAGGCGGATCGGCTCGTCCCGGCGGTAGTTGGTCTGCTTGTCCGTGCGGACCTCGGGCCGGGTCACCCGGTTCCGCGACAGCGTCCGCACGGCCTGCAGCCAGAACTGGTTGTACCGCTCCTCGCCGGTCCGGAACCGCCACCGCCAGGTCTCGTCGAAGCCGAAGAACATGACCCGACCGGACCCGACGAACTGCTGCAAAATGAGCGGGTGCTTCTCGCCCGGGAAGCCGTCGGCCGGGCGGTCGGGGTGGACGGCCAGGACCTCGGCGGACGCCTTCCGGCGGTACCCGGACGACGCCCAGTAGAGCGGCTTGAACCCGGCCCACAGCTTGGCATTCTCGGCGTCGTCGCTGAGCAACCGCAGGACGGCGTGCGACCGGCCGAAGGCGGTGAACTTGGGCCGGTAGCCGTCGGGGATCGGCGTCGTCGGGTCGTCGGCCGCGGCGACCTCGGCCGGGGCCACCGGCAGGAGTTCGCCCAACGGGGTGCCGAACAGTTTCGCCGGGGTCGCCTGCGTGCCGGCCAGGAAGAGCAGGCCGCCGCCGCGGACCTTGACGAACTCCGCCAGGTCGGCCAGGAAGGCGTTCGACCGCGGCAGACTGGCCGGGTCCACGTCGCCCCACAGGACCACGTCGTAGGCGAGGAGTTCGGTCCGCGTCGGCAGGTCGCGCAGCGCGCTCTTGTCCTGCTCCGCGTACCCGGGGGCGGCGTCCAGGAGCATCGAACTGAGTTCGACCGTCTTGTTGCCGACGACGGCGTCGCTCTCGCGCTCGAGCAGCACCTTCAGGAAGCGGAACTCGTACCGCGGCGACGATTCGAGGTAGAGCACCTTCAACCGGCGGTTCTCGGTGACGAGGACGACCCGTTCGAGGCGGTTGTTGCCGGTCTCGGTCTCGCCGGGCTGCGGCGGCACCTCGAGGACGAACGTCTTCTCGCCGGCCTCCTGGGCGACGGTCGAGAGCTTGACCGGGAGCGGCTTGCCCGTCGGGTCGAGGGTGACCATGACCCGGGCGCGCTCGACGAGCTTGTCCCCCTGGCGCTCCGAGAGAATCACGGGGACGGTCACGGCCGTCTTGCCGTCGCCGATGCCGCGCGAGGTCAGGCGGGCCTCGAAGATCAGCGTGTCGCCCTTCAAGACGACCTCCTCGGTCTTCAAGTCGGACAGGACCACGTCGGCCGGTTCGCGGCTCTCGCCGAGGCCGACGAGGTACAGTGGCACCCCGGCCCGCGCGGCCTCGCGGCCGGCCTTGGCCAGGTCGTCGCCGCTGGTGACGACGCCGTCGGTGTAGGCGACGACGGCTTCGAGCGACCCGCCGCGGAAGGCCTTCAACACGGCCTGGACGGCGTCGCCGAGGCGGGACTGTTCGCCGTCGGCGGCGAGTGCCGTCACCGCGTCCTGGCCGGCCTTGAGGTCGCCCGGCTCGACGCACTCGGCGACGAGTCTGGCCTGCTCGGCGATGGTGTAGACGTGGACTTTGACCTGCTTCTCCGTCAGCAAGCGGTCGAGCAGGCCGTCGCCGGGGCGGGCGACGAGGAGCTTGGCCAGGCGGAGGCGGTCGAGGGCGGTCAGGTTGTCGAGGCCGCCGAGCTTGGCCGCCCTCGCGCGGACCTCGGGGTCCTGGAAGTCGTCCACCGTCGCCATGCTCAGGCTCGTGTCGAGCAGCACCGCCACGTCCGGCCACCCCTCGCGGTCGAAGGTCAATCGAGTTTGCGGCAGCACGAAGAAGAGCAGCACCCCGAGCGCGGCAAGTCGCAATAGCAGTGGCAACAGCACGGCCGACCAGCGGCCGGCGGCCCGGCGTTCCAGGCGGTACAGCGCGGCGACCAGGACGAGCACGGCCGCCCCGACGCCGAGGACGATGCGGCCGTCGAGGCGGGCACCCTTGCCGAACACGGTGCTCTGCTCGAGCCGCCAGCGCGTCCCCTCGCCGGGCGCAGCCGACGGCACGCCGACGGCGCGTTCGAGCGCCGCGCGTAGGCCGTCCGGGGCGAAGTCGAGCAGCCGGCCGGTGACGGCGTGGTGCGCCAGGACGGCCAGCAGGGCGACCGCGATCGCCAGGGGAATCAGGGCGGCGAGTGGGGCGAGGAGGCGGAGGAGCGAGCGCGGTTCGGGCGGCGCGGCGCCGTGGCCGCCGGACCGGCCGGGGCCGTAGTACCACGCGACGCCGAGTTCGACGAGCATCGCCGCGAGCGCCGCCAGGAGCAGCCAGCGGGCGACGACCGGGCCTTGCGGCCGCGGCGTCAGGACCACCTCGCCGTCGCCGCCGGCGAGCAGTTTGGCGTCGGTCGGGTCGAGGGTCAGGGTCACCCCGGGGAGCAGGCGCAGGTCGGTCGCGTCGAGTTTGCGCAGGTCGGACTCGCTGCCGCCGCCGGGGCCGGACTCGGGCACGTTCACGGCGAACAGGCGGTCCCGCTTGCCGCCCAGGCCGACGCGGTACAGCCCGGACAGGTTGGCGTCGCCGAAGCGGACCAGGCCCACGTCCTCGCCGGCGACGACCGGTACGCTGACGCTCAAATTCTCGGGGCCGGTGATCGTCGCCGTGAGGCCGACCGTCGTCGCCGGCAGGAACTCTTCGAGGGTTTCGCCGACGCGCAGGGTGCGGCGGTCGCTCGTCGTCACGGCGAAGCGGAGGAGTTCGTGCATGAACGGCAGGTACGTCGGCAGAATCGGCCAGTCGGTCCAGTCGGCGTTCAGCGTCGTCGTCAGGACGACGACGCGGCCGCGGTGCCGGGGCCACTCGACGAGGGCCGCGTCCAGGCGTTCGGCCGGCTTCGACAGCGCGTCCACCACCGGAGGCGTGGGCTTGGCGGGGGCCGGGCCGGCGGGGGCGAAGGACAGGATGCGGCGGGCGCGGCCGTCGGCCGGGGCGTCCAGCGCCAGGTACTTCTTGAACGGCACGCTCGTCAGCGCGGCCCGCACGTTGTCGTCCCGGAAGGCGGCCAGCGGCGGCCGGCGGTACGCGTCCTCGCTCGCCACCAGGCGGTACGCGGCGTCGTCCGGGTCGGGCGAACTCTTGACCGCCCCGAGCTTGCCGGGCAGGATGCCCTCGCCGTCGGCGAACAGCACGCGGTTGTACCACTCGGTGTTCGCCGCGGCGTTCGGCCCCAGGGCAATGACCACCCCGCCGCCGCGCTTCAGGTGGGCCGTCAGCCGGGAGACTTCGGCAGGCGACAGGGTCGGCGCGTCGCACAGGTAGACGCAATCGACGCTGGTCAGGTCGCCCAGGGTCGGGTCGGCGAACTCGCTCAGGGACAGGGTTTTCGGCCGCACGGGGTTGCCCGGGGCGCGGCGGCCGGCCGGCTCGAGCGCGTCGTGCAGGTACTCGCTGGCCCGCTGGACCGGGTCGGCCGACGGCTTGCCGTTGACCAGCACGACCGGCAGCGCGTCGCGGACTTCGACGGCCAGGGTGCGGGTGTCGTCGGCCGGCAGGTCGTCGGCCTCGACGAGTTTCAACTGCACGAGGTGCAGGCCGGCGTCGCGGAACCGGGTGCCGCCGGCGAGGGCGAAGGTCACGCTCGTCCGCTGGCCGGCCGGGATCGACTCGATGACCCGCGTCTCGATCGGCAGCATGACCGCGTCCGGCCCGGTCGCCGACGGCCGGCCCAGCGACAGTTCTAGCCGCACCGTCTTCTTCTCGCCCCGGCCGAAGTTCTGCACGGTCGCCGTGACCGCGGCCGGGGCGTCCACCAGGGCGACCGAATCGGTCAGCGCCAGCTCGACGATGGCGACGTTCTCCGCCTCGCCGACCGACGCATCGACGACGGCGACTTCGGCCCGCGGCAGGATGCCCCGCCAGATTTCGGGCACGGTGCCGTCGGGCTTCGGCAACAGCCCGGCCCAGGCGGACTTTTGCACGTCCGTGAAGAGCATGACCTGCCGCCGGGGGAAGCTGCGCGGCGACCGGCTGAGCGTGTCGGCGACCATCGCCAGCCCGGCCGCCAGGTCGGTCGCCCCGTGCGTCACCTTGAGGGTGCGCAACTCGGCGAGCACCTTTTCGGCGTCGGCCGACGGCCCGGGGACGACGGCTTGCGCGCCGTTGGCCAGGAGGATCAGCGTGAAGCCGTCGCCGGGGTTGGCCGCGTCGATGGTCGCTTCGATCTGGGCGACGGCGTGGTCGAACCGGGTGCCGTCCTCGTGCCGCGTCGTCATGCTCAAGGAGGCGTCGAGGACGAGGACGCGGTGGGTGCGCGGGGCGTTCACCGCCACCTCGACCGCCCCGGGCCGGACCGCCTGCCAGGCCCGCTCGGCCCACGGCGTCGCCGCGCACATCCCGGCCAGCGGCAGCAGCAGGGCCAGCACGCGGGCCGTGAGCAGCAACCAGCGGTCGATGCGCCGGCGGTGCCGCTTTTGCGCGGTGACGAGGAAGCGCGTCGCCGCCCACTCGACGACTTGAAAGCGTTGCCGGCTGAGCAGGTGGATCAGCACCGGGACGGCCGCCGCGACGGCCAGTGCCCCGACGGCGACGAGCGGCAGGGCGAACGAGGCGAACAGAATCATGGGCCACTCCGCGGTGCGTTGACGTGATTAGTATTGCGAGCCGGGGGGAAATTTCCGTAGGAAATCCGGCCGCGCGGGAACAACATGAGTGATGAGACCCGAGCGATCCTTGATGTTCTGGCGGCAACTCGCGGCGATGCGGGCCGAGCCGTTCGCGGCCGTCCCCGACGCCGAATTGCTGTCGCGCTACACGACCGCCCGCGACGAGGCGGCCTTCGAGGAACTCGCGCGGCGGCACGGCGGCATGGTCTGGGCCGTTTGCCGGCAACTGCTGCCCGACCCGGCCGACGCCGAGGACGCCTTCCAGGCCGTCTTCCTGGCGTTCGTCAAGTCGAGCGGCCGCGTCCGCAACGGCAACGTCGGCGCGTGGCTGCACGGCACGGCGGTGCGCGGGGCGATGAAACTCCGCCGCGGGGCCGTGCGGGCGCGGCAGCGCGACCGGGCGACCGCCAAGCCCGAAGCGACCGCCCCGCCGGCCGACTGGAACGAACTCCTCACGGCCGTCCACGA
>JANYHV010000118.1 GCA_025362195.1 Fimbriiglobus sp. | reverse complement strand
GCGGTCGCCCAGCCACTCGTGAGCGGCCCCGTCCCGCCAGCCGTAGAGGCACGGCTCGTGCCGCCAGTGGTAGTCCTGGCGGCCCAGGGTGAACGCCGACTTGGCCCACACGAGGCACTGCCGCACCGCCAGCCCGGCGTCAGTGCACGCCAGCCGGACGGCGAGGGCGTGCAAGTCGGCGTGCCAGACGTAGAAGCCCCCGCCGGGCTTCACGACCGCGACCGCGCCACTGAGGCACCGAGCCAGGAACGCGCGGTACGCTTCGGGGTCCATGTCGTCGTTGGCAATGGTCATGGCGGCGGTGGTCTTGCCGGCGTAGGCGACATTGTAGGGCGGGTCGGTGAGCAGCAGGTCGGCCGGCGTGCCATCGAGTAGCTGGGCGTAGGCGGCGGGGTCGGCGGCGTCGCCGCAGACGAGGCGGTGGCCGCCCAGCACCCACAGATCGCCCAGGCGGGTCACCGGCTCGGCGGGCGGCTCGGGCACGTCCTCGGGGTCGCCCGGTAGGGCCTCCAATTGCCCGCCGAGGAGACGCGACAGGTCGTCGGCATCGAAGCCGGTCAGGTCGAGGTCGTAGCCCTGCTCCTGGAGGCCAAGCAGCTCGGTCACCAACGCGTCGTCGTCCCAGGTCGCGATCGCGGCGGTGCGGTTGTCGGCGAGGCGGTACGCTTTCGTCTGCGCGGGGGTCAGCCCGGCGGCGACGTGGACCGGCACCTCGGTGAGGCCGAGCTTGAGGGCGGCTTTGTGCCTGGTGTGCCCAACGACAATCACGCCGTCGCCATCGACGACGATCGGCTGGCGGAAGCCGAACTCTTGGAGGCTCTTGGCCACGGCATCGACGGCGGGGTCGTTGCGGTGCGGGTTGCCGGGGTAGGGGCGGATCGAGTCGAGGCGGCGCTGGGTGACGATCATGCGGGGTCCCCTTCGGGCGAGCGGTTCGGCCAGGATTGTCGGCGGGTCGGGGGAACCCGCCGTAACCGCCGGGCGGTAGGTGTTTGCGGCGAACCCCCTGCCCTTATCATCGCACGCCGTTTGCCTGACGCGGGGATGAGGCGTTGCGGGCATCTTCGCACGCCCGGATCGACCCACGCCACCGAGCGGGCGGGTCGTGCCTCCCGTCACGGCCGTCGCGGCCAGCAGGATACCCTGTTCCCGCGGCTCGGGTTCGCCCCTACTGACTTTGTGAGCTAGTTTTCGGCGGGTATAAATTTGACCACCACCCGATTCTACCACGACCGAGGCCAGCGATGGGGACGAACCGGCTCGGCACGCTGCCGCGCACCAGGACTTGGCGGCGCGTCGTCGAGGCGTTCGAGGCGGGGGCGGGGGCCGCCCAAGTCGCCCGCGAGTCGCTCGAGGCGGCGGCGCGGCGGCTGGCCCGCGCGGCCGACGACGCGGTCCTGGCCGACGCGGTTCGGCTGATGATGCTCCTGCCGATCGCGGCCAATAGCGACGACTTCGCCGGGGCGCTGCGCGGCGTCGGCGTGGACGTGCCCGACGGCCCCGACTTCTGCGACGTGCTCGCGGCGGTCTCCGAGCGGCTCGACGGCGTCACGCCGGCCGGCCGGGGCCGCACGGACGTGGGCGAGATGGCCCAGGCGGCCCTGACCGAGACGCTCGCGGTCTCCGTCGGCGGGACCCTCAAGGGCCTCTTCGACGCCGGACCCGAGGAGGTCCGACGGGCCTTCGCGAGCCAGGGCACCGTCGCCAACTTCGGGGCGCTCGCCGCGGGCTTCTTCGCCCGGTTCACGCAAAAGGTGCTGCACTACTTCCTGAGCCGCGAGCTGCCCGAGCACGTCGGCCCCGGCGGGCGGTTCGCCGGGGTGGCCGACCTGGAGGCGTTCAACCGCGACCTGGACGTCCAATGCCGCGAGACCGCCGCGGTCGTCGAGCGCTTCTCGGGCGAGTGGTTCTCCCGCGAGAGGCACCAGCGGGGCGGGGAGATCGACCCCGGCCGGGCGGCCGAGTTCGCCCACGGCGCGTTCGCCAAGCTGACGCAGGCGATGAAGCCGGGGGCCTGCTGATGCCGACCGACGTCGCCGTGTCGTGCGGCGGGCTGCCCGCCGGGGCGGTGCCCGCCGACTTCGTGAAGCCGCGCCACCTCGCCCTCGGCCTGGCCCCACCGGCCGCCAACGTGCGGCTGCGTGCCTCGGCGGTCCACTCGCTCTTCCCCGAGGACCTCGCCACCGAGCTGCTCGACCTGCTGGAGGTCGCGGCCTACGTGTACGCCGCCGACCAGTCGGCCCCCCGGAGCAACGGGGCGGACGCCCTGGGCGACGGGTGGCGGCGGCGCTTCCGCCTCCGGGTGCCGGTCCGGCTCCCCGACCTGTG
>JANYHV010000109.1 GCA_025362195.1 Fimbriiglobus sp. | reverse complement strand
GTACATCGTCGCGGCCTGACAAAATGCTCCGAGCAGGTGGTCGAACCGCATCGGGTAGACGACGCCGACCGCGAGGACGGTCGCCCAGGCCATCCCGAGGGCGAGCGGGGCGGAGGCCAAGTTTTTCCCGAGCAGAATATCGCGGCGGGAGACCGGCGCGAGGACGTAAGCCCGGAATCCGGCCCGGTCGTAGCCGAACTGATTGCAGACCAGTGCGGTCGCGGCGAACAACACCATCCCGGCCCCACCGGCGGCGATCACCGGTCGCAGATAAGCGGGCGGCGACGCGGCCATCGTCGCGGCAACCGACCCGAAGATGAGTAAGAACAGTGCCGGGGCGATCAAGACCATTTTCGCTTCCGGGGCGCGGAGGAGCGAACGCAAGCCGGCCGCCGCGACGGCCGCCGCCGGCTCACTGATCCCCGGGAGTCGCCACTCGACCATCGAAAGTCGCCGCGGACCGACGGGTTTGGAGCCGAGGACCGGGCGACCTCCGCCGCCCGTGTCGCGGCCGGTGGACATCCGCACGGTCGTCCGGTACGCCCGCCACAGCCCGCCGGCTCCGATCGCGGTCAATCCGAGGGTGCCGAGCAGGGCCGGGATCGGGTTGCCGTCGGCCAAATACGCCGCCCCGAGCGGCAGCCACGCGGGCGGCAAGACTGCGTTGACAACCCAGGCCGCGCGTTCGAGCCGGCCGCGCTCACTCTTCGATTTTTCCGCCGAGCGGGCCTGTCGGTCCCGCTCGCCTTGATCCTGCTTGGCCTGAGACTCGACGGCCTTCCGCTCCAACCGGGTCTTGTGGTCTTGTCCGAGCCTGTCGAGTTGGGCCTGATAGTCGCGCAGGTTCTGGTCGAGTCGTGCCCCGTACTGGTCCGACGTCAATTTACCGGCTTGAAGTGCGGCCGTGGCCGCGACGGTCGCTGAAAGTTGGACTTCGCCGGCCGATTTTAAAGCCGCATTGTGCTCTTCGCCGGCTGATTTCAAAGCCGCGTTGCGCTCTTCGCCGGCCGCCGCGAGGACGGCATTCCGCGCGGTCCCGTCGTCTGACTGGCCCAACATCCGGGCGATGTTTAGGGCTTGCGGGGCTTGTGCGACCAGGATGAACCCGAGCGTCATCACCACCACGATCGTTCGCCGGCGTCGGGGGTTCGACATCAGCGCGGCCAGCCAACCCTGGAACTGGTACGTCAGGGCCGTCACGGCGAACAAAAATGCGACCAACAGCGGCAACACGAGGAGCAGCAGCGGGCCGCGCGACCCGGCCGACCCGAGGGCGAAACCGACGAATCCCGGCAGGAAGGCGGCGAGAATCGGGCTGAACAGCGTGCTCAGGTAGTTGACCGCGAACGCCCCGGCCGGCGAGACCGGCAGGTGCAAGACTTTGTCCAACGACACGGCCTCCGACTTCTGGAGGTCCGCCATCAGCGCGATCATCCAGACGAACAGGAACAGCCCGACGGCCCCGTCCCAGGCCAACAGCACGACGCCGGGGGGCGTGTCGCCGAGGGCGAGCAGGCCGACCAGGAACCCGCCGACGCCCGCCCCGACGGCCCCGACGGCCAGGGCGACAGCGACCACCCCGAGGACGATGACGTTGGCCGCCCCGCCCCGGCGGAGTTGGTTCATCCGCAGGCGGGACCGGAGCCAGACGAAGGCGAGGAAGTGTTCGCGGTTCACGATTCCTGGGCCTCCAACCACTTCACCCGGGCGGTGGGGGCCGCGTCGGCCCCGGCGACTTTGAGGAACCGGTCTTCGAGCGACCCGGCCGCCCGGATCGACTCCATCGAGTCCTGCTCGACCAGTTTGCCGCGGACGATCACGCCGACGTGGGTGCAGAGTTTTTCGACGACTTCGAGGACGTGAGACGTGAGGAACACGGTCGAGCCGCGGGCCACGTACCGGGCCAGGATGTCCCGGACGACCCGCGACGTGACCGCGTCGAGGCCCTCGAACGGCTCGTCCAGGAAGAGCAAGTCGGGGTTCGCCAGCAGGGCCGCGGCCAGGGCGAGTTTCTTGCGCATCCCGTGCGAGTATTCGAGAGCGAGCTTGCCGTCCTCCGCGTCGAGACCGAGCACGCCGAGCAGTTCGTCCGACCGGGACCGCACCTCGTCGCGGGGCAGCAGGTGCATCCGGCCGACGAAGGTGAGGTACTCGCGGGCCGTCAGGTTGTCGAACAGCGCGAGGTTCTCCGGGATGACGCCGACGTGCCGCTTGGCGTCGAGAGCCTCGGAGGCGTCGAGGACGTTGCGGCCGAGGACGCGAATCTCCCCGGCGGACGGGGCCAGGAGGCCGGTGAGCATTTTAATCGTGGTCGATTTGCCCGCCCCGTTCGGGCCGAGAAAGCCGTAGAAGGTGCCGCGCTCGACCCGGAGGTCGAGGGCGTCCACGGCCGACACGCCGGCGAACGAACGGGACAGGCCGCGGGTTTCGATCGCCAGGGTCATCGGAGCTTTCCGGGCGGGGGCGAGGTCACGAACGGGGCGCAGGCTGCAGGCTGCGTTCGACGCGCTTCAACACGCCCCAGTATTGCGCCGCGACGACCAGACCGAACGTGGTCAACAGTACGGAAAGCCCTGCGACCATGACCCAACCTTCGACGGGAACGGCGGCGAAGTTCAGGCGGACCCCTTGCGCCGGGGTCTCGGCCGGGGCGACGCGGCGGAGCAGGATGATGAGCGTCATGGCGGTCAGGCTGACGCACGCCGACGCTGTCAGGACGAGGCCGGCCGTCCAGGCGACGAAGCGGGCCACCGGCGCGGACGAACCGGCGTCGCCGAGTTCCGTCAGCAGGCGGTACCAGACGACCAGGATGCCGAACTCGCCGAGCAACCCGGCCATCCAGGTGACGTGGCCGATCTGGACGAACGCCTTGACCAGCGGCGACGTGGCGTCCGGGGTACTGGCCATGAGCCACGGGGCGCACGCCATCAAGTACCCGAGGCCGCGCAAGAGGACCGAAAAGCGGGCGAGCGTCACCCACCCGACCGACTCGACGGCGAACGCCGCGGCCTCGCACTTCTGGTAGCCGAGCCACTTCACGCCGGACTGCACGGCGAGCAGAATCAAGTCGGTGGCCCAGACCGCCAGGAACAGCGTCCGCCACGGCCCGGGGTCGCGGTCGAGAACTTGCGGCAAGCCTTCCAACGCGGCCCACAACACGTAAGCCGCGACGATCAACGTGCCCTGAACGACGACGAGGGAATGCCCGAGGGACAGGAGCCGCAACCCCTCGCGGCCGCCGGCGAGGGCCTGGGGCGGAACGGCGGGCGAGTCGGGGACATCGCACTCGAAGGGGTGCTGCCGGCCGGGCACGCGGATCGACTCGCCGCAGCGGCGACAGGTTTGAACGCTGCCCCCGTCCGCGCGGCTGCCCTTCATGCCCGCCCCGCAGTTCGGGCAGCAAAATCGCACCAGCACCGACAGTGCATCCAACATGGTCGCAGTCCCCTGACGAACTGACCGCAATCGCCCGCCGGCCGTCACCGCTAGCCGCGGTTGACGTCGAGCCAGCCGTGAATGGCACCGCGGGCCGCCCCCACCAGGCGGACGTAAACGAGCCACACGATCAGCCCGGCGGCGATGGCGATACCGGGCAGTACGAACGCCTGCTTGTCGCCCAGGGTCGTCAGTTTGGGCTGGACCTGGTCGGCGATCAGCTGGTTGATTTCGCCGTGGTAATAGCTCACGGCGTAGGTGACCAGGCCGGCGACGATGAAGAGCAACCCGGCGTACACGAGTGCCCGGGTGCCGCGGCCGGCGAGTCGGGCGTCGTGCAACCCGGCACCCATCCGGCCGAGGGCGACGACGAACCAGAGTTCGGCCACCGGCGCGAGGACGGCGGCGACGGCGATCCCGACCCGCTGGACGATGCCCTGGACGTCGTCGGGCAGCAGCAACCCCGGGTACACGCCGATGGCGACCTGGGCGACGACGACGACGGTCAACGCGATCAGACCCATCAGGCTCAAGAGGGTCGCCAGTGCGGACGCCTGGAACAGCCCGCGGGCGTAGGAGGCCCGCGGGGCACTCGCGGCCCCGACGCGGCCGAGGGTGACCAGCAGGAACGCCAGCGCCGCTGGGATCAAGAACGAGGCGTACAGGATTTCGGCCGGCAGGCGGAGTTCTTCCAGCTTGAGCAGCCCCGGTTTATCCGGCAGTTTCACGCCCGACTTGACCGCGATCGTCAACGCGGCCGGGGCGACGACGGCGACGACGGCGCAGAAGTAGCCGGCCTGCACGAACCAGAGGCCGCGGCGGGTCCGTCGCCACGACCGGCTCGCGGCGTCGGCTTCGGCCGGCGACGGGCGCGGCCCGGACTTCGAGAACGGGTCGCCCGACTTACGAGGCTCCTGGCCGGCGACGCGGTTCCCCACTGCGGGCCGACCGTCCGACATCGGGGCCGGCATTTGCGCCCCAGGCCCGGTCAGCCCCGGGGCGAACGACCCGCGCCGGTCGTCGGCCCCCGGCGACCCGAACACCGTCGAGGCCTGGCGCGGCGGCGGGGCGGCGTTGAACGGCGTTTGCGCGAGCGGTTGGTCCGACTCGGGCGGGATCATCGACCCGCCGGACCCGCCGGGGATGGCGAGCACGTTACCGCACGTCGGGCACTTGCCCCGCTTGCCGCCGGCGTCGTCCGGGGCGTGGAGTACGCCCTGGCACTTAGAACAGGTCACTTTGATCGGCATTTTCGCTCTCGACGGTGGTCAAGGGGGTGATCGGGTCGCGCCGGGTTCGGCCGCCGACACAGACGTTTCTATCGATTAGGTGAGATTGTCACCCGAACCGGCGGGCAAATCAACGCGGTTCCGGAATCTTCCACCCGGAATCGTACTCCAGCGAGAAGACCCGCTGCACGGCGTCCGCCTTCCCTGCCGCGTCGGCCAAAAGAATCTGCAAGGCCCGCGCGACCCGCTCCAGTCTGGGATCGGCCGCCGCTTCGAGCGCACCGTCGCCGCGCCGGACGCGGTCGAGGATTGCCGCCAGGTCGAGAATTTTACTGCGGGCTTCCAGGAAGTACGCGGCGAGGGCCTGGTCGGCGGCGAGGGGGGTCATGACGCGGTCCCGGCGGGAGTCGGCGCGAAGCGCCGCTTGACATCGAGGGAAATCAGCCCGTTCAAATTGCCACTACGGAAGCCTTGCAAGTCGAGCGTCACGAACTGGAAGCCCAGTTCGCGGAAGCGGGCCACGAGTTCGCCGGCCAACGGTTCCGCGGCGAACCGGGCGACATCGGCGACCGGCACTTCGACGCGGGCCAGGTCGCCCTCATGGTAGCGCACCCGGCACTCGCGCAAGCCGTGGGCGTGCAAGAACGCCTCCGCCAGTTCGACCCGCAGGGTGCGCTCGGCCGTCACGGCGAGGCCGGGGGCGAGGCGGCTCGACAGGCACGGCGACGCCGGCTTGTCCCAGACCGGGAGTTGCCAGAACCGAGCGAGCTGCCGCACGTCGGCCTTCGTGAAGCCGGCTTCCTGGAGCGGGTGCCGCACGGCGTGTTCGGCGGCGGCGGTCAGCCCGGGGCGGTAGTCGCCGCGGTCGTCGAGGTTGGCCCCGCTGCAAATCACCGGCACGCCGAGCGTCGGCAGCAGCGTCTCGATGCGGCCGTACAGTTCGCTCTTGCAGTGGTAGCAGCGGGTGCCGTCGTTCTTGAGGTAGTCGGCGTTGTCGAATTCTTCGGTCGTCACGACCACGTGGCGGATGCCGATGACCGCCGCGAGCGTCTTGGCGTCGGCGAGTTCGGACCGCGGCACACTCGCGCTGTCCGCCGTCACCGCCAGCGCCTTCACGCCGAGCGCGACGTGCGCCGCCTTGGCGACGACGGCGCTATCGACGCCGCCGCTGAACGCGACCGCCAC
Source organism: Fimbriiglobus sp. (assembly GCA_025362195.1). Classification (GTDB taxonomy): domain Bacteria; phylum Planctomycetota; class Planctomycetia; order Gemmatales; family Gemmataceae; genus Fimbriiglobus. The sequence goes on along the minus strand of JANYHV010000109.1, from coordinate 3,827 downwards.
GCCGGGCAATCCGGCCAGCACGGCGAGCAACCGGTCGCGCTTGGCGACCATTTCGGGGGTGAGGTCTTCACTCATGGTGCCATTGTACGGCACGCCGGCGGATGTCACGGGTCACCGGTCCGGCCGTCCCGTCGCCGACGGTTTGCCCGTCGAGCGCGACGATCGGCACGACCCCGGTCACGGTCCCGGCGAGGAACAGTTCGTCGGCCGCGCGGAGGTCGTCGGGCGTCACGCGGATCACGTCCACCGCCCTGCCCCACTCGGCGAAGCGGTCGAGCAACCAGCGCGGATAAACCGCGTCGGGGTTCGATGCCGGGTCCGGTGTGACGACGCGACCGCCGGTGACGAGGTAGACGGCCGCGTCGATCGTCCCGGTCACGTCCCCGGCCGCGTTCAAAATGACGGCGTCGAGGCACCCACGGGCAAGCGCCTCTTGCTTGGCGAGCACGGCCGTGAGAGCGCTCAGGGTCATGCCGCCGTCTTCGAGGTTGCCCGTGCGGCGGACGGTTTTCGCGGTCACGAGGTGCAGGCCGTGCTCGGTCACGTCGTCCGGGTACGGCAGCACGTCGTCGGCGATGATGATCACGGACGGCTCGCACTTGCGCGGGTCGTGCGCCAACATCCCCGCCCCGCGCGTGAGCAAGATGCGGACGTAGCCGACCTGACGGGCGTCGACGGCGACGGTTTCGAGGACCGCCGCGGCCAGGGCGGCGCGGTCGCCGCTAACGCGCAGGCCGAGGCGGGTGGCCGTGGCGAAGAGTTGATCGAGGGAGGCGTCGAGCAGCGGCAACTTGCCGGCGACGATGCGCAGGCCGACCGTCGCGCCGTCGCCGAAGAGCAGGCCGTGGTCGAAGACGCTCACCTTGGCGTCGAGCTTGTCCACGAACCGGCCGTCGAGGTAGACTTTTCCCATGCGGCTTTTGTACGCCTCAAACCGCGGCCAGCTTGGGCCGCGTGAACGCCGCCGGCGCGTCGGTGTTCAACTTGCCGTGCGTCATTCGCAGCACGCGGTCGGTCGTCGCCGCGATGTCGAGGTTGTGCGTGACCATCACGATGGTGATGCCGTCGTCGCGGTTCAACTCGCGGAGCAACCGCACGATGTCCGCGCCGATCTCGGCGTCCAGGTTACCCGTCGGCTCGTCGGCCATGAGGATTTGCGGCCGGCACAGCAGCGCCCGCGCGACGGCGGCCCGCTGCATCTCGCCGCCGGACAATTCGCGCGGGCGGTGCGTCAGCCGGTGCGACAGGCCGACCCGCTCGAGCATCGCCTCGGCCCGCTTCCGCCACTCCCTGCGCGTGGCGAACCACTTGACCAGCGAGTTCGAGATGTACGCCGGCATCAGCACGTTGTCCAGCGTGTTGAACTCGGGGAGCAGGTGGTAGAACTGGAAAATGTAGCCGAAGACGGTGTTCCGCAACTCGTCCCGCTCGCGCGACGAGACGTTGTCGATCCGCCGGCCGTTGAGCGTGATCGTGCCCTCGTCCGGCACGTCGAGCGTGCCGAGTAGGTGCAGCAGCGTGCTCTTGCCGGACCCGGACGCGCCGACGACGCTCAGGAATTCCCCGGCGTGAACGTCGAGCGACAGCCCCTGGAGGACTTTCACCTGGTCGGCGTTGCGGCGGTACGTCTTGCGCAGATTCGTGGCGGCGAGCATCGCGATTCCCTTCGGCGGAGAAAGCACAAACCGACCCGGAGTCTACTCGAACCGCAGCGCGTTGACCGGGTGCAGGCGGGCGGCGCGGAAGGCCGGCAGCACGCTGAACAGCACGGACGTGCTCAGCGCCCCGACGTTGACGAGGACCACCGTCGTCGTCTCGATGTTGGTCGGGATTTTGTCGAAGTAGTAGACGCCGCGGTCGAAGATTTGCTGCTTCGTGACGAGCGTCAGGAAGCCCTCGATCTCGTTGATGTAGACGGTGATCCCCAGGCCCAGCAGCGTGCCCAGGCCGCAGCCGACGACGCCGAGCATCAGCCCGTAGCTGACGAAAATGCTCATCACGCCGCGGCTCGACGCCCCGAGGGACTTCAGGACGCCGATGTCGCGGTACTTCTCGGACACGATCATCGTGAAGATGGCGAGGATGCTGAACCCCGACACGCCGACGATCATGAACAGCAGCAGGTTCAGGATGCCCCGCTCGATGTCGATGGCTTCGAGGAGTGCCCCCTGGTGCTGTTGCCACGAGACGACGTTGATGGCTTCCTCCCGGCCGAACAACTTTTGCAGCTCCGGGATGATCGTCTTGTGGACGAGTTCGTGGTCGCCCGCGGCGGACGGGATGAGCTTGATCTGCACGGTATTGACGCGGTTGCCCATGCCGCGCATCGACTGCAGTTCGCCGAGGGCGACGTACGCGAAGGTGTTGTCGTACTCGCTCATCTCGCAGCGGAAGTAGTCGGCGACGGCGAACGTACTCGCCACCGGTTTCACGCCCGTCGCCCCGACGGTCGCCAGGAAGACTTCGTCCCCTTCGCGCAGCAGGTTGATCGTTTCCGACACGCCGGTGACTGGGTCTTTCCAGGTGTGGTGCGCGATGGCATGGCCGATGAACACGCCGGGCACCCGCGGCGGGCCGGCGGCGGGGACCAGCGGCGGCGGGCTACTCGCCCGGTCGGGCACGGCCAGCGCCGGCAGGAACATCCCCGGCGGCGCGTCCACCGGGGGGACTTGCGGGATGCGGACCGTCGGGAAATCGAGCAACTTCGTCGCGGCGTTGGCGTCGCGCGGCTCCCAACCCCCGAAGTCGCGGTTGAAGTCGAACCGGCCGAGGGCGTCGGGGGTCAGCGCGAACGACGCCTCGCCGCCGTCCTTTTGCCGCTGGAGGTATTCGAGGAACTTGCCGACCTTGGCATGCCGGGCCGGCTCGACGCCGATCATGCGGACGTGCTTCGTGATCGAGAATCTCTCGCCGGTGAGCCGACTGCGGACCTGAAACTGCAACAGCGCCATCACCTCGACCGTCGGCGACGTGGCCTCGACGTACTTGCCGACGGGCGACGCCAGGACCCGGGCGACGATCGCGTCCGGCGGCCCGGGCAGGCCGTCGGCCCGGTCGGTCTCGATCATCACGTCCGACAGGATGCCGTGCAAACGGTTCTGAAGTTTGTAGCTGAACCCGCTCATGACGCTGTTGACGACGATGAGCGTGGCGACCCCGAGCATCACCGAGACGATGCAGACGAACGCCAGGTAGCGCGTCCGCAGGTACTTGAAGCAGAGCAGGAATTTGTACACGGGGTCAGTCCCGAGGGGGCGCGGCGGTATTGGCGACGAGCTTGTAACAAATCCTCCGCCCGCCCGAAAGCCCACTCGGATACCGCCGACTACACGACGATGTTCACCATGCGGCGCGGCACGACAATGACCTTCTTCGGCGTCCGGCCGGCCAGCGCGGCGATCACGTCGGCGTGGTCCAAGGCGGCCACTTCCAGTGCCGCGTCGGTCACGTCCGCGGGGACTTTGAGGCGGGCCTTGACCTTGCCCGCGATTTGCACGGCGACCTCGATCTCGTCCTCGGCGACGAGCGCCGGGTCGAACGCCGGCCACGACTCGTAGGCCAGCGTCGGCCCGTGGCCCAGGGCACGCCAGAACTCCTCGGCCGCGTGCGGGGCGTAAGGCGCGAGCAGCAGCACCAGGGCTTCGAGGGTCGAGCGCGGGCGGGCGTCGAGGCCGGTCAGGTGGTTGGTCAACTCCATCATCGCGCTGATGGCGGTGTTGAACTGCATCCGCTCGGTGTCGATCGTCACCTTCTGGACGACGCGGTTCTGCTCGCGCAGCGTGGCCGGTGACGGTGCGGTGTCACTGACCTTCGGGTTGAGTGTGAGC
>JANYHV010000149.1 GCA_025362195.1 Fimbriiglobus sp. | reverse complement strand
CCGAAGGTGTTCGCGGGGTTCGTGCCGGCCGGCAACGCCCCGGCGAACCCGCTGGCGAGGACCGTGATCGCCTTGTTGGCCGCGCCCGCGAGGTTTGCGCTGAACGAGCCGACGCGCGTCACGCCGTCGGCCAGGCTCACGTCGAGCGTGTAGTTCGCCGGGGCGACCGACAGGTACTTCGAGTCGATCGTCGGGTAGGCGATGTCGTTCACCAGGGTGCCGACGCCGCGGGCCTTCACGTCCACCGGGGGGGCGTCCGGGCTGCCGTGGACGACGAGGAACTCGACGTTGCCGACCGTCGCCGCCGTGGTCCGGGCGCTCGTCGTGGCGAGCAACTGGAACTTCGTCGCGGCGGTCGCGGCCGCGCCGGGGTCGCCGACCGCGATCAGGATGTTTTTGCTGTTGTCGGCCAGCGTGAACGACTGGCTGAAGACCGGCGGGGTGCTGACCGAGGCCCCCGCGACGCGAATCGACACGAACACCGGGTTGGCGTTGTCCAGGGTCAAGAACGATGTGGCCGAGCGGAACGAGACGCCGGTCAGGGCCGCCGGGAGCGTGTTGTTGACGTAGACGTCGACCTTCGCGGCGGCGGCGAACGGGGAGTTGTGGATGACTTGCACGAGGGCCGCCGGCACTTCGCGGGCCTCTAACGGCGTCAGGTCCGGGCGGAACGAGGTGCGGGAAAGGGGGTTGGTCATCGGTGCTCCAGGATGAATCGAGGGGCGAGTTCCGGCCGAATTGCCGGTGAAAACATTATGGGAAGTGCCGCCGCCGGGACGATGGACGCGGTCTGATTTTGCCGATTCTAACGAATGAACTGGCACTTTACGCCGAGAAGTGATTCTGCACCCACGCCGCCGCCACGACCGCGGCCGTCTCGACCCGCAACACTCGCGGCCCGAGGCTCAACACTGCGCGGCCGGCTTCCAAAGCGGCGGCGATTTCCTCAGGGGCAAACCCGCCCTCCGGGCCGACGGCCACCGTCACGCCGGCGGCAAAACTCGGCGGGGCGATTGCACTTCCGCCGGCCGTGTGCAGGACCAGTTGCACCCCGTCGCGGCGGGTCAGGAAGTCGCGCCACGTCGTCGGCGGGCCGACCGTCATCAGCCGGTTGCGGCCGCACTGCTTCGACGCCTCGATCACGACCCGGGCCAATTTCTCGACCGTCGTCGCCTTCGGCACGACGACCGCGCGCACGGTCACGAGCGGGGTGAAGTGGGTCACCCCGAGTTCGGTCAGCTTCTCGACGAGGTAATCGGCCCGGTCCCCCTTTGGCAACGCCGACGCGACCGTCACGTTCCCCGGCGACTCGCGGCTGACATCGAGGACGGCGTGGACGTGCAGGGTCGCCCGCTTGCGGTCCACGGCGACGATTTCAGCGGCGTACTCGCGGCCGTCGCCGTTGAACAGCGTGACCGCGTCCCCCGGCTCGAAGCGGCGAACGGTCGAGAGGTGGTGTGCCTCCGAGCCGTCGAGGGTGACGTCGCCCAGGGCGAGCGGGTGCGGGGTGTAGAAGCGGTCGGCCATGCGGTCAGTCTAGGCCGCGTGCCGCAGGCTGCGCGTCGTGACCTGCTGCCACTCCCCGTCGCGCCAGGCGAAAACGACCTCGTCCGCGCCCCGCCAGGCGACGCAGTACGTCCCGGTCATCGTCTTGACCGACCACCCCGCCGCGCGGAGTTGGTCGAAGTTCGGCAGCCCGAGCGTCACCGCGGCAGTCGGGTCGGTGGTGTGGCCGGTCATGGTGGTCCCCTCGCGGTGCGTTAGCGTAGCTTCGGGATCGGCGTCTCGGGCCACGGCGGGCCAACGATTTCCGGCGGCAGGACCCGCGGCGTGGGCGGTTCCGACCGGGTCACGACGGTCGGGCGGGTCGGGCCGAGAAGGGGTCGCTCGAAGCCGAACAGTGTCGAGCCGAACCCGGGCAGTGGCGGCAACTCGGTCGCGGCCCGGACCGGCTCCTTCTCGGGCTTGATCTCGGTCGCCCGGGGCACGGTCTCTTCGGGGAAGACGTGCAGGGCCGACGGGATTTTCGGCAACGCTTCCCCGGCGAACTCCGACTCCCGCTGGATCGACCCGCGGCGGTACGGCCCCGCGCCGAAGAACCACGTGTCCTTCAAATTGCTGCTCGCCTCGACGAGGTCCGACTGCCACAGCGCCCGGCCGGTCTGTCTGTTGTAGGCGAACACGGCGATCTTGGCGATGCCCTGCTGGTCCGACTTCTTCACCAGGGCGATTTCGGGAATGGCGCTCGGCACGCCCGGCACGAGGGCCGGGAGCGAGGTCGCCGGGATGCCGACGAGCAGGCTGTACTTGTCCGTCCCGACCGCCCCGGACCGCGGCTCGACGACGTACGTCGCCTTCGGCCGCTCCTCCTGGAGCAACGCCCCGTGCGCGAGCAGTTGCTGGCGGATCGAGCTGATCAAGTAGCCCTTATCGACAGTCCCGTCGAGGTACTGCGTGTCGAGGAAGACGGTCTTGCCCTGGAGTTCGGCGAAGTCGAGTTGCAGGACGGCGCGGTCGATCGCCTGCGACACCAGCCGCATCTCGCTGCCGGCCCGTTGCGTGTCGGTCATCCGCGTCGAGCCGCACCCGGCCGCCGCGAAAAGAAGTCCGAGCGTCACCGCGAGGTGCGAAATCCGCGTCATGCCGTGGCGTCCCCCGTTGCAATCCGTTGCGAATCGCGGACGATAGCGTGGGGCGAGGTGCGGTCAAGTTCAACCGCCACCGCCCGACGAACCCGGAGGACGCCGCGATGCTGACCCGCCGCCAATTCGTGCGGACGGCCCTGGTGGCCGGCGGCGCGTCGTCGCTGGCCCTGGTCACGCAGGCCCAACAGGGCGAGCCGGCCGCCGCCGACGCGATCACCGCGGAGACGCAACAGGTCATCGACCGGTCGCTCCTGACGATGGCCTCGATGCAGGCCCAGGACGGTTCGTTCTCGGACAGCCGCACGGGGTTCGGCAACGTCGCCATTACGGGGCTGGCCGGGCTGGCGCTCATGGCGGCGGGGAACCAGCCGGGCCGGGGCCGGTTCGGCGAGGCGGTCGCCCGCGCGGCCGACTACGTCGTGCGGCGCGGCAACGCCAACGGCTCGACGCCCGGGTACCTGAATAACGCCGACGCCTCGATGAGCCACGGCAGCATGTACCAGCACGGCTTCGGCGCGCTGTTCCTGGCCGAAGTGTACGGCATGGTGCCCAGCCCCGAGAAGCAGCGGGCCTTGCGGGCGATGCTCGAAAAGGCCATCGGCCTGACGCGGAACGCCCAGAACTCCGAGGGCGGCTGGCGGTACGAGCCGCGGGCGGTGCAGGTCGCGGACGTGTCGGTCACGGTGGCCCAACTGATGGCGCTGCGGGCCGCGAAGAACGCCGGGGTGGCGGTGCCGAAGAGCGTCGTCGATAAGTGCGTGGCGTACATCAAGGCGTGCCAACTGCCCGACGGCGGCTTCTGCTACATCAAGAACCAGGGCGGCGTCGGCAGCGGCTTCGCCCGGACCGCGGCGGCCGTGGTCGGCCTGTTCAGCGCGGGGATTTACGACGGCAAGGCGGTCGAGGGCGGCCTGTCGTACATGATGCGCTTCCTGCCCGGCCGCCGCGGCAACCTGGCTGAGGCCCGCCCGGACCAGCACTACTACTACGGCCACTACTACGCCGCCCTGGCCATGTGGACGGCCGGGGGCAACTACTGGGCCGAGTGGTTCCCCGCGATCCGGGACGAACTCCTCGCCCGCCACCGCCAGTTCAGCGGCTGGACCGACAACGGCCACGGCCCGAGCTACGCCGCCGCGATGGCCTGCATCATCCTGCAACTCCCGAACAACTACCTGCCGATCATGCAGAAGTAAGGTTTTGTTAGCCCGACGCGCGAGCGAGGGACGCGCGGTGACAATGTCGTTAGAAAGTTTTGAACCTCCCCTCTGACATGGTCACCGCGCGTCCCTCGCTCGCGCGTCGGGCTAACACAACCTCCAGTCGCTCACGCTCTTGGCTCGCCAGGGTCTGTCGGAACGCGTCGTTACTTCTTCGGCGGCCAGTTCGCGTCGATCTCTTGCCGGAGGTCGGCAATCATGAACTTGAGCCATCGCGTGGCCTGATCCGCGGACAAAAAGTCGTCTTCCACGCTGGCTTCGATGTGCCTCATTCTCTCGGTGAGGAGTTTCTCGTACTGCTTCGTCAACTCGGCGACCTCGGCGCGAGACTTTTGAACCATCGCCTTCTCTTCCGCGCTGGTCGCCGGGAGCCGTGGCAAGTGCTCCTTGTACTTGTTCGCGTCGATCTGTTCGCCACCGGCCGCGGAGATCAACGGGATGAGCATGTGCCGCGGTAACGTCTGCAAGTAAGCCCGCGCCGTGCCGTCCATCATGCCGACGTGCAACACCGCACTGAAAGGCCATTCGTAGTGTACCCGATCCTGATTGACGGTTGTCACGTCCGCCGGCTTCGTCCACGGCACCGACGGCCCGCACTCGACGATGCCGATCGTATTCGACAGGCCGTCGGTGATAGCGGTGATTCGCGGCACGCGGACCGATGGTGCCATCCCACCGATCCCAACGATCCCACCCATCTCGACAGGGCCACCCGGCATCATCCCGCTGCTACCCGGAGGGCCACCGGGGCCAACAGGGCCTCCTCCTTCGCTTCCGAAGCCAGGCGCGCCAAGTCCACCCGGCATACTGCCAGGGGGTGCCATACCACCACCACTACCACCGACGCCCCGACCGCCACTTTGCTGAATCGGATACAACGCCGCACCGGGCCAGTTGATGACTTGGTAGTACGTGTGCGTGCTGTCCTTCGGCTCGAAACCGACGCGCAGGCAGTCGGGCATCTTCGAGAGGAGCTTCAGGTTGTGTTCGCTGTCCCACGGCTGGTCGAGCTTGAACTCCTTGTGCAACTTCTCCTCCCCGATGTAGGGGAGGATCGCCACGCGCCAACTCAGGAGCGGCTTCCTCGCCTTATCCTCGCCGACGATGTCGCTCGGGAAGACGCCGTCCTTGTCCCCAAAGCCGAGCATCCCGCCTTGCAGCTTCTTTAAGTTGGCCAGGCTCCGCTGAATCTGGGCCAGCGTGACTTTACGCGGCTCGTCTTCGGCCGGCTTGACGGTCGTTGTGGGCGGGGCCGCAGCGGTTTTTGCCGGCGGCGCGGCTCCGACGCCCGGAGGTCCGCCGCTGCTGCCGCCCGGCACCTGGGCGGTCGTGTAAGCCCAGCCGCCGACGGTCAGGCCGGCCCCGCCGAGGGCGACGACGGTGGCCGTCGCGGCGAGTTTGAGTTTCGCAAGGATCATGGCTCGGTACGCTCCGTGAACGAGGTGTAAGACCACTGGGGACGCCGTGAGAGAGCCGCTGGCGTAGGCGACGGCACTGGCGTTGAGGGCTTCGACGAACTTCGCGTCCGCCGGGCCGACGGCCAGCAGGCTCGCCAAACCGGCCGCCGGCAGCGTGACCCCGCGGCGGGTCAGGCGGTCGTGGAGGCGGTCCTTGCCGCGGGCGATCCAGCCGGCGACGCTGCCGACCGGCTTGCCCAGCCGCGCGGCCGCCTCGGCGTGGGTCAGCCCCTCGAAGAAGCAGAGCAGCACCGGGATGCGCCACGCCTCCGGCAGCCGCGCGACTTCTTCGTGGACCGCCGCCGACACGTCGTCCGCCCGGGCCGCGACCGCCGCCAATCCGTCGGGCAACGGCACGCCCCGTTGGCGCGCCACCGCCCGCAAGGCGATCCGCCGCGCCGTCGTGTGCAGGAACCCGGCGAGGGCGTCGCCGTGCCGCAGCGTCCCCGCCTTGCGGGCGAGGACCAGGAAGACCGCCTGCGACACGTCCTCGGCCGCGTGGTGGTCCCGGGTCACGGCCAGCGCGGTGCGCAACACCATGCCGCCGTGCCGCCAGACCAACAACTCGAACGCCGCCTGGTCGCGCACTTGGGCGAAGCGGGCGAGCAATTCGCCGTCCGCCGTGCCCGGTTCGCCCGGCCCGACGGCCGAGCGCACCCACGCCGTAATCGATCGCCCCCACGGTGACGGTGACATGCGGCCTCCAGTCCGTCGGCTCTCTCGAAGGTGAAGTGCCCCGCCGGTGCGTGCCGCGTACAGGAATCGGCGGTTTGCCCAGAAGTCGTCAGACCAGCTTACCGGTCGCGGGGTCGAAGCGCTCGAACTTGATGTGCGTCCGCCGCCAGGTGTACGTCATCGCCAGCAGGCCGGCCTTGGTCAAAATCAAGGCGGGGTAAGAGAACTCGCCGGCCTCGGTTTCGAGGTCGTAAACGTGCTGCCAGGTCAGGCCGTCGTCGGCGGACTTCGCCAGGCTCAGCGGCGTCCGCAGGAACGGCGTCGGGTTATAAATCATCCAGGCGACCCCGCCCGGCAACATCACCGCGTCGATGCCCGAACTCGGGTTGGCCACGTCGATCGGCTCGGCCGGCGTGAACGTCTTGCCGCCGTCGGCCGAGGTCGAGCGGCAGACCTTGCCCAGCAACCGCGACCGCATCAGCGCGACGACTCGGCCCTGCCTGCCGACGAACAGTGCCGGCTGAATCTGGTTGTGTCCGGCCTTGCCGGGGAAGGCGTTCGAGCGGGTCCAGGTGACGCCGTCGTCCGTCGAGCGGTCCACGAACGGCGTCCAGACGCGGTACGCCTCGACCGACGTGCCGGCCAGAATCGTGCCGTCGGCCAGCGCGATCGGCTTGGCCCGCACGGGGCCGAAGAAGCCGGCGGGCAGGAGTTCGGGCTTCGTCCAGGTCTTGCCGTGGTCGTCGCTCGCCCGCACGAAGCCGGTCCAGTTGACCGGGTCGGGGCCGGCCTTGTACCACAGCTTCAAGGTGCCGGACGGGGCGCGGAACAGGACCGGGTTCCAGGTCGGCTGGCCCGGCTCGGTGCCGACGACTTCGGGGGCCGACCAGGCCGTGCCGTCGAACCGGCTGGCCCAGATTTGCACGTCCTTCGCCTTCTCGGCCTTGCCCCCGAACCAGGCCGCGAGGAACTGCCCGGCGGCCGTCTCGACGACGGTCGAGGCGTGGCACTGCGGGAACGGGGCCTTGTCGAAGATGAGCATGGGCGTCAGTTCCCGATGATTTCGTTGCGGTCCGCGTCCCAGAAGATTTTCTTCCCGGTGCGGTACGACAGATTCGCCAGGTGGGCCGCGAGAATCACGCGGTGGCCGAGTTCGACCGGCGAGTTCGGCTCCTCCCCGGTCTTGACGCACTCGACCCAGTTGGCCACGTGCAGCGGCGTCTCCGGTTCGACTTTCCACGTCTGAACCGGGACCGCGTCCGGCGTGATCTTGTCCGCCGTGTCGTACAGGCGGATGTCGCGCTCGGCGTCGCAGATCAGCGTCTGCTTGGTGCCGTAAAAGGCCGCGCCGACGCCGTCCGCCCCGTTGACGAACTGGACGGCGAAGTTGGCCGCGAACTTGCCGTAGTCGAACGCCCCGTGGACCACGTCCGGCGTCTCCCACTTGTCGAAGTGGTAGCGGCCCCCGTTGGCGACGACGCTCTTGGGCACGTCCACCCCGCCGAGCCAGGCGACGAGGTCGAGCTGGTGCGCCCCGATGTCCGTCATCAGGCCGCCGGCGTAGTCCCAGTACCACCGCCACGCCCAGTACCGGTGCGCGTCGAACGGCCGCTTCGGGGCGCTGCCGAGGAACGCCTCCCAGTCGAGCTTCTTGGCGTCGAACTTGAAGTCCTTGGGCACCGCGAACGGGTCTTTGTGCGTCCAGTTGCGGCAGTCCCACACCTTGGCCCAGACGAGCTTGCCGAACCCGCGGCCGCGGACCGCCTTCGCGGCCTCCTCCCAGTGCGGCCCGCTGTGCCGCTGGTTGCCGACCTGGACGACCTTCTTGGCCTTCCGCACGGCGTCGATCATCTCGACCCCCTCGTCGATCGACTTCGTCAGCGGCTTCTCGACGTAAGCGTGCTTGTCCGCCGCCATCGCCGCGACCAGGTGCTCCTTGTGGTGGTGGTCCGGCGACGTGATGACGACCGCGTCGAGCGACTTGAGGTCGAGGAGCTTGCGGTAGTCGCCGAAGGTCACGGCCTCGTCCGCGTCGGCGGCGGCGAGTTGCTTCTGCATCAAGTCCAGGCGGAACTCGGCCACGTCGCACAGGGCGGTGACGTTTTGGCCCAGCTTCAAGAGTTCGCGAACGATCGACTTGCCGCGGTTGCCGCAGCCGATGACGCCGACGTTGAGCTTGTCGTTCGCCCCCGCCGCCTGGATGCGCGGCAGTCCGAACGCCGCCGCCCCGAGCGCGGCCGAGGTTTGCAAGAAGGCGCGGCGGGTCGGCATGAGAGTTCTCGAAAGTAGTCCCGGCGAGCGGCGGTCCGTCAGGCCGCCGGTTCAGCCTGGGATGGGAAATCACTTCCCGCGGGAAGTTTCGGGCGCTCGAACGCGGACCATCACTCGTATTCCAGGATGGACCGGCGGGCTTACGCCACGCCGCTCGCCGGGACTAAACGCGGACCTCGACGCCGTCGCGGGCCGACTTCGCCAGCGCGTCCATCACGCGGGCCGTGCGGACCGCCTCGTCCGGGTTCGGGTAGCACTCGTGCTTTTCCCGGACGGCCGCCGCGAAGTCGTCGATCATGTGGACGATCTGGTCCTCGCCGGGCGTGGTGACGACCTCCGTCCGCAGGCCGAAGTCGCCCTCCTGGCGGAGGATCTCGAAGCTCGCGTGGGCGTCCGGGATCCACAGGTTGGGGACGCGGATCGTCCCCGTCGTGCCGACGATCTCCACGTGCGTCCGCAGGGGGTGCGTGAACCCGCAGTCGAACGTGGCCGTGCGGCCGTGGGCGAAGGTCATGACCCCGCTCATGGCGACATCGACGCCGTTGACGTAGTGGGCCGCCGCGTACACCCGCAGCGGCTCGCTGCCCATCCACCAGCGGATGGCGTAGGTCGTGTAACAGCCCACGTCGAGCAGCCCGCCGCCGCCGGCCTGAGGTTGCATGCGGATGTTCCCGGTCGGCAGGCCGTCCAGGTTGAACGTGAACGCGGCGACGACCTTCTCGACCTCGCCGATGATCCCGGACGCGATCGTCTCCCGAATCTTGGCCGTCCGCGGGTGGTGCGGCCACATGTGCCCGTCCATGAGCCGGACGCCCCGGCCGCGGCAGTGGGCGACCAGCGACTCGGACTCGGCGGCGTTCACGGTCAGCGGCTTCTCGCACAGGACGTGCTTGCCCGCGTCGGCCGCCTTCCGCGTCCACTCGTCGTGCAGGGCGTTCGGCAGGGAGATGTACACGGCGTCGATCTGGCGGTCGGCCAGCAGGCTCTCGTAACTGCCGTAGGCGGTCGGAATGCTCCGCGCGGCGGCGTACTCTTTGGCCTTCGCCAGGTCGCGGCTGGCCACGGCGACCACGTCCGCCGTCGTCGATTTGGCGAACGCGGGCAGCAGCCGGTCGTTGATCTTGGCGGTGCTCAAAATGCCCCAGCGGAGTTTGTCGGCCATCACGGGTGAGCGTCCTGAGTGGGAGAGCGGTCGTGTCCTCAGGGTATGCCGGCACCGGGCGGGACGCAACTGTCGCGCTTCAAGTGTGGTCAAGACCGCCGCCTTGCGCGATAATCGACGGCATGGACGAGACGCCCCTGACGCTCAGTTACGACCGCGGCACCGTACTTCTGGGCGACGTGCCGAAGGCCCTCGACCCGCTCACCCTGCCGGGCGTGCGGTACGACGAGCGGACGCTGGTGTACCGCGCCCAGGGCCGGGACTACCGGGCCATCGTCGAGCACCTGATCCGCGAGAAAATCCCGTACACCGACAACGCCCGCGGCTGGCCGAACGCCCCGACCGGGTGGACCCTGCACACCGACCGCCAACCGCACCCGCACCAGGCCGAGGCGCTGGACGTGTGGTGGAAGACCGGCCGCCGCGGCACCGTCGTGCTGCCGACCGGTACGGGCAAGACCTACGTCGCCGTGATGTGCATGGCCAAACTCGGCCGGCCGACGCTCATCGTCACGCCGACGCTCGACCTGTTGAGGCAGTGGCAGGACCAGCTCACGACCTTCTTCCAGGTCGAAGTCGGGGCCGTCGGCGGCGGCGATTACGACTTCCAGCCGATCACCGTGACCACCTACGACTCGGCGTACATCCACCTCGAACGCTGGGGGAACAAGTTCGGCCTGTTGATTTTCGACGAGGTCCACCACCTGCCCGGCGCGACGTACATGATGACCGCGACCGGCAGCCTCGCCCCGTTCCGCCTGGGCCTGACGGCGACCCCCGAGCGGGCCGACGGCGGCGAAGACCTGCTGCCCGACCTGATCGGCCCGATCGTCTACCGCCGCGAGATCGGCGAACTGTCCGGCGAATACCTGGCCCAGTACCGCACCAAGCGCGTCTACATCGACCTGTCGAAGGACGAGTTGGAGGAGTACACGAAGGCGCGCGACGAGTATAAGCGCTTCCTGTCGTCGTGCGGCGTCGATCTCGGCGGCCCCAACGGCTGGCAGAAGTTCCTCTTCACCGCCACCCGCACCCCCGACGGCATGGCCGCCCTGCGGGCTTACCGCCGGCAGAAGGAGATCGAGCGCAGCGCGTCGGGCAAGTTCACCGCGCTCGAAGCGATCATCCTGAAGCACCCCGGCGAGCGGTCGCTGGTGTTCACGGCCGACAACGCGACCGTTTACAAGATCGCCCGCCGTTATCTTGTGCCGGCGATCACGCACCAGACGAAGACCAAGGAGCGCAAGCAGGTGCTGGCGAAGTTCCACAGCGGCGAGTACTCGATGCTCGTCACCAGCCAGGTCCTCAACGAGGGCGTCGATGTCCCGGCCGCGAGCGTCGGCGTCGTGTTGTCCGGTTCGGGAAGCATCAAGGAGAACGTGCAACGCCTCGGCCGCATCCTGCGGAAGTACGGCGACAAGCAGGCGACGCTGTACGAGGTGATCGCCCGCGGCACGGCCGAAGAGTTCACCAGCGACCGCCGCCGCCAGCACGGCGCGTTCCAGTGACCGGGCGAGTACAATCGACGACCGGCGAGCCGGAAGCGTCAGCGCCCGGAGTTCCCCGCAAGCGCCCGGAGTTCCCCGCAAGCGCCCAAAGTTCTTCACGTCGGCAACTGTCGAAGAACTCCGGGCGCTGACGCTTCCGGCTCGCCGGTCGATACGTTTCACCTCAAGTTCGGCGGACGCCTAACGATGCTCACCGGGAAGATGGTCCGCGTGCGGCACGCGCGGAACAAGTTGGTGCCGATGTACCTGCCCGTCGGGGACCGGCAGTGGCTCGGCCTCGCGGAGCAACTGCTGTTCGCCTTCCGGGACGCCGAGGGGCACACCCGCGGCGAACTCGACGAACAACTCGGCGACCTCGTCGGCGACGGGCCGGCGCAGTTGGTCCACCAGGGCCTGGCGAAGCTGCTCGAAGACCGCTGCGAGTTCGAGGTCGCCGCCGACGTGCCGCCGGAACAGGTCCGCGAGGCGGTGTTCCGCGTGTCGGCCCGGCACCACCTGGCCGGCGGACAGACGCAGGAGCCGTTCGACCGGGACGCCGCCCTGCGCGAGGCGGCCGAGGAACTGCAGCTCACGCGCGAGCAGGTCGATCTCGCCCTCTTCGCCGACTTGAAGGGCGAGCAGCGGGTCTTGAAGTTCGAACCGCTCACGCCCGAGCAACTCATCCTGCGGTACAACACGGCGCTCGCCCAGTCGATCTTGTTGCGCTGCACGGCGATGGAGATTCGCGTCTGGAACGAGAGCGCGTCGCGGTTCCGGCAACTCTTCCGCGCGGTCAAGTTCCACCGGCTGATCTGCACCATCCGACCCGCCGAAGGCTCGTCGTACAAGCTCGTTTTGGACGGCCCGCTCAGCCTGTTCTCCTCGACGCAAAAGTACGGCGTCCAACTGGCGATGTTCCTCCCCACCCTGTTGCACTGCAAGACCTTCGAGCTGCGCGCCGAAGTCCGCTGGGGGGCGGAGAAGAAGGAGAAGACCTTCACGCTGACCGGGGCCGACGGCCTGCGGTCGCACCTGGCCGACTTCGGCGTCTACACCCCGCCGGAGGTCAAGGCGTTCGCCGTGAACTTCCGCAACAACGTCGTCCAGTGGACGCTCTCGGACGACCCCGCCCCGCAACTCATCGACAGCACGATCTGGGTGCCCGACTTCACGATGACGCACGCCACCACCGGCGAAGAAATCTTCGTCGAGGTGCTGGGCTTCTGGCGCAAGCTCGACATCGAGGCGCACTACAAGCGGCTGAAAAAAGCCTTCCCCGGCCGCTTCATCCTGGTGGTGAGCGAGGCGTACCGCACCGACGACGACGGCGAGTTCGCCGCCGGCAGTGAGGTCTACCGGTTCAAGAAGACGCCGATCGCCGACGAGGTCGCCAAACTGGGCACGCGGCTCATCGGCCAGTGAAAGTGAGCGGGGAACGGCGAGGGGAGCGTCCCCGGCACGTCGATTGACGATTGCCGGAAACGCTTCGCCCCCCCCTCCCGCGAACTCGCGCCGTCAATGGGCGGCGGACTAATCGAGGGCCGGCGGCCGGCGGTCGTTCGACCGGAACTCCCGCTGCGGCGGGGCGCGGAAGGTCTTCGGCGGCGGGTTGCCGAACAGCCGGACTTCGCTGCCGTTGCCGTCCAGGCAGCGGAAGTCCAACAACTCCGGCGACACGCCCGGGCGGCCGTCGATCTGCACTTCGAGCTTGGCCCGCTCTTCGAGCGCGGCGATCTCCTTCCGCTTGCGGTTGAGCAGGTAGAACGCCGCCTCGACGTGCAGGGCGATCGTCACCGACGTGATCAGCGGCGACCGGTGCGCGGCCAGTTGCAGGAGCCGCATCACCTCGATGCCGATGGTCTCGTTCGTCTTGACGTACCCGGTCCCCTTGCAGTGCCCGCACTCGTTGAAGATGCGCTTCTTGAGCGACGGTTGAATGCGCTGCCGGGTCATCTCGATGATGCCGAACTGCGAGATGCGCAGGATCTTGGTCCGCGCCCGGTCCCGCTTGAGCGCGGTGTTCAGCGTGTCCTCGACCTTGCGGCGGTGGCCCTCGCTCCGCATGTCGATGAAGTCGTTGACGATCACGCCGCCGAGGTCGCGCAGCCGCAGTTGCCGGGCGATCTCCTTGGCCGCGATCAGGTTCACCTGGAAGGCCGTCTCCTCGGCCCCGGGCGCGTCCGCCCGGAAGTTGCCGCTGTTCACGTCGATGGCGACGAGGGCTTCCGTCTGCTCGATGATGATCGACCCGCCGAGCGGCAGGTCGATCCGCTTGTTGTTGATCTTGGCGATCTCCTCGTCGACGCGGTACTTGTTGAACAGCGGCTCCGTGTCCGAGAAGAAGCGGATGCGGTCGGCGAACCGGGGCATGACGATCTGCAGGAACTCCGACGCCTGCGCGAAGGCGTTCGGCTCGTCCACCCAGATGGTGTTGATGTCGCTCGTGAAGTTGTCGCGGATGGTCCGCGTGATCATGTCGGACTCGCGGTAGATCTCGACCGGCGACGGCATCTTCTTGATGCGCCGGGCGACGACTTGCCACAGGCGGAGCAGGTACGCCAGGTCGTTTTGCAACTCCTGCTCGTTGCGGTCGATGGCGGCCGTGCGGACGATGAAGCCGACGCCCTTCGGCGGGTTCAGGCGGTTCATGATCTCGCGGAGCCGCTTGCGGGCGTCCACGTCCTCGATCTTGCGGGACACGCCGACGCGGTTCAAGCTCGGCATGAGGACGAGGTACCGGCCGGCGATGCTGATGAACGTGCTGAGGTTGGGGGCCTTGGTGCCGATGGCCTCCTTGATGACCTGGATGATGACTTCCTGGCCGCGCTTGAAGATCTCCTGGATCGGGGGCCGCGGGAAGGTGCGCTCGCGGGACATCGGCCGGCTGCCCATGCCCATGCCGCCACTGCCGCCGTAGCCGGCGCCACCGCCGCCGGCCGGGCGCGGGCCGCGGTCGTTGGGCCGGCCCCGGTCGCCGCCGCGGTCCGACGTGCGGCCGCGGTCACTCGGCCGGCCGCGGTCGCCGCCGCGGTCGTTGGGTCGGCCCCGGCCCCGGTCGCCGCCGCCGCCGCCGGTGCGACCCCGGTCGCGGTCGTTGCGGTTGCGCGGCGGGCCGTTTTCGAGGTCGTCGGCTTCGTTGAACCCGCGGCGCGGCGAGCCAGGAGAGCTACGTCGGCAACATCTACAAGGGCCGCATCGTCAACATCGAACCGGGCATCCAGGCCGCGTTCGTGGACTTCGGCATCGGCCGGAACGGCTTCCTGCACGCGTCCGACGTGGACCCGATTTACTA
>JANYHV010000003.1 GCA_025362195.1 Fimbriiglobus sp. | reverse complement strand
CGCTGCCCGACCCGCCGGCCGGGTCGCCGTACTGGCACGACTCGCTCGCCCGGATCGGCTCCGCGCTGCGGCTGGCCGACCGCGAGCCGGACTACGCCGGGGCCATCACGGCCTACGGCAAGCTGCGGCCGCCGTACGGCGGCGAGGCCCGGCGGCTGCACGACCACCTGTTCGAATTGGTCGGCCGCGCCGCGGATAAGACGCCGCCGTGCTCGGCCGACGAGTTCGCCGACCTGGCGGCGTGGCTGGCGGAGACCGGCGGGGCGCTGCCCACGACCAACGGGTGGAAGAACGACCTCGACCTCGGGGACGGCACGACCGCGACGCTGTCCGACCTGACGTGGCGGGCGGGGCGGGGGCCGACCGCCGGCGGCAGCGGCAAGCTGGCCGAGACCCTGCGGAAGCTGAGGTCGCGATACAGCGACACCGACCGGTTGGCTCAGGAGGAAGGCATGGGGGAGACTGCTCACGTCGGCCAAGCGCAACCGTGGGGCGGGGCGTCGGTCGTACGCGATGATGCCGAGCCGACTTGAGCTGACCCGCGCCGGCGCGAGTCATAGCCCGGCGTAGACGAGTTGCGTGAAGTTGTGCAGCAACATCCAATCGACGCCCGAGTAAAGTTCGCCCGCCGCCGTCGCCTCGCCCGACTTGGTGCAGCGCACCCACCGATTATCGTGCTGCCAGCCGTTCGCCGGACCTGCCTTGGGGCCGTCTGCCGGGCAGGCGTCGAGCATTGCCTGAATGTCGCCGCGTGTGAAGACCCGCGGCAAGCTGTTGTGGGACTGGCAGTACACCAGTTCGGCAAGCCGGTGGCTGCTTTTCTCCGCGACCGTTTCGAACGCCGAGTGCGACCACACGTCACCAGTCGCGATGGCCATGAGCAGGATGTGCAGGGCGAACGAGTTGAGTTCGATGTCCTTGCCGAACACCTTGACCTTGCCCCCGGCATTGTCGGCGATGAGTTTCTGCGTGAGCTTGTCGTTCCAGAAACCGGCCACGTCCTTGAGCGGGCGCTCGACGCCGAGGAACTCGACTCGCCCGTCGTTGAACTTGTCCTGACCCGTCGCCGACTGGAAGTTGCCGTGGAGTAGGGAGGCCAAATAATTTACTTCGGCCCCGCGCGGCACGGGCTTACCGTCCGGCAAGCGCAGCACAAACTTTCTCCGCGCCGCGTTGTCGTAGAGCCGGGTGGCGGCGTCCTTGGCCCGTTGGGCGAGGACGGGGTCGTCCGCGAACTTCACCACACAGCCGAGGCCGAACATCAGGCTGAAAATTTGATCCCCGCTCGGGGCCGCGTCGGTGCCTTGCTGAAAGTCTGACCCCACGGACTTGAAGCGGCCGCCGAGGCGGGGGTCGGCGGGGCCAGCGATATCGTCGCGCAGGAAGAAGCCGTCGAGCTTCGCGGGGCCGCCGTCGAACTTGGCCTCGGCCTTGCGGTCGAGTTCGTCGAAGGCGTCGAGCAGCGCGCGGACGCGGCCCTTGGCGTCGGCGTTGTCTTGGCCGGCGTCTTTGAGGATCGCGGCCTCGGTGGCGAAGACCGCCAACGCTTGACCCATGTACACCGTTTGGTCGCCGAACTTCGCCTTCGACGAGGAGGGGTCGATCGACTCGGCGACGAGGCCGCCGAAGAGGAAGCCGTTGATGAATCGCGTGCGTGCCGCCAGGTAGCGTGGCGACAGGCCCATCTTGACCGTGCGGCGACCGGCCAGTTCGACCGTGAGCGTGGCGTAGCGGCCGACGAGCGGGGCGCGGTTCCCGTTACGGACTTTCCACTCGTAGGCGACGCCCTTGGATGTCGGGCCGAGGGACCAGTAGCGGTTGTTCATTCCGCCCTCGTCCTTGGTGACGCGGGCACCGTGTTCTGTACCGGGGCGATCCCGAACCAGGATGTAGCCGTCGGGTAGCTCGAAGGTCGTCTTCACGGTGCGGTCGGGCCGCTCACCCACCAGCGGCGCGGCGGGCACGTGCAGGTCGTAGACCTGGGTGAAGAGCTTGTCCTGGGCGAGGGCACCGCTCTGGACGAAGAGGGCCAGGAAACTCAAGGCGATCAGACGTTGGAGATGAAGACTCATGACGCTTCTCACTGGTGTGGGAGGGGAACGAAAGCGGGGGCGGAGCGTTCAAGCTCCACCCCCGCTAAAACATCGTCGTTACTGCTGCTTCCATTCGCCCAGACCGAACCAGCGGACGCGGCGGTTCACCGTATCGACGATCGCCGGCGTGCCGTCGGGATGGATCCGGAAATAGATTCCGTTGTCGAGCTCGAGGTTCATGCCGTGCGACCGGAAGCGGCCGATCTGCTCCTTCATATCCTTGCGGATGTTGGCGTTGATTACCTCAGCAAGGGTCTTGGCCTCAACACCGACTTTGTCCGCGTGCGCGACGGATTGCGTATGCCGTGTGTCGGCGTGGTCAGTGGCCACCTTGCGCTCGGCGGCAATAGACGCCGTCAGTTCGGCCTTGAGAGCTGTGATCGTGGCGTCGCGGGCGGCGAGTTCGCGGGTCATGTCCTGACGTAGCCGGGCGATCTGAGTCAGACAATCGTCTTGAACGGTGGTCCCGTTAACGGCCTTGACGGCATACGAGTCTTCGAAGAGGCCTTTGGAAACCTCCTCCTCACGCAGCATCAAGAAGCTGCGAATCGACTGGGAGTCGATGCCCACAACCCGGCTCAGCCGCAGGATGCGGGGGAACGTCGTGCTGTTCTGGAAGTTGCCAACGCCCTTCGACGAGTTCTCGTCGTAGGCACGCTGGTCCAGCGAGCCGCTGTTCCGGGCGTACTCCCAAGCTTTGGCCCAGTCGTCGCTGCTGCCTTCAGTGGCCCCAGTACCGGACGTGCTGGTTTTGAAGCCCAATTTGAACGGGATGCCCTTGAACGCGGCCCCGAAGTCGAGGCCAGTCTTGGCCTTCGTCTCGACGCGGGACTTGAACTCCTCGTGTGACTTCGCCTCCTTTGCCTCACTCTTAATGATGTCCCAACTCGACTGAACCGAGGTCCAATGCTTGTTCCAGGTTTCCCAAGCCGTGAGTGCGTCGCGCTTCCAGTCGTCGGGGGCAAGCTTCTTCGTTGCCGCGTCGTACTTGAGGGCCGACGAGAGGTCGTCTTTGGATATGTCGTAGATCGGCTGAGTGGCAACGAACATCGAGTCGAGGAGTCGGTCGAACGTCGCTTGGAAGGCGGCGAGTTTCTTGTCATTCCCCCGGATGCGGGCGATGAAGTTTTCGCGCAGCAGGCTCTTCAGGATGGCCGCCTCGGAGCGGTCGATGAGGAGCGGTTGCCCGGCCATCACTTTCTCGAAGTCGGCTTTAGGCATCAGGGTTTCGAGGACGCTGCGGGCGGTCTCGAAGCTCACGCTGAGGTCCATGCGGGCGTGATCCACCGAGACCCGTGGCACCAGCGTGCGGGCCGTGAACAGGACGTTTTCGAGGTTCTCGGCCAGCTCGGTACGGAGCAACTCGTCCGTGACCGCGACGTTGATCGGGATCGACCCGCGCGGCACCTCGAAGCCCGACTGCAACCGGAACAGCTCGTTCGTCTTGCCCTCGAACACCATCTCGATCACGACGGCGTTGATCGGCGCAGCGTCCAGGTTGACCGTGCTGCCGGCCGGGCGACCGGTCCGCTGACGGATCACGTCCTGCATGCGTTCTAGGGTCAGCGCGTTTGCGACGTTGCTGAGCGTGCCGCGCAGGCGGCGGGTTTTGGGGTCGTACTTGACGGTCTCGAAGTAGAACCGAGGCACATAAACCCAGTCCGTCTGCTTGAGCGGGTCGGCGAAGGGGTCGGTCGGGCTGGCGGAGAGGGGCATCCCGTAGGTCATGGGGATCTCGACGCCGCCCAGCAGCTTGGCCGGCATCGGTTCACTGTTCATCGGTAAGTTGCTGCGGCTACGCGGGTCACTAGCGGTCTGTGCGGGCGTCACCACAGGTGCGGCCGCCGGCGCGGAAGCCGGCGGGGGCTGCGGCGAGGCCGTGACGAACGCGGCAAATACGGCGACGAGGGGGACGGCAATGAAAGCCGCCTTGAAAGAACGTTTCATCGAAGGAGTGCCTCAAGAGAGTAGCGAGACCACGGATGGAGGGAAGTCCACCCGATCAGCCGGGACATGAGCCGGCCGCTGACTAAGTTACCTGAGGTTGGGTGAGCGATGCAAACGCCGAGGGACAGTTTCGGTCTTTTTCGGAGCGCAGGCGACTTTGCTGAACTCGGCTCCTGGAAAAGTGCGAAAATGACAACGAGAATGACATCGAGTCCAGGAGTTAGGATCTTGAACCTCAACGATAAGCTTGGAGAAGAATAAGTAGTTCAGCGAGTCTCGGATAGTTACTACAGAGAGCAGCTAAGTTGTAAACTTCAGGAGAAAACCGATGGGCGTACCGGCAAAAAATCTGCATAGACATTGGGTCTATGACGAATTTTGTGACAAAGTAAACATCCTCATGGTATCGAGAAGAATTGACCACAAAGATTTAGTTATACTGTTAGGAAAAGCTGTGCCATCATATGTAATCAGAGAAGTACAACTCAAGAGATATTTAGGCAGTGTGGCTAATAGCTCGGTTGATATTCCATTTTTACTGGTGATAGCAGTTGCCGACGTGTTTAAAGTGCCGCTCAACTACTTCGATAATTCTCAATACAATGAATCGGCTTATACACGGGCGCTGCTGGCCGCAACCGCCGGCAAAATGAACCCTCTTTTCTATGTGGCTGGCCAATATCCGAGCTATGCGCTTATGCCTCACGAAATAGCTAAGTCAATTCATCGCTGGTGCCTAGGCATGCACGGGCCACTGGTGGATCGCTATGATTATCTTGCTGCTACCGTTCGACGTCAGTTTACGGAGGCAGAGGAAACATATAAGGCACAACATGTAAATTACGTCAGTAAAAAGGGCTTTCTGGAACTTTTTGACCGGTGTCGTGAACCCACGGCGCTAGCCAAAGAAGCCGACGGATATTTAACACAATTGCAAAGCCATTTGTCCCATAACACGGTGACCGAGCCAAATAAGAAAAGTTTAAGGTTTGAGTTATACCTAGTGGACGATACACTACTAGGCAACTTGGACACTAAAGTGTTGGCAGTGAACAAGATTTCGAGCAGTAGATTTAAAGATAATCCTGGCATTTTACGGTGGTCGGAGGAGCTAGCCGAAGTCGAGGAGGCGATCGTATACATGGAACGACTACACGACGATGTCAGAACTATGAAAGTATCAATAAATTATCTGGAAAGCATGCGATCGGATATGGCACGCTAATTTGCCACATGACTGATCTAAAATATCCTGCAAACTTACAGTGTAGTATTGGCGATTTTTATAGATACATGTAAGGGGTCCGCCTTGCTATTACTCGCCGAACTGAAGTCGGGCCAGGCCGTCTGCGGGCTGGAGCCGAGCGCCGTCGTGACCGTCGTCGCCGTCGTACTAATCGCGCCCGGCACCGTGCAGGCCGTCTACCGGATGCCGGACGGGTCAATGAGGGAGCGGCTGCTCAGCGCCGTCGACGAGGCCGGCCTCGCGCTCGCTACCGCCACGCGGCCGTGGGGGTTCGACGGCGACGGCGCGGCCTTCCAGCTCGCCTGCGAGGCCAAGCGGATCGACCTGGCCTTCCTCTTCGACCCGATGATGGCCGTCCACACCTCCAACGTCGAGCCGCTGCCGCACCAGATCACCGCCGTGTACGAGTCGATGCTGCCCCGCCAGCCGCTCCGCTACGTCCTCGCCGACGACCCCGGCGCGGGCAAGACGATCATGGCCGGGCTCTACATCCGCGAGCTCGTGATGCGCGCCGACGCCCGCCGCGTCCTGGTCGTCGCCCCCGGCGGCCTCGTCGAGCAGTGGCGCGACGAGCTGCACGACAAGTTCGGCCTCGACTTCCGCGTCTTCTCGCCGCAACTCGAGCAGGCCTCCCCCGGCGGCAACCCCTTCGAGCACCACCCCCGGCTCATCGTCCGGCTCGACCAGATGGCCCGCAACGAGGACCTCCAGGCGAAGCATTGCGCCGCCGGCTGGGACCTGGTCGTCTTCGACGAGGCCCACAAGCTCGCGGCCCACTTCTACGGCACCAAGGTCGAGACGACCGGCCGCTACCGCTTCGCCCAGCGGATCGGCCGGGAGACGCGGCACCTACTGCTCATGACGGCCACCCCGCACAGCGGCAAGGAGGCCGATTTTCAACTCTTCCTGGGGCTACTCGACTCCGACCGGTTCTACGGCAAGTTCCGCGACGGCGTCCACAAGCAGGACGTGTCGGACCTGATGCGTCGCATGGTCAAGGAGGAGCTCGTCAAGTTCGACGGCACCCCGCTGTTCCCGGAGCGTAAGGCGTACACCGTCAACTACGCGCTCTCGCCGGCCGAGGCGGGGCTGTACGAGGCCGTCACGAAGTACGTCCAGACGGAGATGGGCAAGGCCGACCAGCTCGACGGCCGCCGCAAAGGCTCCGTCGGGTTCGCTCTCACGACGCTGCAGCGGCGGCTCGCCTCCAGCCCCGCGGCCATCCACCAGTCGATCCGCCGCCGCCGCGAGCGCCTGGCCGCCCGCGTCGCCGAGGAGCGCTCCGGCGGCCGCGCGAGGGTCGGCCTCGACGCGGACGGCGACGACGTGCCCGAGGACGACGACGACCTCAACGCCGAGGAGCAGGAGACGCTCGAGGAGTCGCTAGTCGATCGGGCGACGGCCGCGAAGACGATCGCCGAACTCGAGGCCGAGATCGCCATCCTGAAGGTGCTGGAGCAGCAGGCCCGACTCGTTGTGGCGTCCGGGCAGGACCGCAAGTGGGAGGAACTCTCGAAGCTCCTCCAGGGCGACCCGGAGATGCGCAACGCCTCGGGCCGCCGGCACAAGGTCATCGTCTTCACCGAGCACCGCGACACGCTCGCCTACCTGCACGGCAAGGTCGTCGGGGTCCTCGGCACGCCGGACGCCGTCGTCGCCATCCACGGCGGCACCCCCCGCGACGCCCGCAAGAAGGCCCAGGCGGAGTTCTGGTCGGACCCCTGTGTCGAGGTGCTCATCGCCACCGACGCCGCGGGCGAGGGCGTCAACCTGCAGTGCGCCCACCTTATGGTGAACTACGACCTGCCGTGGAACCCGAACCGCCTCGAGCAGCGCTTCGGCCGGATCCACCCCATCGGCCAGCCGGAGGTCTGCCACCTCTGGAACCTCGTCGCCAGGGAGACCCGCGAGGGGGCCGTCTTCCACCGGCTGCTCGAGAAGCTGCGCGTCGAGAGCGACGCGCTGCAGGGCCGCGTCTTTAACGTGCTCGGCGACGTGTTCGAGGAGGTCAGCCTGCGCGACATGATCCTCGAGGCGATCCGCACCAACGACCTGCCTGAGACGCGGGCCAAGCTCACCCGGCAGATCGACCACGCCTTCGAGCCGGTGCACATCCGGTCGCTGCTCGAGCGTGGGGCGCTCGCCCAGGAGACGATGAGCGCCGACCGGCTGTTCAAAGTGAAGGAGGAGATGGAGCGCGCCGAGGCCCGCCGGCTGCAGCCCTACTTCGTGCGGTCGTTCTTCCTCAAGGCGTTCGACTCGGTCGGCGGCACGGCCCACCGGCGTGAGGCCGAGCGCTACGAGATCACCCACGTCCCCGCGGCCGTGCGCGAACTCGACCGCCGGCTCTCGGGGCGCAACCGCCGCGAGCAGGAGCCGGTGCTGAAGTGCTACGAGCGCGTCGCCTTCACCAAGGACGCCGTCCGCCCCGCCGAGCCGCCCGGCCTGGCCGCCGCGGTCCTGATGCACCCCGGCCACCCGCTGATGCTCGCCGTGACCGACATGGTGCTCGAGGCGAACGCCAACCTGCTGAGGCGCGGGGCGGTCCTCGTGGACCCCGCCGACGACGGCGACCGGCCCTGGCTGCTGACCCTACTCACCCACGAGGTGCGCTCCGGCGACGGCACGACTTTGTCGCGGCGGATGCACTTCGCCCGCGTCAACCCGGACGGGACCGCGACCTCGGCCGGCTGGGCACCGCACCTCGACCTCGAGCCGCTCGCCGCCGCCGACCGGCCGCTGCTCGACGGCCTGCTCGCCGCCCCGTGGCTGGCCGCCGACCTCGAGGCGCGGGCAGTCGCGGTCGCCGCCGGCACGCTCGCCCCGGAGCACTTCCGCGAGGTCAACGACCGCCGCGTCGCTCACATCGACAAGACCCTCAACGCGGTCCACGAGCGGCTCACCAAGGAGATCCAGTTCTGGACCGACCGCTGGCTTAAATTGCGCGACGACGCCCAGGCCGGCAAGGACGTGCGTCTCAACCTCGGCAACGCCAAGAACACCCTCGACGAGTTGCAGACCCGGCTCGACGTCCGCACCACGGAGTTGCAGGCGATGCGGCACGTCCAGAGCGGCACGCCGGTGATGCTGGGGGCCGCCCTCGTCGTCCCGGCCGGGCTGGTGCGTCAACTCCGCGGCGAGGGGTCGGCCCTGTCGGCCGCCGACGCCGCGGCCCGCAAGCGCGTCGAGACGCTGGCGATGGACGCCGTGCGGCGCGACCAGGAGGCGAAGGGGTACTGCGTCGTAGACGTGTCGGCGGAGTGCTGCGGCTGGGACCTGTCGTCGTACCCGCCGGCGGCGAAAGGCGTGCAGCCGACCGCCCAGCACATCGAGGTCAAGGGGCGAGTCGCCGGCGCGACTACGATCACCGTTACAAGGAACGAAATTCTCTACGCCGTGAACCAGGGTGACAAGTTTCTACTTGCCGTCGTCTTTGTGGATGCCGATGACAGTACCAGCGCGCTGCACTACCTCAAAAATCCCTTCCTGCGCGAGCCGGACTGGGGCGCGGCGAGCGTGAACTACACCATCGCCGACCTGCTCAAGCGGGCCGAGGGGACGACTTGAACGTCATTTCGCCCAAGAAACTCATCGAAGTCGCCTTACCACTCGACGCCATCAACGTGGAGTGCACGAGGCGTAAACGAAAAGCACCGGCTGGTTATCCGACCGCGTTTCATAAGTGGTGGGCGCAAAGACCGGTCGCGGCCGCTCGCGCAGTGACGTTTGCCCAACTTGTCCACGACCCCGAAGACCTCTGGCGCTGCCAGAACCCCGGCGTCGAGCCGAACACCCAGCACAAGGGCCACTGGACGAAGGCCCGTGGCCGGCTCTTCACCATCATTGAAGACCTCGTCAAGTGGGAGAACACCACGAACGAGAAGGTTCTGGAGCCGGCCCGCGAAGCGATCCGCCAGAGCTGGCGCGAGAGCTGCGAACTCAACAAGCACCACCCGCAGGCCAAGGAGCTATTCGACCCCGCCAGGATGCCCGGCCTGCACGACCCGTTCGCGGGCGGGGGGACGATCCCGCTCGAAGCCCAGCGGCTCGGCCTCGAGGCCCACGCCAGCGACCTGAACCCCGTCGCGGTGCTCATCAACAAGGCGATGATCGAGATCCCGCCGAAGTTCACCGGCCGGCCGCCGGTCCACCCGGATGCCAAGAACGCCCTGGCGACCTGGGGCGGCGCGGCGGGGCTGGCCGAAGACGTGCGCCGCTACGGAGCCTGGATGCGCGACGAGGCGTTCAAGCGCATCGGCCACCTGTACCCGCCGATCGAGGTGACGCCGGCGATGGTGGCAGAGCGGCCGGACCTGAAGCAGTACGAGGGCGAGAAGCTAACCGTCATCGCCTGGCTGTGGGCGCGGACGGTGAACAGCCCCAACCCGGCGTTCTCGACCGTCGCCGTGCCACTGGCGACCACCTTCGTGCTGAGCAGCAAACTCGGTAAGGAGGCATACGTTGAGCCACAAAGGAGGTTGCGTAGCGAACCCGGTGGCAAAGCAATTGGCTACACCTTTGAGGTGAAAGTAGGCGAGCCTCCTCTCGAAGCGAAGGTCGGATCGACTGCTGGAAAAAGAGCTGCGTTTAGGTGCATCATGGCGCATGTGCCAATGAGTTATGAGTATATTCGAGCGGAAGCAATTGCCGGTCGTATGGGTGCGAAGTTGATGGGAGTTGTAGCTGAAGGGGCACACGGCAGGGTATACCTTTCCCCAACTGATGCGCAAGAGGAAATTGCAGGTGCCGCATCGCCGAAGTGGAAGCCTGATCTCGAGTTGCCATGTAATCCTCGCGATTTT
>JANYHV010000508.1 GCA_025362195.1 Fimbriiglobus sp. | reverse complement strand
CAGTTGGCGATAGATCACCGGGAAGCGTTTGTCGACGAGTGCGGGTTTGCTCTCGGCGATGGTTTTGATTGCGGGATCTTTTTCGCCGCCGACGATGTAGAACGAGAGCGGTTGGTTCGGGAGGTTGTCCTTCGGCTGCGTGCCGAGCGATGCCCCTGTGGTGGCGACGCCGCGGATCGTATCGCGGGCATTGAAGCCGAGGTAAAAGCACATCTGCCCGCCGACGCCCATGCCGTGCGCGACGACCCGCCGCTTGTCGGTGGAGTACTCGGCCATGACCGCGCGGAGGTCGCCGACGACTTCCTCGGTCTCGCTGGGCACCCAGCCCTCGGCGTTCCGGGACTTCGGGCCGACGAGGATGAAGTGGTGGTCGGCGCAGAACTGGCCGAAGATCTTGGCGAGGTCTTCCCCCTCCTTGGCGATCGGCCGGGCGCGGTGCAGCCAGACGATCACCCCGTGGGCCACGTCCTTCGAGTAGTTCGCCGGCACGTAGACCCAATACTCACGGCCGAGGGTCGGGTTGCTGCGCTGGAGCAGGCCGGTCTCCGGCTCGTCCTTCTTCTTGTCGTCCTTCGCCGCCGGCTTTTCTTCGTCGGCCGGCTTCACCGGGCCGAGGGCCTTGGCCTTCGGCTTCTCGGCACGAGGGGCTTCGAGGGCGCGGCCGGCGGACGACGGCAGCGGCAACTTCGCGGCGAGGTCGTCGGTCGGCGCGCCGAGTTTCAGCGCCACCGTCTCCGTCTTGCCGCCGTCCTTGCGCTTGACCGCGAACTTGACTTCGGTGCCTGCAGCGAGCGAGTTCATGATGTTGATGAGGGCGTCCCGGCCGGCGATCGGCGCGGCCTGCTCCGCCGGCACGCCTTCGGGAGTGAGCTTCATCAGGCGGTCGCCCGGCTTCAACCCGGCCACGTCGGCGGGGCTGTTCGGGTAGACGTACCGCACCTCGACGCCGGGGTCGGGGTCGTCCCGCATCGGCAGGATGCCCACAAACGGCGCGGCGAACGACGTGACCGCTTCGGTCAGCGTCACGCCCTTGAACTCGACCTCTTTGCCGGCCCGCAACACCTTGACCGTCAGCACGTCGCCGCTGTACTTGGGGCCGAGGGCGTGCTGCACCTGCGAGAAGTTGGCGACCGGCTTGCCGTCGATCATCGTCACCGTGTCCCCCGCGAGGATGCCGGCCTTCTCCGCCGCCGAGGCCCGCGACACGGCCCCGATCAGCGCCGGCAGGTTGTACGCGTCCTCCTGGACTTTCGCCGTGATGCCCATCAGCCCGCGCTTGAGATTCTGCCCGGCGATGAGCTTCGGCAGCACGGCGTACACGTCTTCGAGCGGGACGGCGAAGCCGATCCCCGAGTCGTACCACTCGACCCCGGCCGTCTCGGTCTCGCCGCGCGGGCTGGCCGGCACGAGCACCCCGTAAACCCGGCCGTCGATAGCGGCGAGCGGCCCGCCGTAGTTGACCGGCGACACCTTGGCGTCCGACTGGATCGCCTTGCCGAAGATGCGGCCGGTCGCGCTGACGATGCCGACGCTCACCGACAGCGCCGGCACGTCCTTCAAGTCGGTGTCGAGCGCGCGACCGAGGGCGAGCGACCACTGGCCGACGCGGATGTCGGCCTTCGGCACCGCGACCGGCACGGCCAGGCCCTTCAAATCGACCTTGAGCAGCGTGAGCATCCGCGTCTGGTCGGTGGCGACGACCTTGGCCACGAGGCGCGGATTGCCGGGAACGCTGACGAAGATGTCGGTCGGCTTGTTGGCGAAGTTGAACGAACTCGAAATGACGTAGCCGTCCGCGGCGACGACCAGGCCCGTCGTCGGGCCGACGCCCTTGCGGACGCCCGCCTGCGGCCCGCCCGGACCGGGGGCACCGCCGACGACCTCCTGGCCGCCGGCCGTCTCGATCTTGGCGACGAACGGGGCGACGCGGAGCATCGCCGCCTTCATCGCCTTCTCGCTGGCGTCGTTCACGTCCTGGGCGTGCGACCACGCAGGGAAGGCGAGCGCGGCGGTCAGCGCGACCAGAGTGCGGAGGGCGTTCATGGTGTCACTTCTTGGGCGGGACGGCGGCGGGCTTGGGGGCGTCTTCGAGCTTGACTTCGACGGTTTGCAGCACGTCGCCGCGGCGGACTTCGAGGCGGACCGTCGCGCCGGGCCGGGTTTTGCGGAGGGCGTCCGTGAACGCCTTGATGCTGCCGACCGGTTCGCCGTCCACGAAGCTGACCAGGTCGTTCGGCTTCAACCCCGCCTTCGCGGCCGGCGAGTTCGGCTCGCACTCCTCGACGTACGGCGGGGTCCGCTCCAGCACGTTCGGCACGAAGACGATGCCGTGGTAGCCGCCCGGCCCGGCGGTGGCGACGGTCCGCGGCCGGGGCTTGTACTTGCCCGCCGTCGCCGACGCGACGAACTCGGGGATGCTCACCGAAGTCACCTTGTCGCCGTCGCGGACCTCGACGGTCGCCCCGATCGGCACGGCGTAGTTGATCCACGTCTCGGTGAGCGAGTTGCGCAGCTCGCGGCCGACGAGGCCGAGCAAGCGACCCTGGCGGTCGGTCAGTGCCCCGCCGCCGGCCCCGGGGTTGTTGGTGATCGCGTCCACGACGTAGACGTTGCCGGTGAAGCCGAAGTCGAAAATCCCCTTGCGGCCGGACAGCTTCGAGTACGACGCGATCACGCCGCGCTGGACGCTGACCGGCTCGTCGCGCATGGCGATCTCGAACTCGTTGGCGTGGGCCAACACCCAATCTCCCGGCGTCGAGAGCGGCCGCTTCGCCGCGGCGGCGATGTCGAAGAAGGGCAAATCGAGTCCCGTCGGCTCGTCGGGCTTCTTGCCCTCGACCTTGATTTTCAACAGCGCCACGTCGAGTTCCGGCTCGGTAGCGACGACAACCGCTTTTATGCGCCGGCCGTCGTAAAGGTGGACGATCAACTCCGAGGTGTCGAGCATCTGGCTCGCCAACGTGAGGATGTGGCCGTCGGGCGACACGAGCACGCCGGTGCCGTAGTTGGCGACGCCGCGGAAGCCGCCGGAGCCGAACAGCTTGACGGTCCGCGTGTTGACCTCGTCGGCCGTCTTCGAGAACGGGTCGGACGCCTCGACTTGAAGGGCCACCAGGGCGAGGCCGAACGCGGTGAGCAACAGGCGGTTCATCAGGAGGCCTTCTTGCCGAGCGTGTAGGTCTTGACGGTCAGCACCGCGTACCGCTTGTCGCCGGTGCGGACTTCGACGCGGTGCGGCAGCGACCGGCCCTCGACCGTCTTGTAGTCGGCGAAGTACAACTCGCACGGCTCCTCCTCCTTCGACACCGTCACCTCGCAGCCGAGCAACGTCTGGTCGGTCAGGGCGTAGTAAAACTTCGCCTCGAACGGGCCGTGCTTGGCGCGGATCACCTCGCAATCGACCCGCAAATCCTTGAGGCGTTCGGCCGTCTTGCCGCTGGCCGGGGGCGGGTAAAACGGCTCGTGCCCGCCGTGGTCGAAGCCGCCCTCGAAGCCGTCGTTCCACTGCGTCAACAGCTTGCGGTACAGGTACACCGCCGACAACATCCCGCCACTGCCCTGCGGCAGTTGCAACTCGCCCAGCGGCGCGTTCGACTTCAACGGCTTGACGAGGTCTTCGATGCCGTTGCGGACGATCTTGGCCTCGGTCAGGCCGTCGGCCCCGTCGATCAGCGTCAGCTTGAAGTCGCCCCGGCGGTCGGACAGTTCGATGGTCCCGTCGAGGGTCCACGGCCCGGCGAGCGGGGCGAAGTCTCCGGCCTTGGCCACGGCCGTGCGGAGCTTGTCCTGCCGGAGCTTGTTGAAGTAATAGTTGGCGAACCCCTTCTTCTCGACGAACAGTTTCTTCGCCGGCGACTTGTCGAGGCCGGGCCTCTTCGGGCCGCCGTCGCCCTTCGGGGCCGGCCGGCCGGGGGCCGGTTTCTCCGCGGCCGGCTTATCGACCGGGGCGTCGGAGTTGCCCATGAGCCGGACGAGGACTTCCTTCGTGTCGTTGCCTCGGCGGTAGCTCAGCGGCAGCCGCCACTCCTTGGGGAACACCCCCAGGATGTTCTTGTACTGGTTCGTGCTGGTCAGCGCGCGGCCGGCGAAGTTGACGAGTTGGTCGCCCGACTTGACCCCCCGCCGCGCGGCGTCGGCCTCGTCCAGGACCTGCTTGACGACCATGCGGCCCAGGTCGCCGTCTTCCGTTTCGGTCGCCACACTCGCGCCGAGCGTGGCGTGGTCGGCGTCGAGGCCGGCGTACAGGTGGCCGAGGAAGTTCTTGATCTGGTTGATCGAGATGGCGTACCCGACGCCCGAGTTGACGCGGCCGCGCTTCTCGAACGACCCGCGACCGTTGATGCCGATCAACTCGCCCTTCATGTTGAACAGCGGCCCGCCCGAGTTGCCGGGGTTGATCGACGTATCGACCTGGATGCAGTCGGTGTACTCCAGCGTGCCCTTGCCCTCCGGCGGCTGGTAGCGGTTGACCCCGCTCACCAGACCGAAGGTCACCGTCGGCGTGAAGTCGAGGCTCAGCCCGAACGGGTTGCCCATCGCCAGCGACCACTCGCCGCTGCGCACCAGGTCGCTGTCGGCCAGCAGCACAAACGGGAACGCCTTGCCCGGCTCGCGCGGCAGGAGTTTGACCAGCGCCACGTCGCCGACCTTGTCCGTGCCGACGACCACGGCGTCGTAAAGGAGGCCGTCCGGCAGGCCGCACTGCAAGACACTGCCGGTCGGCTGGACGACGTGGAAGTTGGTCAGCGCGTAACCCTCGGCGTCGATCAGGACGCCGGAGCCGCACGCCTCGCCGCCGTAAAAGCAGACGGCGACGACGGCCGGCCGGACGCGGTCGATCACCGCGATCCGCTGGCCCTCGGCGTCGGTGACGGCCTTGTCCACGCCGGCGCGGAGGCCAAGCGTGCCGATGCCGAAGAGGGCGAACGCGGCGAGGAGGCACGGCGGCGTGAGGTGGCGGAGCGGCATTCTCGTCCCATTGGCAGGCGGGGTTACTTCTGGAGCCGGGCGTCGCCGAGGTTGATCTGGTCGCCGGCGAACAGGCCGACGCGCTCGACGGTCACCCGCAGTTCCTTCGCGTCCTTGACGTTCAAGACGATCTCTCGGGGCTTCATCGCCTTCTTGACGACCTCGTCGAAAACCGCTCGGCCGCCGACCTCGACGCGCAACCGCAGGCTCCAACTCTCGCGGTTGGCCCCGTCCTGGATGCCGACGACCGCCTTGAACTCGCGGTAGCCGCCGTCGAGTTTGTACGCCGCCGTGGAGTCGGGCGGCAGCGACACGCCGCGGGCGAACTTCTTGCCGTCGAGGGTCAGGTCGGAGCCGTCGAGGGAGCGGTCGCGGGCGAGCTTGCGCTGGTAGCCGAACTGCTCGCCGAGCAGGCCGTCCTTCTCGACCGGGGCGTAGTCGGCCGTGGCGTCGAGGTCGCTCAGGTAGGTCAAGTTGCCCTGGCGAAAGTCGAGGACCACGACGGCGTCGAGTTCGGCGTAAGTGACCGTCGCCCCGGCCACCGTCGTCACCTTGAGCGTGCTACCGGCGAGGTCAAGGCGTGTGGCGACGAGGGTGTTGCCGAAGGCGTCGCCGACCTTGCAGAGCGTCGGTGGCACCTGGTCGCGCGGCGGCTGGTTGAAGGCGATGCCGCCCGACGCGCGGCTGAGTTTCAGGTTCACCCGCTGGCCGTCTTCGCGCTCGAAGGTCAGCACGTCGCCGCCGTCGGTGCCCTCAATGACGGTGCCGGCGAGCGGGTTCAGGCCGTCGGCCCCGCGGACGACGAACAGGTCGCGCTTGCCCCGGCCGGCGAGCAGCTTCTTCCACTCGTCGCGGCTCTTCGCGTCGTCGGCATTGCGCAGGTAACTGAACGCCGTG
This sequence comes from Fimbriiglobus sp., assembly GCA_025362195.1. Lineage (GTDB taxonomy): Bacteria > Planctomycetota > Planctomycetia > Gemmatales > Gemmataceae > Fimbriiglobus. Next base: position 6,667 of record JANYHV010000508.1, on the reverse strand, counting down.
CCCAGGGGCAACTCGACCTTCGGGGCCGTCAGCGGCTCGGCGGGCGTGAGGAGCGCGGGTTCGATTTGCTTGCCGCGGACGAGGAGTTTCGTCAGCCGCAGGACGGTGCCGTCGGTCAGTTCGAGTTCGTCGAACTTCGCGTCCTTTGGCGGCGCGGGCAGCTTGCGGGTCTCGACGGTGGCGAGTTCCTTCGTCGCCAGGCGGGTCGGAGTCGCGGCCCCCGGTTCCTGGACCGCGATGGTCGTGGCGTCGATGGCCACGAGCGTGCCGGTCACCTTACGGCCGGCGAGGGTCGTCACGTCGGCCGCCGACGCGGTCGAGAGCGTGGCGACGACAACGGCGAAGAACAGGGCGGAACGGATCACGGGGGAAACCTGCGGGAAGTCTGGCCTACGGCTTGAAGCCGTTGATGCGGTTCAGCGACCGGAAGTAGTCCTCGATCATCGGCTTGAACTTGGCCGGCATCTCGCGGATGAAGTCCTGCGTCACCTTCTTGCGCTCGACCTCGGGCAGTTTGCCCCAGACCTGCTCGTAGTTCCGCAGCTTCTTCAAATCGACCTGGCCCGCGCCCGAGTCGCTGCCGCCGACGCTGTCCTGCATCGGGGCGTTCGGCGGGCCGCTGCCGTTGCCGTCCCCCGGGGCACCGCCGCCGGGGCACGGCTGGTCGCCGGGCTGGCCCTGGCTCTGCGACTTCGCCTTGGCTTCGAGTTCCTTGATCTTCTCGTCGAGCCGGAAGACGATCTTCTTCTGGATTTCCTGGGTCTGCGGCCCGCCCTTGGCCAGGTCGAGCCGGCGGCCGCTGTTGTCCATCAGCCGGCCGATGTTGGTCAGGTCCTTGTCGTCCTTGGACCACTGTTGGAGGTCGAAGAACATCATCGTGGCGACGACCTTGTACCGGTCCGGGGCGTCGCCCACGTCGTCGAGCAGCCTCACGATGCTCGTGACGGCGGCCTCGCGCTGGATCAGGGCGTGCTCGGCGACGGCGCGGTAGAAGAAGTACGACGCCGGGTCGATCAGTTGTTCCGGGGCGGCGAGTTTGGCCGCGGCGACCGACTCCTCGTACAGCCGCCGGCCGGCCAGGGCCTTGGCATACGCCGCGGCCAGGTTCGACCGGACGAACGGGTCGAGCTTGGCGTCCTTCAACAGTGCCGGCACGTCGGCCGACGGCGCGGTCCCGACCGTGCGGGCGTCGGCGAGCAACGCCGCCGCGTCGGGGAGGCCGAGTGCGATGGTGGCGAGTGCGGCCTCGGCCGTGCCGCGGCCCGGCGTCCAGATCGCCTCGACCTGCGCCGCGTCGAACTTGTTCACCGACTGGAGCCAGGCGACCAGGCGCGGCTTGACCGCGTCGGCCGACTGGCTCTTGAGCAGGCTGAAACTGTAGACCGGCTTGGCGACAGGCGCTCCGGCGACGGGCGGCGGCGACTCGGCGAAGGCCGGACCGGCGAGCGCGACCGAGGCGGCCGTGGTGAAGAAAGTGCGGCGCAGAGGCATGAATCGATCTCCCCGAAAGCGGTGGCCGGCGGATACGTCCATTTTAAGCGGTCGCCGGGCGGCGGCCCAACGGATTATTTGTTCTTCCCCGTCGCGATCTTGGTCAGCATGTCCTGCAACTTGGCCTGCCGCTCGGCGAGTTGCTGCAACTCGGCCCGGACGATGGGGTCGGCAGCCTGCTCCCCCTTGTACGTTTCCCCCGACCCCTTGGTCCGGCCGTTGACCTGCACCTGGAGCGAGCGGATCAACTTCAACTCGGAGACGAGTTCGATCAGGCTCTTGTCCCCCTGCTTCGGCGGCGCGCCCCCGGGCGGCGGCGGCTGGCCCTGTTGCTGTTTGACGTCTTCCTGCGCCTTCTTCAGCGCCTGCATCATCTCCTTGAGCATGGCGATGACGTTCTCCTCAATGCCCTGCGTGTCCCGGCCGACGTAGGTGTCGTTCAGGCGGCGTTGCACGGAGACCATGTCCTGGCGGACCTCGTCGAGCACGCGTGCGAAGGCGACGGCCGACCCTTCGCTTTCGAGGAGTTTCAGCGTGGTCTCGGCCAGGGCGACGATGTCGGTCTCCTTGTCGGCCTGCTGCTGAGACTTCTGGATTTCCGAGTTCGACTTCACGCCCTTGTTCTTGACGAGGACGCCGTCGATGGCCTTGGTCGCCTCGTAGACTTCGATCTGCATCGTCAGCATCTTGCCGCACCGGGCTTCGAGGTTGGCGAGCAGGCCGAGTAGTTCCTGCTCGCGGAGTTGCTTGATGCGCTTCTCCAACTCCTCGGCCGCCTTGGCGAGGGCTTCGATCGCCTGGTCCTGCTTCTTACCGGCGGGGTCGCGCTTCTTGGCTTCGAGGTCTTTTTGCGACCCTTGTTGGTGCGGGATCGCGCTCTTCACTTCCTTGCGGCCCGGCTCGTCCGGCGGGGTCGCTTGCGGGGGCGAACCGCCGGGGGGCGGGGGTCCGCCCGGTTCGCCGTCCTTGGGGGGACCGCCCGGTTTGGGGCTGGCCGGCGGGGCCTGGGCCGACTCCGCACCGGGCTTCGGCTGCATCGGCTTGCCCTCGCCGCCCGGCTTGCCGTCGCTCGGCTTCGCCTCGGCCTTGCCCTGCCCCTCGCCCTTCGACTCGCCCTTGGCGTCCTTGGGGCCACCGTCGGCGGGCGGCTTGTCGCCGGCCGGTTTCGCCTCGCCGGGCTTGGGCGCGTCGGGCTTGTCGCCGGCGGCCGGCTTGGCGTCGCCGGACATCGGCGGGGCCTTGTCGCCGGCCGGCTTGGCGTCGCCGCCTGACTCCTTCGGGCCGGCCTTGGGGTCGCTCTTCGACTCGGGCGTCTCGGGCTTGTCGGCCCCCGCCGGCTCGCCCGGCTTGGCGTCGGAGGTCGGCTTCGGCTCGGACTTCGCAATCCCCTCCGGGAGGGCCTTGCCCGCGCCCGGCTTCGGCTCGCCGCCCATCTTCTTGGCGAGGTCCTTGGTCCGCTCCGTCACGCCGTTCTGGTCCTTGGCGATGCGGTCCGGATCGACCCGCTTGGCCTCGGTCATGCCCCGGACGGTCTTCTGCTGCCGCAGGATTTCGCGGGTCTCGGCGAGGAGTTTTTCCATCCGCTCGCGCTCGGTCTTGATCTGCGTCGCCGAGTCGTCCGTCATCAGCACGGTCAGGATGTCTTGCAGGGCCTTTTGGAGTTGCTTGTCCTGGCCGGCGATGCCGTCGAGTTGTTGGAGGTTGGTGCCGCCCTTGGCCAGCCCGGCGATCAGCTTCTGGAACTGGGTATCGACGCCCTCTTGCTTCGCCAGTTCGAGCGCGGCGGTGATGACCTTGGCCCGCTCCTTGTCCTCCGGCCGGTCGCTCTTCTCGAGCTTCTGGGCCAGGAAAAGCAGCTCACGCTGGAACTTGCGGAACAGGTCGGCGTTCTGCTCCTGCGGCGAGCGCAGGTCGCCCGGGGTCGCCGGGTCGGCCGGCTTCGGGGCCTGCGCGGGGGCGAGCGCGACCAACGCCATCAGGGTCACGCCGAAGACGGCCGCACCGATCCGCCGAGACCACCGGGCCATGTCGCACCCTCCCAGAAACTTCGACCTGACCAATAGTAACGACCCGCCGGCGAGATCGTAACGCGCCGGCCCGAATTATTTCACCGTCAAGGCGATTTCGAGCGCTGGGCCGACCGACGGCACGATCTTCAACGCGTAGACACCTGGCTTCTTGCCGGCGGTCACGGTGTAGTCGAAATCGTTGCGGTCGTCCTTGGCGACGACCTCCGCCGGGACGACGACTCCGCTGCCGGCGGTGACTTCGAGCCGCAGCTTCAACTCGCCCTTGTCGAACAGCTTCCAATCGACCTCGTGCGTGATCTTCCGGGACTCGCCGACGGCCAACACGATGGCCGGGACCGGCCGGACTTCGGGGGCGAACAGTCGCTCGCGGCCCTTGCGGCTGATGCCCTCGATGGCCTTCGAGACGACGACCTGGTTCTCGATGATCTTCCGCAAGTCCTCGCGCAACTTGCCCTCGCTGAGGGTGTCGCCGAGTTCGCGGCGGACCTGTTCGAGCCGGCGGATGAGCGCGTCGAGGGTCGATTTCGCCGACGCAATCGCGGCGGCCGGCGGCCGCTGGACTTCCTTGAGCGGCTCGCGGAAGGCGGTGATCGCGTCCTCGGCCGCCTTCTGCTCCGCGGCGAGAACCCCTTCGAGTGGGCCGATGATGACGTTCTGGTAGCGGCGCGGCACGGCGTCGTTGCAGCGGTTGGTCTCGACCTCGCGGCGCAAGCGGACGTAATCGCCGACGACGCTTTGCACCAGGTCGCGGCCCTTGGCGACGTGCTGGGCGATGTCGGCGGCGCGGTACTCGGACGCCCGCAAAATGTCCGGCGGGACGTTCGACGCGACGAACCGGTCGGCTTCGGCGGCGAGCTTGACCTGGGCGGTGCGCAGGTTCTTCAGCGCCTCGTCGAACCGGGCCGTACTCGCCTCTTCGTCCTTCGTAATCTCGCCGAGCAGGTCGGCCTCGCCGACCACCGTGAACCGCAGCGGTTCGAGGTTCTGCCCCGCCTTCGGGCCGGACACCACGTTCGCGTCCGTGGCGACGACGTTGAGTTCGAGGCGGTACCGCGGCTGGACCTCGCCGGAGCTGTCGGCCACGCGCATCCGCCGGCCCCGCGCCTCCAGCAGGTCGTCGGCGATCATGAGGTCGAACACGTCCGAGTCGAGGTTGAACTTGACCTCCTTGACCACGTCCGCCGCTTCCGGGTTGACCGGCGGCACGGCGAGCTTGGCGGCCAGGCTCTCGGCCGTCGATTTCGGCAAGGCGTCGTACGCCCGCTCGAACGGCGACACCCCCAGCGTGGCGAACTGCCGCTGCCCGCCCTGCCCCAGCGACGCCGCGAGGACCGCGCTCGCGGCCGGCGACACGACCGCCCCGAGGTTCGGCAGCAACGGCCCGGACGCGAACACCCCGGCGACCGCCTGCGCCTGCAACCCGACGACGGCCTGCGCCTCCAGCCGCGTCACGGTGAACTGGAACTCGACGCGGCTCAGCCCGGTGTCGTCGCGCAGGATCGAGTCCTTGACGAACGGCACGAACGCCTTCGGGGTACACAGGTAGGCGTTGCCGACCTTGCGCAGCACGTCCACGGCGAGTTCGACCTGCGGCGGCTGGTCGTCGGTCACCTGGACCAGCACCGACCGCCTGGCCCGCACGCCGTCGTCGTCGATCAGCACGATGTCGAACTCGGAGTTCGCCACCGCCGGGGCGAATCGCAGCGTGAACGTGTCGCCGGTCGGGGTGACGGCGAGTGATGCCGAGCCGAGGCCCGGCACCCGGCCCTTGAAGTTCACGAGGACTTTCGACAGCGGCTTGTCGGCGACCCCGGTCAGGACGAATTCGGTACCGGCCGGCACGGTCGCCACGGACCGCTCGCCGGTCAGCGAGAACTCCTTCTCGGCGAGGACTTGCAACTGCGTCGGCAACAGCCGCCCGCGCACGCCCTTGGCGTCCACCGGCGCGGGGTGGTAAAGGTACGCCGGCACCGACTCGACGCGGCTCAGGCGGGTCAGCATCGGCGGCGGGACGAGGACGATTTCGCGCGACTCCGTGCGGAAGTCCTTCGCCCGGACCGTGTACGCGACCGACTCCTTCAGCCCGGTCACGTCGGCGCTGAACTCGCCCGACGGGTCGCGCGTCAGCCGCACTTCGCCGCGCGTGCCCAGCGAGGTCTTCGCGCCCGGCCGGTTGAGGCCGGCGTAGCGGAACGTGACCGCATCGGGGGCGTCGAGTTTGCGAAGCGTGCGGCCCTTGCTCGGTTCGCTCGCCATCGCCGTCAGTGCGGAGAACACCCCGACCAGTTGCTCCGAGTCGATGCCGTAGGCCGACGCGACTTCGTCCACCGTCAGCGCGTTCAAGGCGTTCGACTTGACCGACACCGGCCGCCCGGCCGAGAGCGTGACGGAGCCGCCCAGCGCCGCGCGGGCCAGGTCGCCCGGCGGGAAGTCGTCGTCCGCGAGCGTCGCCACGAACTGCGGCACGGCGACGCCGACGAACTCCGGCGTCAGGTCGCCCCAGCGCAGCGGCCGCCAGCCTTGAAGCGTCGCGCCGTCGGCCACGACCCACTCGGCGGCGCGGACGCGCACCCGCGGTGCCCCGGCGTCCTTGCCCAGCCGCAACTCGGCGACCGACGGTTCGAGCACGTCGAGGTACGCCGCGCGCGGCCACGGCGTGTCGCGGACTCGCAGGTCTCGCTCGGCCCAGATCGTCGTGAAGTCCTTCGCCGCATGCAACACGCCGGACACCGTCGGAACGCGGGCGGTGAATGCCCCGACGGTCAACGTGATGGCGAGCAGCAAGCCCAGCCCGCCGGCGATCACGGCGACCTTGCGGTACAACCTGCGGCTGTTGAACACCGACGCCAGCGGCACGCGCCCGATGCGTTCACTGGCCTCCTCAATGGTCCGGTCGATCATGTCGCCCGAGTAGCCGCTGCGGCTCGCGCGGTCGCGGTCGGCGAGTTCAACGGCGGTAATCAGCCGCTCGCCGAGTAGCTCCGGGTACCGCTTCTCAAGGACCATCGCGAGTTGCGGGTAGGAGAACTTTTGCCTGAACCACCCTGACACCGCGAAGAGAAGTCCGACCAGAACTATGCCGTTGAGAATCAGCCGCGGCATCTCCCGGAACGAGCGAGACGCTTCGAGAACCCAGTCGAAGTTGG
>JANYHV010000504.1 GCA_025362195.1 Fimbriiglobus sp. | reverse complement strand
GTCGTCGTCTTCCACGTCGTCCACCCCGACGAGACCGACTTCCCGCTCGACGGCAGTGTCCGCTTCGTGGACCTCGAAGGGGCCGACGAGTTTCTCACGCGCCCTCACCTGCTGCGGCCGTCGTACCTGCGGGCGGTCAACACGTTCCTCGCCGAGTTGCGGCGCGGCTGCGAGACCAGTGGCGTCGATTACGTGCCGATGCCGACCGGCCGGCCGCTGTCCGCGGCCCTCGGAGAGTACTTCGTCCGCCGCTTGCAGCAGGGGAAAGCCTGATGAGCTTCCTGTCGCCACTGCTGTTGCTCGGGGCGCTCGCGGTCGCGGTGCCGATCGCGCTGCACTTCTTCTACAAGGTCCGCTACCGCAAGCTGCCGTGGGCGGCGATGCGCTTCCTGAAGCTGTCGATCGAGCAGACCTCCCGCCGGTTGCGCTTCCAGGAGTACGTGCTGCTCGCGCTCCGCTGCCTGGCCCTGGTGCTGCTCGCGCTCGCCCTCGCGCGGCCGACGTGGAACGCGATCTCGGGCAGTGGGCGGGGCGAGAGCATCGACGCGGTGCTGCTGATCGACACGTCGTACAGCATGGGCGCGAGCGACGGCGAACTGACGCGGCTCGACCGGGCCAAGGCGGCGGCACTGTCGGTCATCGACAACCTGCCGAACAACTCGACGGTGCAGGTGTACACGTGCGCCGACCGCGCCAGTTTCCTCGGCCCGCGCACCCCGAGTAACCTCGACCAGGCCCGCCAGGTGGTCAACGGGATCGCGCTGACGAGCCTCGCCGGCGACGTCCTGCCCGGCCTCGTCGAGGCCGAAGCGGCGCTCGACCGCACCGCCGGGACGACCAAGGAAGTTCACCTGTTCGGCGACCTGCAGAAGTCCGGCTGGGAGCCGCAAGCCGCCGCGATCCGCGCCCGCGCCGCCGAGTTGAAGCGGCGCGGCACCTTCGTCGTGGTCCGCTGCGGCAGCCCGGCACGGAGCCTGACCAACGTGGCGGTGACCGACCTGACCTACCCCGGCGGCATCCCGCACACCAACAGCCGCGTGCCGGTCTCGGTCGTCGTCAAGAACACCGGGGCGGCGGTCGCCACGAACCTGACCGTGGCGCTCGAAGTCGAAGGGCAGGGCGGCGACAAGGAGACGGGCACGATCGAAGAACTCGCCCCCGGCCAGTCCGTGCCGGTGACCCTGACAGCGAAGCTCGACCGCGCCGGCCTGCAACTGCTCACCGTGACCGTCCAGGCCGACGACCTGCCCGGGGACAACCGCCTCGACCGCCTGATCGCCGTCCGCGACGCCGTGCGGGTTCTCGTCGTGGACGGTGCCCCGAACGTCGGCGACCCGAAACAGTCGGCGAGCCACTTCGTCACCAACGCCCTGTTGCCGGTGTCGGCCGACCAGCAGTCGGAGTACCACGTCCGCGTGACGGTGGTTACGGCAGAAGAAGCGGGGGCGGGGTTGCTGGGCGTGAACGACGTGTGCATCCTGTGCAACGTGCCGGCGTCGAACGCCGACCGGCCGGGCGTCCCGGGGCTGAGCAGCGAGTTCGTCGCCCGGCTGCCGCAGTTCGTCCGCGAGGGCGGCGGGCTGATCGTCGGCGCGGGCGACAACGTCTCCGCCCCCGGGTACAACCAGGCGTTCGCCGCGGCCGCGAATCCGCTGCTGCCGTTCGCGCTAACCGAGGTCGTGACGGCCCCGGCCGACAAGCCGCTCAAGCCGGCCCCGGACTCGACCGCGTCACCGTCGTTCCTCTCGCGCTTCAAGGACGAGCCGTTCAGCACCGTCACCGCCGCCGTCGATGTCGAAAAGTTCTTCGGCGTCAACGAGTCGTCGCCCGGCGGGGGTCGCGTTCTCATGCGGCTCGCCAATCAACAACCGTGGCTGACCCAGCGGACCCTCGGCGACGGCGAGGTGCTGTTCGTCGGCACGTCCCTGGACGCGAGTTGGACCAACTGGCCGGGGAAGGCGGGGTCGTACCTGTCGCTGTTGCAACTGACGATGACGCACCTCGTCGGCAAGACGGCGGCCGACTTCAACCGCACTGCCGGGGACAAGTTGTCGTGGTCCCCGCCGGACGCCACCCGCTCCTACGACCTGCTCAAGCCCGGCGGCGGTCGGGTCAAAGTCGGCGTCCCGAGTGGCATCGCCGGAGACAAGCTCGCGCTGACCAGCACCGACACGCCGACGGCCGGGCTGTACCGCTACGCCTTCGACGGTGAGGAGCCGGCCGGTCAGGGGCTGTTCGCCGTGTCCCCGGACTTGCGCGAGAGTGAGAACCTGGAAGTTTTGTCGGACGCCGAAGCGATGGAGTTGCTGGGCTTCCGGCCGGTACTCATCCTGGCCGGGCCGGACAGTGCCGCCGAGTTGACGACCGAGCGCGGCAAGCGCGAGTGGACGGTCTGGGTCTTGCTGGGATTGTTCGCCGTGGCCGTGGGCGAATCTCTGTGGGCGTGGTTCTGTGGGAAGGCCTGGTAAGACCGATGCTCGTCGCCGATTCGACGCCCCTGTTCGCGGCCACCCTGGCCTTCCGGGGCTGGTTCCCCGCGTGGCT
>JANYHV010000476.1 GCA_025362195.1 Fimbriiglobus sp. | reverse complement strand
CGTCAGCGCCTGGAGGTCTTCGCGTGTCAGTGACTGCGCAAGAGTCCAGGCGCTGACGCTTCTGGCTCGCCGTCGCGTCGCCCGTAGAATCTCCCCATGAACACACTTGCTCACCCGCCCGAACTGCTCGCCCCCGCCGGGGATTGGGAGGCGTTACGGGCCGCCGTCGCCAACGGGGCGGACGCGGTTTACTTCGGGCTGTCGGCGTTCAACGCCCGCGCCCGGGCGGCGAACTTCACGCTCGACGAACTGCCCGAGGTGATGGGGTACTTGCACGCCCGGAACGTCCGCGGCTTCGTCGCCATGAACATTCTCGTCTTCGACGACGAACTCGCCGAGGCCGAGCGGTTCATTCGCGCGATGGCCGACGCCGGGGTCGATGCCGTCATCGTCCAGGACCTCGGCATCGTCACGCTGATGCGGGAGATCGCCCCGACACTGGCGGTTCACGGCTCGACGCAGATGACGCTCACGGAACCGCGCGGCATCGCCTTCGTGCGGGACCTGGGCGTCGAGCGGGTGGTGCTGGCGCGGGAACTGTCGCTGGACGACATCCGCATTGTCACGGCCGGGACCGACACGCCGGTCGAGGTGTTCGTCCACGGGGCGCTGTGCGTCGCCTACTCGGGCCAGTGCCTGACGAGCGAGGCGCTGGGCGGGCGGAGTGCCAACCGCGGCCAGTGCGCCCAGGCGTGCCGGCTGCCCTACGAGATGATCGTGGACGGCGTCGCCAAACCGCTCGGCGACAAGGCGTACCTGCTCAGCCCGCAAGACCTGGCGGCTTACGACCTCATCGCCCCGCTGATCGAGGCGGGGGTGATCTCGTTCAAGATCGAGGGCCGGCTGAAGGGCGGGCCGTACGTCGCCGCGACGACGGCGACGTACCGCAAGGCCATCGACGCCGCCCTGGCGGCGACCCCGTTCGCCCTGCCCCGCCGCGAACAACTCGACCTGGCGCAGACGTTCAGCCGCGGCCTGACGCACGGCTTCCTGGACGGCGTCGATCACCAGAAGCTCGTCCGCGGCCGCTTCCCCAAGAGCCGCGGGGTCAAGCTCGGCAAGGTGCTGAGCGTCAGCGGCCGGGGGGTTCGGATCGAACTCGCCGAGACCCTGCCGGACACGGTCAAGCCGGGCGACGGCCTGCTCTTCGACCTCGGCCGGCCGGCGGAAGAGGAGCCGGGCGGCCGCGTCTGGGAGGTCCTGCCGGTGCCGGGGACGGCGACCGCCGTCGAAGTGCGTTTTGCCGCCGATGCGCTGGAACTCCGCCGCGTCCCGGTCGGGTGCGAGGTCTGGAAGACGGCCGACCCGGCGCTGACGAAGCGGCTCGAACAAACGTACTCGCAGGACCGCCCGCACCGCCGCGTGCCGGTGACGGCGACACTCAACGGCGACCTCGGCGGGCCGCTGACGTTGACGCTGACCGACGACGCCGGCCGGACGGCCACCGCGACCTGGCCCGGCCCGCTCGAAGTCGCCCGGCAGCGCGGCACGACGGCCGACGAGATCCGCGTCCCCGTCGCGCGACTGGGCGAGACGCCGTTCGAACTGGCCGGACTGACCCTGACGCTGCCGGACGGAGTGCTGGTGCCGAAGTCGGTGGTCAACGACCTGCGCCGCGCCGCCGCCGCAGAGTTGGTCGCCCGGCGGGTCGTCCGCCACGCCACCCGCCCGGCGTCGCCGCACCACGCGCCACGAAACGCGGCGGCGCAAGCGGCCGACTGCCGGCTGACGGTGTTGGTGCGCAACCTCGCCCAACTCGACGCGGTCCTCGCCTGGAGGCCGGACGGCTTGCCGACGCCGGGGCTGGTCGTCGCGGACTTCGAGGACTTGCGGCGGTACAAGGAGGCGGTCGAGATCGCCCGCGCCGCCGGGGTGCCGCTGGCCGTCGCCCCGCTCCGCGTCTGGAAGCCGACCGAAGACGGCTTCGCCACGATGGTCGTTCGCGCCAACCCGGCGGCCGTGCTGGTCCGCAACCTGGCGTCGATCGGGTACTTCCGCGAGCAGTTGCCGGCCGCCGAGTTGCTGGGCGACTTCAGCCTGAACGTCGCCAACCGCCGCACCGCCGACGTGTTCCTGAAGGCCGGCCTGACCCGGT
>JANYHV010000401.1 GCA_025362195.1 Fimbriiglobus sp. | reverse complement strand
CCGATTTGCTTCAGGTTGTTCGAGCAGCTCATCCGGGCGGCCGCTTCGCGGACCTTCTGGACGGCCGGGAGCAGCAGGCCGATCAGGATGGCGATGATGGCGATCACCACCAGCAGCTCGATCAGGGTGAACCCCTTGCGTTGCGAAATCCGCATTGCGAAACTTCCTCGGGAACGTGGGAAAGGACGATGGCGACGGTGGCACACACTCAACACGATAGACCCGACACAAGTGCATTCCGTGAAGATACCGTGTGGCTTCCACGAAAGGGCCGGGAAGGCAGTTACGCCCCCGTGGGTTCTGTGGCAACGGCCCGGACCGGCGGGGTTTGCGGCGTGCCCGGGGTCGCTACAATTCCCCCATGAATACCCCTTCCGTCTTGCACATTCGCCACGGCCGCGTCATCGACGCCGCGCAAAATCTCGACGCCGTCACCGACCTCTGGCTCACCGCCGGGCGGGTCGCCGGGGTCGGCCCGCAGCCGCACTTGACCGCGACCGAGGTGATCGACGCCACGGGCCTGATCGTCTCCCCGGGGCTGATCGACATGCACGTCCACTTGCGCGAGCCGGGCCGCGAGGAGGACGAGACGATCGCCACCGGGACGGCCGCGGCCGTCGCCGGCGGGGTGACGAGCGTGGCGTGCATGCCGAACACCGAGCCGGCCCTGGACAGCCAGGCCGCCGCCGAGTTCGTCATCCTTCAAGCGCGGCGGGCCGGGCACTGTAACGTCTTCCCGTGCGGGGCGGTCACCAAGGGCCGGGCGCAGCAGGAACTCGCCGAGATCGGCGGGCTGGTCGCCGGCGGCGCGGTCGCCTTCACGGACGACGGCGCGCCGGTCGAGTCGGCCGAGCTGATGCGCCGCGCCCTGGAGTACACGCGGATGTTCGGCAAGGCGGTCGTGGTCCACGCCGAGGTGAGCGAACTGACGCACGGGTGGGTCATGGCCGAGGGCGTCGTCAGCGCCCAACTCGGCCTGCGCGGGATGCCGGCCGTGGCCGAGGAGATCATGATCTACCGGGACATCGCGCTGGCCGAACTGACCGGCGGCAAGCTGCACATCCAGCACGTGAGCAGCGCCGGCGGGGTCGAGTTGATCCGCCAGGGCCGCGCGCGGGCGGCGAAGCCGACGGCCGCCGGGAAGCCGTCGTTCGAGGTCACCGGCGAGGCCTGCCCGCACCACTTCACGCTGACCGAGGAGCGCCTGCGGACGTTCGACAGCAACTACAAGATGGCCCCGCCGCTGCGGACCCAGGCCGACGTGGACGCGATCATCGAGGGGTTGAAGGACGGCACGCTTTCGGTGATTGCGACCGACCACGCGCCGCACGCCGAGCACAAGAAGGCGCGGGAACTCGACCAGGCCCCGAACGGCGTCGTCGGCCTCGAAACCTTCCTGCCGGTCAGCGCGACCGCCCTCGTGTCCGCCGGGCACCTGACCTGGCCGCAGATGCTCGAAAAAATGACGATCAACCCCGCCCGCGTCCTCGGCATCGACGCCGGGGAGACGCCCCGGGGCACCCTGCGCGTCGGCGCGGCGGCCGACGTGACGATCATCGACCCGGCCGCGGCGTGGACCATCGACAAGACGAAGTTCCTGTCGAAGAGCCGGAACACGCCGTTCCACGGCTGGGCCGTGACCGGCCGGGCGGTCGCCACGATCGTCGGCGGCGTGGTCAAGATGAGCGCGCTCCCCGGCCCTCACGCCGCCGGGTCGCCGGGCCGCACCAGGTAGATTTCGCCGTACGCCTCGGGCTGGTCGAGCAGCACCTGGCCGAGCTTGATGACTTCGAGCATCGCCAGGAACAGGCCGATCAACCGCAGGCGGTGCAGGGGCGGCGTGAACAGGTCGCGCAACGGCAGCCGGCCCCGCGCGGCGACGGCGGCCCGGATTTGGTCCTCGTAGGCCTGCTGCGGCGTCTCGTCCTGCAGCACCGTCGTCGCCCCCGCGGTCGCCTGGGTCTCGCGCAAGAGGCGGGCGAAGGCGCTGACGAGGTCCCAGAGTTCGACCGGCTTGACGCCCGGGGCCGACTTGGCCCCCGCCGGTTCGGCCGGGGCGGTGCGCGGCAACCGGGTGGCGTGCGTCTCGGCCCGGCGTTCGAGGGCGTGGGCCGCGTCCTTGAACTGGCGGTATTCGAGGAGTTGCTTGACGAGTTCCCGCTGCGGGTCCGGCCCGGCGTTCTCGCGCGGCTCGTCGAGCTTCGGCAGCAGCGACTTCGCCTTGATCTCCATGAGCGTGGCGGCCATGACGAGGAAGTCCCCGGCGAGTTCCACGTCGAGTTCCGTCATCAGCGTGAGGAACTCCAGGAACTGCTCCGCGAGCCGGGTAATCGGCACGTCCAGAACGTCCACCTCCTCGCGCTTGACGAGGTACAACAACAAGTCGAGCGGCCCGTGAAAGGCGTCGAGTTCGACGGTGTACTGCACGGAACCCCCGGGTCAAAACGAAAGAATTTTCACCGCCGAGGGCACGAGAGGGCGCGGAGAAAGGCCAAACCCGAGTGGGTTATCGAGCGCGGTGGTCGAACTCCCGTTCGCCGTCGCTGAGTAGTTTTAACACGGCTTGGTGTCTTTCTCTGCGCCCTCTCGTGCCCTCGGCGGTGAAAATTCTTCTCCAAATCCCCCGCCCCGACGTTTCGCGCGAACCTCGCCCGAACCGCGTGTGTCTGTCCGGGGCGGAATCGCACAAATGGCGGAACTTCGCAAGCGAACCCGAGTCTATCATGGTGCCGGGGAGCGTTCCCCGGTACGTTAGTTTCTCCGACTTCACCCCGAACCGTTTTTGGCTCCGCGTCCTTTTGTGTCTCCCGGAGGTGTCCGATGTTCCTCTCGACCCTGGTCCCCGCGACGACGACGATGACCACCGCTTCGACCGGCACCGTGCTGGCGAACCAGGCCAATCGCGTCGGTACGGTGGACGCAGTGAGAGTGAACGTGTGGGACGCCCCGGCGACGATCCCGTCCCCGGGGGTTCATCTCGACCCCCACCCCTTTCCCGGCGAACGCGCGTTCGACGGCTTGCAGGAGGAACCGACGATGTTGGCAACGATGACACTCACCGGACGATCCGCTGCGGGTCGCAAACAGCCGTCCGGCGAACGGTCCCCTGGCTTCACGAGTTACCGCCGGCTGACCCAGCCGGCAGCAGCCCAGTGACGCGGGCCGCGGAAAGTCCCGGCAGTCGCATTCGGACCGAGTTCTCAACCCCTGGCGCTCCGGCGTCCAGCGTGAACCCGAATAGCAACGGCCAGTCCGCGACCCGCTAACGCCAGTTTTTTCCCCCGACCCCCCGTGCGGTCCGGCGTCCCGCTTTCGGGCGGAGCCGTCGCCTTCGGCCCACCTGTTTCCCCACTCACCGGCCAGACGGGACTCGTCCCAGTCGGCCGCGGGGGAATCGGCCGGACGCGACTTCTCCCCCGTTCGCGCGACCCCGCACCCCACCCCCGGCCGGTTCGCCGCGAGGCGTCAGGTCGCGAGTCCGTCGGCTAGTCCCGACGGCCGCCGCCCGCCCCGCCCGGACGACGCTGCCGCTCGACCCCCTCCGCCTCTGATCCGGGCGGTCGAGCCGTCGATCCGTTGACCGCGAACCCCGGCCGCAGGACCGTTGACCGCCCTCCCAGGATCGGGACAGGATACCGAGACGCCATGAGCTGGACTGAGATTATCGAGTTGGTGGACCGCGCGAAGACCGGGGACCGGGCCGCGTTCGGGGACCTCGTCGTCCGCTTCCAAACCAGCGTCCACGCGATGGCGCTAGCCCGGGTGCGGAACACCGCCGAGGCCGACGAGTTGACGCAAGAAGTGTTCATCCACGCCATGCGCAAGCTGCCTCAACTCCGCGACCCGCGGTGCTTCGCCGGGTGGCTGCGGCGGATCACGGCCCGCATGGCGATCAACCGCCTGACCCGCCGCGGCCCGGCCTTCGGGACCGACCCGGACGTGCTGAACGCCATCGCCTCGACCCCCGGCGAGGCGTCCGACGAGGCCGAGCGCGGGGAGGCGAAGGCGCAACTGCACGAGGCGTTGACGGCGCTGAAGCCGGACGACCGGGCGACCCTGGACGCGTTCTACCTGCGGGGCCGCAGCTTGAAGCAAATGGCCCGCGAGTTCGACGCCCCCCTGGGCACGATCAAGCGCCGCCTGTTCGTAGCCCGCAACCGCCTCCGCGACGTGCTCCTCGACGCCGGCCTCGGCACCGAGTTCCACCTCGACGAGCCGGCCAAGGCGAAGCGCCCCGAGCGCGAACTGGCCGGGGTGTAACGATCAACGACCGGCGAGCCAGGAGTGTGAGCGACTGGAGATCGAAAGACCTCCAGT
>JANYHV010000387.1 GCA_025362195.1 Fimbriiglobus sp. | reverse complement strand
GACCCGGTACACCGCCGCCGAAGGGGTCACCCGCGAGCGGGCGAAGCACTTCGGCGGGCCGGCCCACCCCGGGCACGAGTGACCGACTTAAGCCCGGCGACGGCGGACCAACCGCCCGAGGCCGGCCGTCCCGAAGGCGAAGACCGCGAGCAGCGCCGTCGGCGGCACCGGCGTGGCCACGAGGTCGGCCTGACCCGTCATTTCCACGCGCAACCCGGCGGGATTGTCGCCATCCCCCGGATCGTTGTTGGTGACGAATTGGAGTGTGTTCAACCCGGCGACGAACCCACTCCCGGCTGAGATCGTGAAGGGCGTAAAGACCAGGAATGTGTTGGTCCCATTGTTCAAGTTCAAGGAGCTTCCGTTGAGGATGATGTCCAACCCATTGTTGTCTGCCGCCCACTGACCCGTAATGGTCGCCGTGCTGGCCACGTATCCGGTCAAGTCGAACGTGGTCGTGTAGGTGTAATTCCCGGCCGGCACATTCGTGGCGGTACTCGGAGTGATCCAGCGGGAAGTCGTCGAACTGGCATCGTTCAACCACGGCCCAATCGGGAACCCGTGCGGCTCGGCGAAGACGATCGGGGTGACCGTGTTATCACCGCTCAGGAGCGTGTAGTGCAGTTCGGTCTGCAGATCCGTTCGCACGCTGCGGTCGTCGTTCAGGCCAGTCCCGTAAAGGCTGGTGATGAAGGCGGCGGGGGCCGGTCCGGCGACGAGCGCCGCGAAGGCGGCCGTCAAAATCCACTTGGTCGCGTTCATGCGACCTCCCTGTCAAAATGGCGAATGAGCGAGTAACACGCCACGCATCTTAGCACGGAATGATCGCTCGGGTAGCCCCACTAACCGGAAGCAGTCCGACGCCGGCCCGACTGATTCCGCCGCAACCATCGCCCCGACGCCCGCACACGCCAGGGCGTCGGCTCGCCGGGTTACTTCGGCTTCTTCTTGGCGGCGGTCGCCACGCCCTTCGACACGAGGTCGAGCACGGCCGCGGTTTCCATCGTGGCGAGCAGGCTGAAGGCCACGGCCAGCACCCGCTTGGTGTCGCTCACGCCGATCTGCGTCTTGTCCGTGTCGGTGTGCCGCGAGACTTCGTTGTAGAACTCGGTCAGGGTCATCGGATCGCTCCGCAGGAGGGGAAAAACCCGGCCGACCGCACCCGCGGCCACCGTCTCAAGAGGTTTTATCCCACGAAACATCCCCGCGCGCAAGCCGAAACTTCCGAACCGCCCCGCCCGGCCGGCGGGCGCGGCCGGGGAACCGGGGGTGGCGTCCCGCCGTCGCGTCGGTTAAAACTGTCCCCTGACGCCGCCGCCCGGACTCCAGTCGCTGACGCTCTTGGCTCGCCATTAACCCCGAGACCCCCTCATGCGGACCTTCAGCTACTCGGACGCCAAGTCCCACAAGTTCTGGACCATCGACGTGACGGGCACCGACTTCGCCGTCACCTACGGCAAGATCGGCACGGCCGGGCAGACGGCGGCGAAGTCGTTCGCCACGGCCGAGAAGTGCCAGGCCGAGGCCGACAAACTGGTCCGCGAGAAGACCGGCAAGGGGTACGTCGAGACGACGCCCAAGGCGAGCGTGTCCGACGACGAGGCGTTCACCAAGACGCTGGTTGCCCGGCCGGACGACCGCGCCGCCTGGAGCGCCTACGCCGACTACCTGACCGAGCAAGGCGACCCCCGCGGCGAATTCATGGCGGTGCAAATCGCCCTCGAAGACGAGTCCCTGTCGAAGGCCGAGCGGACCGCACTCAAGAAGACCGAGGCGAAGCTCCTCAAAGCCCACGAGCGCGACTGGCTGGGGCCACTGGCGGCGTTCACGATCGACCACGTCAAGAACGAGAAGGCGTACCGCGACAACGGGGTGACGCACACCTTCCGCCGGGGCTGGGTCGCGGAGTTGGCCATCCCGCAGTTGGGCGTGAACCTGGCGCGGGCGATGGTCAAGGCCCCCGGCTTGCAGTTCTTGCAGGCGCTGTTGATTGATACGGAGGGTAGCGAGTACCCCGCGGGGTCGAGGGTGCCGGACTACGCCGACGGCACCTACGAGCCTGGTGCGGACATCCCGGAGGACGCGGACGAGCAGACGGTCGCCTACCACGTCCTGTCGCGCTTCCCGCACTTCGCCAGCGTGCGCCGGTTCCGCTTGGGTGGAGCGGACAGTCCGAAAGGCGACCCCTTCACGGACATCGATCAGTGCCACACCGAGGGCAGTTTCGCGTACCACTTCGTGAAACAGATGCCGGACATCGAGCAAATCGTGCTGCGGGCGCGGGGCGTCGATACCGCGAAGCTGTTCGCCCTGCCGATGCCGAACCTGCGCCACCTGGCGGTGGACCACATTACCCGCTACCCGCTGGAAAAGCTCGCCGCGAACAAAACGGTCACGAAGCTAACGCACCTGATCTGCTACCCGCACGCCTTAGAGGATGGCGACAGCGACGACGACGATGGCGACACGGGGGTGAAGGCTTACATCCGCCTGAAGCAACTCCGCGCCGTGTGTCGGGCCGGATGGCCGCTCGAATTCCTGCGGCTACGACTCACCGACTTCGGCGACGACGGCGCGAAGGAGTTGGTTGCGAGTACGGTTTTGAAGAACCTCAAATACCTCGACCTCACGGGCGGCTGCATCACTGACGACGGGGCGGAGGTGCTGGCGAACTGCCCCGACTTGAAGCGGCTCGAAGTGCTGAACCTCGACGAAAACGCGATGTCAGACGCCGGGGCCGCGCGAATCCAGGCGGTTGCCCCCAAGGCGACCGTCGGGGCGCAGCACACCAGCGTGCCACCCTTCGCCAACACCGACGACCTCCAGTACCTCTACATGGGCGACATGGAGTGACGCCGCGGTACGTCGTCGTTTGCAACCCGGACACGCCGCGCGGCCGGGCCTACCCCGCGGAGTTGCGCGACTTCTGGGCGACGCGCGGGGTCACGCCCGAGGTCGTCGTCGTGCCGTGGCGTGAGGTCGTCCCCGTCGATGGCTGCCTCGACCGGTTGCCGGCGTTCGACCGGCCGGCGGTCGTCAAGCTGGAGTCGCCCGGCAAGTGCGACGCCGTGTACCGGCTGTTGCTCGACGCCGGCAGCCGCGAGACGCCGCTGGAGCCGCGCCGCAGTTGGGCCGACCTCGCCTTGCCGAAGGGCTTGCTCGTCCGGCCCGGCCTGCACTTCGCCGGCTTCCGCCGCGTGCTGCGCGGGCTGAAAGCCTCCTTCGCCGCCCGCCCGCACCTCACCCCCACCGCCGACCCCGACGCGATTGCGACGATGTTCGACAAGACCGCCGCGGCGGGGCGACTGCGAAGCGTCGGCGTGCCGGTGCCGACCGATTTCAAGCCGGAGCGGACGTGGCCCGACGCCTTCGCGCGGCTCGATCTCCGTCGCCCCGTTTACGTGAAACTCAACGCCGGCTCATCAGCTGTCGGCATCGCAATCCTGTCGCACTCTTGCACCGTCACGACAACAATTCTGCTCAAGGGGGGCGAGTTCTACAACAGCCGCCGGCTCCAAACTTATACCAACGCCCAGGCGTGGGATGTCCTCGACTGGCTCGCCGAGCAAGGCGTCATCGTCCAGGCCGAAGTGCCGGCGGCGCGGATCGGCGGGCGGAAGTTCGACGTGCGGGTGGTGTGCTACTATGGCACGCCGGTGGCGAGCATCTTCCGGCTCAGCGACGGGCCGATCACGAACCTGCACCTCGGCGGCAGCCGTGGCGACTTCGAGATGTGTAAGGCGACGATCCCGCCGCGCGCCTGGCTCGACGGCCTCGACCACGCCTCCGACGCGGCCGAGGCGTTCGACTCCGCGGTGTGCGGCGTCGATCTGATCTTCGAGCCGGGCCACCGCGCGCACGCCGTGCTGGAGGTGAACGCCTTCGGCGACTTCTTCCCGGGCCTGCTGACGAGTGACGGCCTGCCCCTGCGGTTCCAGGAGATCGAAGCGACGGCGAAGCGGCTGTGATTCCGGCGAGCCAGAAGCGTCAGCGCCTGGAGTCCGCGCGTCGAGAACTCCAGG
>JANYHV010000285.1 GCA_025362195.1 Fimbriiglobus sp. | reverse complement strand
GGTTGGGGCGTGGAAGCCGAAGTCGAGCAGCCGCTTGCAGATGTCCATCGCCCGGACCTTCTTGGTCCGCAACAGCGACCGGGCGCTGGCGACGAACTCGTGCATGCAGCGGTCGCCGTGCGGCACGTCGTAGGTGCCCTTCACGCGGCTCAGGAGGTAGTTCGCGTTCAGCACGGCGTGCTCGCTGACGGCCTTCAACCCGGCCGGCCCGAGGGTGCGGATGTAGCAGTAGCCGCGGAACAGGATGCCGATCGTGCCGAAGAAGCTGCGGACGCGACCGATCGACTGCGGCAGGTCGGCCGGGGTCGTCAGGCGGTACGTGTCGCCTTCCTTGAGGATGCCGCCGACGGGCAGGAACGGGGCGAGGAAGTCGCGCACCGCGATCGGGCCGGACCCGGGTCCGCCGCCGCCGTGCGGGCCGGTGAAGGTTTTGTGGACGTTGTAGTGCTGCATGTCCGCGCCGAAGTCGCCCGGCCGCGCGATGCCGAGGATGGCGTTCATGTTCGCGCCGTCGAGGTAGACGAGTGCCCCCTTGGCGTGGAGCAGGTCGGTGATCTCGCGGATGTTCGTCTCGAACAGGCCGAGGGTGTTCGGGTTGGTGATCATGAACACGGCCGTGTCGTCGCCGAGCTTGGCCTTCAAGTCGTCGAGATCGACGAGGCCGTTGGCGGCGCTCTTGATCGTCACCGTGTCGAACCCGGCGAGCGCGGCCGAGGCCGGGTTGGTGCCGTGCGCCGAGTCCGGGACGAGCACCTTGCGGCGGTGCGTCTCGCCCTTCGACCGGAAGTACTTGGCGGCGACGAACAGCGCCGTCAACTCGCCCTGCGCCCCGGCCGCCGGTTGCAGCGACACCGCCGGCAGCCCGGAGATTTCCGCGAGGTACTCCTGCATCCCGTACAGGAGTTCGAGCATCCCCTGCGTCGTCGAATCGTCCTGCAGTGGGTGGACGTCCACGATGCCCGGCAGCCCGCCGAGCCGCTCGTGCCGCTTCGGGTTGTACTTCATCGTACACGAGCCCAACGGGTAAAAGTTGGTGTCGATGCACATGTTCTTGGTGCTGAGATTCGTGAAGTGGCGGATCAAGTCGATCTCGCCGACTTCGGGCAGCGCCGGCGGGGCGGCGGCCAGTTCGCGCGCCGGCAGCAGGTCCGTCAACGGCACGTCGGGCACGTCGCACGCCGGCAACCGGTGGCACCGCCGGCCGGACCGCGACAGTTCAAAAATCAGCCGCGAGGGGGTCGTGTTCATGGGTCAGCTTTCGGTGCGGGTCGGAGTTCGTTTCGAGAGGATGTCGTCGGCCCAGGCCGTCTCGGCTTGGTTGAGGGGTAGTCGGGGCGGCTCGCCGTAGCGGGCTTTACGGGCGTAGCGGCTGTTGTCGTAGGCGCGGTCGAGGAGCGGCTGCAACTCGACGAAAATCGGCGGCACGCCGGGGTCGAGCGGGATCGGCACGCGGGGCAGGCGGTCGGCGAGTCCGACGGCGGCGACGATGTAGTGGTCGAGCACCGCCCGCCCGGACACGCAGACGTGGTAGCAGAAGTTCGGCGCGCGGCGGACCAGTCGGTCGTAGTCCACGGCCGTCGTGTGTCGGCCTTCGCGGAGGAGGTCGATTTCGACGAGAGCGACCCCGGCGACACGGCACCGCCCCTGCTTGTCGAGGTACTGCTCGCGGCCCTTGCCGCCGGGGGCCTTGTTCGACGGGCTAAGGACTTCCAGGGAGGTCACGAGGCGGTCGCCGTGGGTGGAACGAATCTCGACGAACTTCTCCTCAACCGGCAACGCCTCGGGGGCGATCACCATCAACCCCGGCCCGTCGTACAATTGGGCCGGATCGACGAAGGGCGGCGGGGCGTCCGGCCCGGTGAGGAAGACATCCGGCTCGCGCTGGTCCTCGTCGTCGATCCAGATGCGCGTCGCCGCGCTGGCGACGTAAGGCTCCGGCAGCGCCGCGTTGATGGCGTCGCGCAAGTAGATGATCAGCGAGTCGTGCAGGTCGGGGAAGACGTTCGGGTCTTCGAGCCACGGGTCCATGCCCGGGAACGGCGACGGCATGTCACTTCTCCCCGTGAAGGTCGGTCGGAGTACGGGCACGCAGGATGCCGTCGGCCCACGCCTGGTCGTCGGGCGACAGCGGCGGTGTGCAGGGTTTGGAGTAGTCGATCCGCCTCCCGTAAGAGCCGGCCTCGTAGGCCTCGGCCAGCGCGGCTTGGAGATCGACGGTGGCCGGCCTGACGCCGGGGTCGAGCGGCACCGCCATCGTGGGGAGCCGATCGCCGAAGCGGATGGCGACGCCGTGGGGCCGGCCCTGCCAGGTCAGGGCGATGTGATACGGGAAACGGCCTTCCGCGAGGCGACCTAGTCGGGCCGGGGGGATCGCGGTCGTGTGCCGGCCGCCGCGGAGCAGGTCAATTTCGAGCAGGTGGACGCCGCCGCGGACGAACTCACGCTGCTTCTCGAGGTACGCCACCCGGCCGGCCCCAGTCGCCTTGTTCGCGGGGCTAAGCACCTCCACGGCCGTGACGAGCCTATCCGTGTCCTTGTGCCGGACCTCGACGTAACCCTCCTCGACGAAATCCAGTTCCTCGCCGAGATCGACGTAGCCGGGGAGCGGGGCGACCGCGACGCCCCCGCGCGGGCGGGCGGTGAACGCGCTAACGTCGGCATCGCGGCGCTGGTCGTCGGTGACCCAGACGATCGTCTTGGTCGTGGCGTAGTACCCCGCCGGCAGTTGCGAGTTGAGTGACTTCTTGATCAAAAAGATCAGGCTGTCGTGCAGGTCGGGGAAAATGGCCGGGTCTTCGAGCCACGGGTCCATGCCCGGAAACGGCGACGGCATGTCAGCGGCCCTCCGCGTCGGGGGCCGTGCGGGCACGCAAGATGCCGTCGGCCCAGGCCTGCTCCTCGGGCGACAGCGGCGGCGTGCAGGGCCGCGTGTAATCGGTACGCATCGAATAGCGGCCGCCGTCGTAGGCGCGGTCGAGCAGCGGTTGCAGTACGATCACCAGGCGTGGGACGCCGGGTTCGAGGGGGATTTCGATCTCGGGCAGCGGCTCGTGGAGCGGGAACACCGCCCCGAAGAGGCGATCGACTTCGCCGGCCTCGGTCACGCAGACGTGGTAGTGAACCGGCCCGTCGCGCAGCAGCGCCAGGCGCGGCCGCGGCGCGGCGGTGGTGTGCGTCCCGGCGCGGAGGAAGTCGAATTCGACCGTGTTGACGCCGCCCAGGCTGAACTCCTGCTGCTTGTCGAGGTACGCCCGGCGACCCGCACTGCCGGCGAGCTTGTTCGACCGGCTGAGAATCTCGATGGCCGTGACGATCCGCTCCCCGTCAGCCGAGCGAATCTCCAGGTATTTCTCCTCGACCGTTTCGGCTTCGATCGCGGGCCGGGTACCTAACAGTTGGAGCCGCGTGGGGTTCTCGAGAATCGCCACGCCGCCACGCCGATCCGGGCGCGAGGAGCGAACCGGGCGACTCCGGGCCATCACGCTCACGTCGGGCTGGCTCCGGTGCGTGTCATCGACCCAGACAATCGTGGTGATGGCCGCGAAGTACCCCGGCGGCAGTGTCGTGTTGAGCGCTTCCTTGAGGTACACGATCATCGTGTCGTGCAGGTCGGGGAAGACGTTCGGGTCTTCGAGCCACGGGTCCATGCCCGGAAACGGCGACGGCATCGTCTGTCCTCCCACTCGCAGGGTTACGCCAGCGCGACCCGGAGGGCGGCGGCGAGGCCGTCGATCTCGGCCTTGGTGCGCTTCTCGGTCACGGCCACCGTGATCGCGTCGGCGTACTCAGGATACCAGCGCGACGCGGCCAGCCCGGCGTGATAACCGTCCGCCCGCAACGCTTTCAAGACCGCCACCGGCTCCTTCGGCAGCGTCAGCGTGAACTCCTTGAAGAACGGCGTGCCGAACGCGAGTTTCACGCCGGGAATCTTCGCCAACTCGGCCGCGGCGTAGTGGGCCTTGCGCGTACAAAGTTCGGCCGTCTCGCGCAAGCCTTGCGGCCCGAGCGCCGTCAGGTGGACGGCGGCGCGGAGGGCGAACAGGCCCTGGTTGGTGCAGATGTTGCTCGTCGCCTTCTCCCGGCGGATGTGCTGCTCGCGGGTTTGCAGGGTGAGCACCCAGCACCGCTTGCCGTTCTTGTCGGTCGTCTCGCCCACCAGCCGGCCGGGGATTTTGCGGGCGTATTCCGCGCGGCACGTCAGGATGCCGAGGTACGGGCCGCCGTAGTGCAGCGGGTTGCCGATGCCCTGGCCCTCGCCGACGGCGATGTCCGCCCCGTACTCGCCCGGCTTCTTGAGTAGCCCCAAACTCACGGGGTCGAAGACGCTCACGAACAGCGCCCCCGACGCCTTCGCCCCGGCCCCGATGGCTTCCATCGCCTCGAGGTGGCCGAAGAAGTTCGGCGACTGCGCGACGACCGCGATCGTCTTGTCGTTGACCGCCGCGGCCACGGCCTCGGGGTCGAGCCGGCCGCCGGGGCACGGCAGTACGCGCACGGTGGCTTTGAGGTTCGCCAGGTACGTCGAGAGCGTCTGGCGGTAC
>JANYHV010000279.1 GCA_025362195.1 Fimbriiglobus sp. | reverse complement strand
CTGGGCGACGGCCGCTGGCGGTGGATGCCCAGGCTGCCGTTCTCGGACGTGTTCAAGGTCGAGTTCACCACGCTCACCCTGCGGCCGTCCGGGCTGCCGCCGGCGTGGGACGGCTTGACCGTGCTCGTCGTCTCGGACCTGCACTTCCACGGCACCCCGAGCCGAGCCTTCTTCGACGCCGTCTTCGCCGACATTCTCAAGGAGCCGACCCCGGACCTCGTGCTGCTCGTGGGGGACTACCTCGACTCGGACGCGCACCACGGCTGGATCGGCGACCTCCTCGGCCGGCTTGCCGCGAACCTCGGCCGGTACGCCGTGCTGGGCAACCACGACCTCGACTACGAGCCGCGCCGCGTCCGGGGCGAACTCGAAGCGGCCGGGTACAACGTCGTCGGCGAGCGGCTGCACCGGACCGAGATTCGCGGCGTGCCGGTGAGCGTGATCGGCCACGAAGGCCCCTGGTTCCCCCCGCCGACCGGCACCGAAGCCCTGCCCGCGACCGACTTCAAGTTGTGCCTGTCGCACACCCCCGACCACTTCCCGTGGGCCCAAGCCCTCGGCGTCAACCTGATGGTGGCCGGGCACGTCCACGGCGGCCAGATTCAACTCCCCGTCGTCGGCCCCATCTTCGTCCCGAGCGTCTACAGCCGCAGGTACGACGGGGGCGTGTACGAACGCGGCCCGACGACGATGGTCGTCGGCCGCGGCCTCAGCGGCAAGGAACCGATCCGCCACGGCAGCCGCCCGCAAGTGATCCGCCTCGTGCTGAGCGCGGGATGACCGTCCGGCTCGCGGGGCGCGCCGTCCGCGGGTATGATCGTGGAACTTGCAGAACCTTCCGGCTGAAGTGAGTCGGCACGCCAAGCCCGAGGAGTCCGCCCGTGCGCTGGTTCGTCCGCGCGATTGTCGCCCTCACGCTGTCCACAGTCGGCGTGGCCGCCCTGACGCGGGCCGGGTGGCCACGGCCGCGGTTCGTCGTACCCCTTCCCGCGATGGGACCCCGCGCGTCCTTCTTCCACGACATCCCAGGCCCGATGTCGTCGGACGTCCAGTTCCCGGCGTACCGCTTCCCATGGCTGGGGTTCCAGATCAAAGACTACGCGGGCCTCGGCGAGGTCCAGCGGCAGGCCTTCTGGTTCGTCAACCTGGAGGACGGCCGCACGGCAGGGCCGTGGGAAATCCTGACCGTGAATGCCTTCGCCTGGGACCACCGCGGGGCCGCCATCGTCCGCGGCGTGGTGCCGGCCGACGACCCGGACCTCCAATCGATCGGCCGCTTCGACCCCGAAACGATGCAATACCGCCGGCTCGTCGGCGACCGGGGCCGGGACTTCCTGGTGAGCGGCCGCGGCACGGTCCTCGTCACGTCCCACCCCGACCGCGGGCTGTCGCACAGGTTCGGAGCCGACGGCCCGGGCGAAGAAGACTTCGTCTGCTACGACCTCACCGAAGACCCACTTCGCCCGGTGCGGATGGCCCTCGTCGTCCCGCACCCGAAGCGCCCGCACAACGCGTTGAAGGAGTCCGTGCGAACCGCGTTCGGCGGGGTCGCGGTCTCGCCCGACGGGCGGACGCTGGCCGTGAGCGACTACTTGCGAGCGTCGGCGCATCCTTGGGGCATCACGCTCCTGGACACGCGGACCGGGGCCGTGCTCCGCCGGCTGACCGACTTGGGGCCGTGGTCAGTGTCGGCCGACTCAGGCCCGGAGGACCTGCAGTTCACCAACGACGGCCGGCACCTCAAGTTCGTCTGGACGGCCAACCCCCGCGTCTGGCGGTCGTCGTCTGATTTCTCGTCGAACTGGGAGAACCACGAGCAGTCCGGCCGGCTGCGAGTCTTCGACCTGGCCGCGGGCGTCGTGATCCCGGAGGGCGGCTTCCGCGAACTCAACAGGTCGGCACAGTCCCCGGACGGGTCGCTGCGCGTGGAGACCGACCCGCCGTACCGTGATCTTTTGACGGGGAAATCGACCAAACGCCCCACCGCCATGCGGGTCGTCGATCTGGAGGGCACGGGCAAAAGTCCGTGGCGAGCTCTCACGATTCAAGAATCGGCCGCGATCACTGAGTGCCCCACTCACAGCCCCCTTGTGCCCGATACCACCGGTTACGTCGTCGTCCTCCCGGGGATGCTGAACCCGCCGACGCCTTGGGCGATGAAGTGCCGCAAGTGGCTCGGCCTCCGACCCGCCCCCCTCGTCTCCGAAGCGGCCTGGATCGACTGGGCGAACGACCGGCGGCAGGTCTTGCGCGTCGTCCCGGGGGACGGTTACAACGGCAACGGGATCAACTGGGTCCTCCCACGCTTGTACGTCGGGCCTGGACGGATTGCGATCATGCAGCAAGGGAGTGAGACCGAAGCGGGCACGGTCGAGATCTGGGACGCTCCGCCGCCGCGGCCGCCGTGGCCCTGGAGCGTCCCCGCCGGCGTCGCCTTCGGCGTCCTCCTCACCACCATCGGCGTGCGACTCCGGCGACCCAAGTCAACCCGGACGTAGTCCGCCCCCTGATTGCCATACCCCACGCCCCATACCCCACACCCGACGAGTTAATCCACGCGCCAGCGGCCGATGCTGGGGAAGAGGCGGGTCGGGTCGAGGAGGCGGGGGTTGCCGTCTTCGACCTGGCCTTCGTACCCGATCTTCACCGCCGTGCTCAAGACGATGTGCCGGTCGAGTTGCCACAGCGGCACGAACGGGACGGCGTCCAGGAACTGCTGGTGGCTGCGGTGGGTCAACTCGGTCAGCTTGCCGCCGAAGTCGCGGTGCAGGCGGCACTCGGCGAGGGTCTGGCTCAGGCGGTTGTCCTCGGGGCCGGGGGTCGTGCCGGGGGCGAGGTACCCGTACACGTTGCGGCCGTGCTTGCCGACCGCCGCCGGGTCCAGGGCGTTCCCCAGCGCGATCGGGTACCACGGGTCGCGGTAGTCGAACGGCAGGTACGCCAGGTCGTACCGGGCCTCCTCCTCGACGCGCTGCACGAGTGCCCGCGGCGGCAGCGGTTCGAGCAGGACCGTGATCTTCCGCTGGTCCGCGCTCGTCGGCGACTCGATCATCAGTTTCATCCGCTCGCACGCCGCCTTGGCCTGGTCGTCGTCGT
This sequence comes from Fimbriiglobus sp., assembly GCA_025362195.1. Taxonomy (GTDB): domain Bacteria; phylum Planctomycetota; class Planctomycetia; order Gemmatales; family Gemmataceae; genus Fimbriiglobus. The sequence goes on along the minus strand of JANYHV010000279.1, from coordinate 7,514 downwards.
TCGGGTAGACCAGGGACAAGGTCGGCGTCGCGGTCGGCGTCGCCAGGTACGCGCGGAAGCGGGCGGTCGCCAGGTCGCGGTTGTACAACGGCGGGGTGCCGCCCAGCGGCTTCGGCACGGCCCAACTCGCCGGCGGGTACGGCCCCGTCAGCGGCTTGTGGACCTCGGGCATCGTGGCCGGCCGGAACACGTCGGCCAGGACGCGCTCCCGGTCGATGGCGTGCAGAATCCCCTTCCGCACGTCGGTGCTCTGCAAGCCCGGCCGGCGGTGGTTGATCGCCAAAATGTGGACGCGGTGCGGGTCGGCCACGGTCACCGTTTTGACGCGGCCGCCGAGGTTGTTGTCCGCGCTGAACTTGACCAGGTCTTTGCTCGGCACGTCGGTCAGGACGTGCAGGCGGTCGGCCCGGAAGTCGGCCGGCATGTCGGTCGAGAGGGTCGCGTCCACCAGGCGGACTTCCCGGATGAACGGCTGGCCCAGGTGCCCCGGCCGGCGGGCGTAGGCGGGGTTGGCGAGCAGGATCACTTCCTTCGGGGCCTCGGTCGCGGTGCGGTGGATCGGCACCAGCCGGTACGGGCCGCTGCCGAACGGCTGGCGGGCGAAGTCGGGGTCGTCGAGCGGCTTGTTCATTTCGAGCAGCCGGCCGGCCGGGAGAATCTTCGTCGTCAGCAGGCTGCGCGGGTCGAGGTGGCCGAGCTTGAAGCGGACGCGGAGGCGGCCCGGGTCGGCGGGGTCGAACCCGGGGTCGTCGAACCAGGTCGCCGCCTCGGACCCGGGCACCCACGGCTTCTGCCGCATGAGCCGGAGCGTCCCGGCCACGTCGGCCGCGGTGAACAGGCTGCCCGGCGCGTCCGGCTTGGCCCCGCCCCACTCGACGTTGCCGATCAGCCGGTACTCGCGCAGCCCCGCCCCGACGGTGCCGCGGTCGGTCGTCAGGTTGGGCAGGTACCGCGACCCGGTCGCCTCGTCGGGGACGGCGTCGAGGATGCCGTCGAAGAGCAGTTCGACGATTTGGTGCTCGCTGTCGAACCGGGCCAGACTCGGCGACATGAACTCGGGCATCCGCCGGGTGCCGACCATCAGCACGGGGTAGCCGAGCTTCATCTCCTGCTGCATCGACCGTAAATTACCGTTGGCCGGGTCGATCTTCTCGACGCTGCTGAGGATGTTGCGGGCCTCGGTCTTGTTGTTGGCGAACACCCGCTGGGCGTCGTCGATCATCTTCTTCGACTTCTCGTTCAGCCCCTTGCGGACCAGCGCGGCGACCTCGTTCGTCGAGCCGGGGAAGCGGGCCTCGTACTCGGTGAGGAGTTCCCGGCTGCGGACCAGGTCGGGCAGGGCGTCGGACTTGACCAGGTCGGCCGCTTCGAGGAGCCGCGCGGCCAGGACCGGTTCGAGGTACTTCGGCACGGCCTTGTACAGCTCGGCGTACTTCCGCGTCAGGTCTTTCAAGGCGGCCCAGTCGCGGTCGGTGCCGGCGGCGCGGACGCGGCCCAGCCGCACGTCGCCGAGCTTGTCGGTCACGGCCGCCTTCACCGCGTCCCAGCTCTTGCCCCGGCGGCGGTTCTCCTCGCGGGCCGACAGGTGGAACAGCAGCACGGCGACGAGCACCTTTTCGCCCGCCTCCAGCCGCTCGCGCATCGGCGGCGGGGGTTCGCTACCGGCGACGACTTTGAGGGCGAGCAGCTTCGCCACCTCCTCGACGGCGAGGGCCTCGAAGGTCTCGACGCCGCTGACCTTCTTGACCGTGACGCTGCGGGCCTCTTGCACCGCGTCGTCGTCCGACACGGGGACGATGCCGAAGTCCGGCGGGAACTTGTCCTTGCCCCACAACAGCGGCAACGGGGTGACCCGCACCGGCTTGGCGAAGCCGACGGTCACGCGGTCGGTGGCGACCGTGAACCGCTCGTAGAACTCCTTCAGCACGGGCTGCTTGGCGATCGCGGCCTCGCGGGCCAGGTCGGGCAGCCTGACGAAGTACGCCCCGGCCGCGGACTCGGGTTCGCCGGCCGGGTCTTTCGCCGGCGGCGTCGCGCCCGGGGGGACAACAGTCCCCGACCCGGGGGGCGGCGGCGGGGCCTTCGGGGCCGGCATCCCGGGGTCGAAGCCGGGCAGTTGGCCCGGGGGCCGCGGCGGCGGCGTGACCTCGCCCGGCCCCTTGCCCTCGTCGGGCAGCGGCACCTTCTTGAGCGGCGGCTTCGGCTTGACCTCTTCCTCTTCGTCCCCGGTGACGGCCAACCCGGTGAGACTGAAGGCGAGGGCGAGGCTCAAGAGCGTGCGAACGATCATGGCGGAATTCCCTGGGGGGCGGGCGGAACGTGCGCGGCCCGCCGGGGTTCATCATACCGTGCCGACTCCGGCCGCGCGAAGTGCCCGGGTGAAGTTCGGGTGAGAGGTCGCCTCTCATCGATTTTACGCCTTGCCGCTCGAACCTCGCGGACGGATGAACGTACTGTCTGCGCGGCCCGACTCCGCCCTTCGGCGGGAACCTCGGGCCGCGAACAACTCTCTGTGTGGAGCCTGAGACCATGCGTAAAGTGATGCTGGCCGCGTGCGCGTTCTTTCTGACCGTCGGCCTGACCCTGGCCGCCCCGGTCCGCCTCGTCAAGTACGACGAGGACAAAAAGGAAGTGAAGGTCAAGGAAGGCAAGAAGGGCGAAGAGACGGAGAAGACCTACAAGATCAACGACAAGACGAAGTTCTTCGACGAAGACAAGGAAATCAAGCTGGAAGACGCCGTCAAGAAGATGACCGGCGAGAAGGCGGCCAAGCGGTTCGACCTCAAGGCCGACGGCGACACCGCCACCGAAATCAAGTTCATGGCCGCCAAGAAGAAGGCCCCGGCCGCCCAGTAAGCCGACGCCCCAGACGAACGCGAAGGCCCGGCGAACTCGCAAGAGTTCGCCGGGCCTTCGGCATTGACGGCGAGCAATGTTACTTCGCCGTGGCCATGCCGAGCGACACGCGCTCGGCGTCGTCGGCCAGCTTGCGGACGTCTTGCGTGATCCGCATCGAGCAGAACTTCGGGCCGCACATCGAGCAGAACTTCGCGCTCTTGAACACCTCTTGCGGCAGCGTCTCGTCGTGCATCCGCCGGGCCGTCTCGGGGTCCAGGCTCAGCTCGAACTGCTTGTTCCAGTCGAAGTCGAAGCGGGCCTTCGACAGTGCGTCGTCGCGGTCGCGGGCGTTCTTGCGGCCGCGGGCGATGTCCCCGGCGTGCGCGGCGATCTTGTACGCGATCACCCCTTGCCGCACGTCGTCCTTGTTCGGCAACCCCAGGTGCTCCTTCGGCGTCACGTAGCAGAGCATCGCGGCCCCGGCCTCGGCGGCGATGGCCGCGCCGATGGCGCTGGTGATGTGGTCGTACCCCGGGGCGATGTCGGTCACGAGCGGGCCGAGGACGTAGAACGGGGCCTCGTGGCACTCGACCCGCTGCTTCTCGACGTTCATCTTGACGAGGTGCATGGGGATGTGCCCCGGCCCCTCGACCATCACCTGGCACCCGCCGGCCCAGCCCTTGAGGGTCAAGTCGCCGAGGGTCTTCAACTCGGCGAACTGCGCGGCGTCGTTGGCGTCCGCCAGGCTGCCGGGGCGGAGGCCGTCGCCGAGGCTGAAGGTCACGTCGTAGGCCTTCATGATGTCGCACAGTTCGCCGAAGTGCGTGTACCACGGGTTCTGCTTGTGGTGCGCCACCATCCACCCGGCCATCAGCGCCCCGCCGCGGCTGACGATCCCGGTGAGCCGGTCGCGGGTCAGCGGCACGTGTTCGATCAGCACGCCGGCGTGGATGGTCATGTAATCGACGCCCTGCTTGGCCTGGTGCTCGACCATGTCGAGCATCATCTTGGGCGTGATGTCCGCGACTTCCTTGACCTGCTGGATGAGCTGGTAGATCGGCACCGTGCCGATGGGCACCGGGGAGGCGTCGATCATCGCCCGGCGGATGCCGTCGATGTTGCCGCCGGTCGAGAGGTCCATGACCGTGTCCGCGCCCAAGTGGACGGCCGTGTGCAGCTTTTCGAGTTCGTCTTCGACTTTGCCGGTGACGGCCGAGTTGCCGATGTTGGCGTTGATCTTGCACTTCGAGGCGATGCCGATGGCCATCGGTTCGAGCTTGCCCTTGAGGTGCTCGGTGTTGGCCGGGATGACCATGCGGCCGCGGGCGACTTCGCTGCGGACGAGTTCGGGGTCGAGGTCTTCGCGGGTGGCGACGTACAGCATTTCGGGCGTGACGGTGCCGGCGCGGGCCGATTCGATTTGCGTCATGGGGGTTCAGCTACAGAGTCGGGAAGTGGTGTCGTCTTCCTCGCCCTTCGGAAGGACGGGCCAGGTTCAAAGGGTCTAATCTCAGCCCGCCGACCCACGGCAGGCACCCCCGACGACACGGTAGTTATAGGCAGGGACGCGGCCGCAAGCAGGGAAAGATCTTCCCCGGGCGCGGGCGGGGGCCCCTACGACAGGCGTGGCTCGTCCGGTGGGGGCAAACCTGCGATCCGGCCGGCGACCAATGACTCGTACAGCGGGGCGAGGCCGTAGCGGCGGTGCTTCTTCGACGGATCGGTGACGGCCAGGAACCCCTCGGCCGTCCAGCGCACGCACAGCGCGGCCGCCCGCCGGGGCGTCGCCTTGAAGAAGGTCGCCACGTCGCGGGCGGAGACCTCCCTGGCCCGCAGGAACAGCCCGAGCGCCCGACGCTGTTGCGGCGTCAGTTGGCGGAGCCGGGGCGACTCGTCGAACGACCCTTCCCGCTCCCGCTCCGCCCGCGCCCGGACTTTGGCGAAGGCCTCGGCCATGCCCCGGCAAAAGTAGTCGAGGAACGGGGTCACGTCCCCCTCGGCCCGGCCGAAGTAGTAGTTGTGGCTCGCGCCGACGGCCAGCGACCGGTAGTACCCGTTCAAGTCGGCGGCGTAGTACTCCTCCAGCGAGTAAATGCCGCCCAGGCCGTAGCCGGCCTTGTGCAACAAGAGTGTCGTGAGCAGGCGGGCCGTGCGGCCGTTGCCGTCGAAGTACGGGTGAACGGTGGCGAATTGGTAGTGCGCGAGTCCGGCGACGATCGGCACCGGGAACTCCCCGCCGGCGAAGGCCGCAACCACCCATTCGATCAGGTCGCGCATCAAAGTCGGGACGTCGTGGGCTTCGGGCGGGAGGTAGGCGATGGCCCCGGTGCGGGCGTCGCGGATGACGTTTTGCCCGTCGCGGTACGGGGTCGGCGTGGCCCGGCCGGTCATCACGAGGCCGTGGATCGTGCGGACGTCGGCTTCGGAAACGGCCCGCGGTTTGAGGGCCAACGCCTCGACGCGTTGCAGGGCGCGGTAGTAGTTCACGACCTCGGCCTCGTCGCGCTCGCGGCCGGGAAAGTTGCCCTCCCCGGCGATGACCGCCCGCACCTGCTCGGGCGACAGCGAATTGCCCTCGATCTGCGTCGAGAGGTGGGTCGAGAGCAGCCGCGCGGTGCGGCGGAGCGAGTCCAGGACGCGGGCCGTGAGCGGCAAACCGGCGACGATCTGGCGGTCGGCCTCCACGGCCATGAGGGCCTTGGCGGTCGCCGGGGTGATGGTGTAGCGGGGCTGAAAAATGCGCGGTCCTCCGCCGGCGAGCGTACCGGGCGGGGAAGAATCCGTCAAGAACTGGTCGAGAAACGGTCTTGAAATGGGGACGAACTGGGCCGGCCGTGGTCGGGCAATTCTCGGGGCCGACGAATTGCCACGATCGCCACTTGCCCCGGCCGGCGCGGCGTGCGAAAATCGCCCTCAACATTTCTTCGCGGAGGGGCGGTATGCGTCACGTCGGACCGGGTCGGCGCGGGTTCACGCTCATCGAACTGCTGGTCGTGATCGCCATCATCGCGATCCTCATCGGGCTGCTGTTGCCGGCCGTGCAAAAAGTCCGCGAGGCGGCGGCGCGAATTCAGTGTACGAACAACCTGAAACAGCAGGGGTTGGCCCTGCACAACTTCCACGACGCGGTCGGCCGCTTCCCGGCGGCGTGCAACAAGCCGACGACCCTGTGCAACGGCTTCGCCTGCGACGCCCCGCCCGGCGGGATGCGGGACGCGACGACGCCGAACGACGGCAACTTCTTCAGTTGGGCCTACCACGTGGCCCCGTACATGGAGGCCGAGAACGCCGCCAAGCAGTTCGACAAAACCGCCTGGCCGTGGTGGCAGTACCAACCGGGCAAGCCGGCGACCGGGGCCAACACGATCAACGCGCTGGTCATCAAGAACATGATCTGCCCGTCCGACCCGCGCGGCACCGGCCTGCTCTGCCCGGACGGCGAGGCCAACGGCACCAACCGCGTCGCCGCCCTGACCGACTACCTGGGCGTGTCCGGGGCGAGCCAATTCCGCGAGGCCGGCGGACAGAACGGCATGCTCTACGTCAACTCCGGCGTCCGCATCACGGGCGTCACCGACGGGACGAGCAACACGCTGTTGGTCGGCGAACGGCCGCCGTCGAACACGCTGATTTACGGCTGGATGTGGGCCGGGTCGGGGCCGTACCCGTACTTCGGCGCGACCGACGTGGTCCTCGGCGTCCGCGAGCGGCTGACCCCCGGCGGGTCGGCCGAGACGTACCGCCCCGGCGCGCTGAACGACCCGACCGACCAGCACCGGCTGCACTTCTGGAGCCTGCACCCCGGCGGCGGCATGTGGCTCTTCGCCGACGGCCACGTCCAGTTCCTGAGCTACGCCGTCGGCCCGACGCCCCTCCTGGAATCGCTCGCCAGCCGCGCCGGCGGCGAGACCGTCACGATCCCGTAGGCCGTCAATCCAGCTTAACGCCGCAGCCCGGCGGCACGGAAAACGACGAAAAAGTTGTCGGCGCAACTCGTCGCCCAGACGGTCATTCGGTCGAAACATCCGGTGACTCGACAATTATCTAGTTGACTTCGTCGGAGGACCCGTCAAACTCTGCGTCGCCCACACCTCTCCAAGGAGTACGCAGATGTTCCAGTTCCAGTCCCTTCTCACACGCTTGTGCCTGTGCGGCGTCGCGGCCCTCGCCACGTCGCTAAGCGTTCAGGCGCAAGCTAGTTTTGGCACAAGTGTCTGCAGTTCCCAGGCTATCAGTGGTCAAGGGCCAGTGTACTACCAAATCAAAGGCACTACTTAAGTTAATAACATACCGCAGAATACGATGAGTGTAAGCGTCACCTTCAAGTTCATGAAGGAGACTACTCCGGGGAATTTCAAGCTTGATTTTAGCTCGCCACCCATCTCACTCTCGCCGGCCGGCGGGGCACCCTCACTCAACTTCGATTCGGGGTTCATTACATTCTCACCTGCGAAAGGCGTAAAGTACCGTATACTAGTAGACGGAAGCTACATTGACAGCAATGTGCCACCCGTCTCGACTACCCTGACCTCAGGCATATCACTCACAATAACACCGCAGCCATAACGCCTAACCGCCCGGTGTTACATCGGGTGTGCGACCAACCCAGACACGCAACAGACACAAATAGATATACTTATAATATGAAAAAATCATCATATAACTGTCGTGGCGTG
>JANYHV010000264.1 GCA_025362195.1 Fimbriiglobus sp. | reverse complement strand
CAGTTGGCGCTCGCGACCGCGACCGCGAAGAACGGCAACGGCCGCGCCTACGGCCGCGTCCCCCTGGCCGTGGGGTAGCGGCGGGGCAACGGACAGTCGGCGATCGTAGACCACGGGAGGCGCGACGATGCGGGCACTCTTCTTCTTCGGCGACGTGATCAACTCGCCCAAGTCCGGGCCGTTGGGGTGGGCCTGCACCGGCTTCCTCGTCGCGTGCTTCGTGGGCATCCTGCTGTTCACGCTGAAAGTCCACCGCGACTTCGCCCGCGAGGCCGCCGCCGAGCGGGCCGAACGCCGCCGGCGGAACAAGTCGTCCCGGGTGTAACCAAGCCTCTTTATGTTTCTGCACTCTGCACTCTGCACTCTGCACTCTGCACTTTGCCCTCTGCACTCTCCGCGTCGGCCCGTATCCTGACCGGCACACTCCCTCGGGGCGACACGACGATGGCGGACGCGGCACTGGTGGACTGGGCGACGCTCGAAACCGACGGCCTGGCGGGGCTGCACGCCGCCGACGACGAGCCGGCGCTGCGGGCCTGGAACACGCGGTTCTTCGGCGACAAGGGCCTCGTCAAGGCGGCGATGGGCGGCATCGCCAAGGTGCCCAAGGAGTCGCGGGCCGCCTTCGGCCAGGAAGCCAACCGGGTCAAGGTGGCGCTCGAAACCGAGTACGCCGCGCGGCTCGATTCCGCGCGGGAAGCGGCGCTGGTCGCCGGGCTGACGGCTGACCCGCTCGACGTGACCCTGCCCGGCCGGCCCCGGCCGCGCGGCGTGCTGCACCCGGCGACCCAGATTCTGCGGCAAATTTACGCCATCTGCGCGGACATGGGCTTCCAGGTCTACCGGTCCCGGGAGGTCGAGTCGGACGAGTTCAACTTCGAGCTGTTGAACATGCCCGAGCACCACCCGGCCCGCGACATGTGGGACACGTTCTTCACGGAGACGCCGGGGCAAATCCTGCGGACGCACACCAGCCCCGGCCAGATCCACGTCATGCGCGAAATGGCCCCGAACCCGGTCCGCGTCATCCTGCCGGGCATGTGCTACCGCAACGAGGCGATCAGCACGCGGTCCGAGATTCAATTCCTCCAAGTCGAGGGCCTGGTCATCGGCGAAGGGGTGACGATGGCCGACCTCAAGGGGACGCTGACGGCGTTCGCCCGCCGCATGTTCGGCCCGGACCGGCAGGTCCGCATCCGGTCGAGCTACTTCCCGTTCACGGAGCCGTCGATCGAAGTGGACATCGACTGGCCGAAGGAAGACCCGAACCGCGACCGCCTCACCAAGGGCACCGGGTGGCTCGAAATCCTCGGGGCAGGCATGGTCCACCCGACGGTCTTGCGGAACGGCGGGTACGACCCGGACAAGGTGACCGGGTTCGCGTTCGGCATGGGGCCGCAGCGGATGCTCATGCTCAAGGCGGCGATCGACGACATCCGCCTGTTCTGGGGCAACGACGTGCGCTTCCTGGCGCAGTTTTAAGCGGCACGCCCGGCCCGGCGGCGGTACAATCGCCGGACTCGCGCCACCCCGAGGCCCTCCCGCCATGTCCGCGTCCCGCCGGCCGCTGTTGAAGCCGACCCTGGTCTTGAACGCGGACCCGACCAAGAAATCGGGCGGGCACGACGCCGGTCCGAACTGGGGGGACGGCGACCCGCACAGCACGGACTACGAGTTGTCGCACTCCGTCGCGGTCCCGGCGGCCGCCAACCTCCGGGCCGAGCGGCCGCCGATCGTCAGCATCCTCGACGCCCCGGTCCGGCCGCGAATCGGCACCAGCCGCGCGTCGCTCGACGCCGACACGCTCTCGCTGTTCCGGCAACGCCTCGTCTTCTGCTGCCTGATCGCGGCCGTGCCGTTCGTCTTCTTCCTAGTCTGCGCGGCGACCAACTTCATCGAACTGTTCGGCCGCCAGACGGTCGGGTGGGTCGGGCTGGGCCTGTCGGTCGTGACCCTCGCGGTCCTGTTCGTGACGGCCGCTCTGTTGCACCGCTTCCGCGGCCTGGCGGAACTCTGGCTGCGGGTCGCCGAGTTGACCATCTTCGGCACGATGGCCCTGTTCTTCGCGTACTGGCAGTTCGTCGTCCTGACCGCCCCGCCGGCGGCCGGGTACGAGGGGGAAGTCCGGTACGAGCAGATGGCGAGCCTGGCCGGGGCGATCATCGTCAACTTCAACTGGTTCGTGCTCATCGTCTTCCACGGCGTGTTCGTGCCGAACACGGCCCGCCGGGGCATGGCCATCACGGTCGGCATGGTGCTGGCCGCGCTGGCCATCAGTGGGGTCGCCGCGCTGGTCCACGAGCCGACGGGGCGGAACGCCGGGCCGGTGTTCGCGCTGTCCCTCACGATCCTCGCGGCCGGGGCCGGGCTGGCGGTCTTCGGCACGACCAAGATGGAAGCGTTGCGCCGCGAAGTCCTGTCCGCCCGGGAAGCGGTCCGCGAGATGGGCCAGTACCGCCTCCGCCGCAAACTCGGTCAGGGCGGCATGGGCGAGGTCTACCTGGCCGAGCACCACCTGCTCAAGCGGCCGTGCGCGTTGAAGCGGATCCACCCGCGGTACTTGAACAACCCCGAGCAACTCCGCCGGTTCGAGCGCGAGGTGCAGATGACGGCGCGGCTGCGGCACCCGAACACCGTCGAAATCTACGACTACGGCCGGGCGGACGACGGCACCTTTTACTACGTCATGGAGTACCTCAACGGGCTGAGCCTGGAAGACCTCGTCGCCGCGCACGGGCCGCAACCGCCGGACCGCGTCGTCCACATCCTGCGGCAAGTGTGCGGGGCACTGCGGGAGGCGCACCGGCTCGGCATGGTCCACCGGGACATCAAGCCGTCGAACGTGCTGATCTTCCCGGACGGCGCGCCGCACGACCAGATCAAGGTGGTCGATTTCGGCCTGGTCCACTCGCTCTTCGACGAACTCGACCCCGAAGCCAAGATCACCCGGGACGGGCTGATCGTCGGCACGCCCGAGTACATGTCCCCCGAACAGGCGTCCGGGAGCGCGATCGACGGCCGGAGCGACCTGTTCAGCCTGGGCAGCGTCGCGTACTACCTGCTCACCGGCCGGGAGGCGTTCCACCGGGAGAACCCGATGAAGACGCTGCTGGCCGTGGTGAACGACGAGCCGAAGCCGCTGGTGAACTACAACCCGCACCTGCCGGCCGACCTGGCCCACGTCGTCGGCCGGTGCCTGACCAAGCGGCCGGACGACCGGTACGCCACGGCCGCCGACCTCGAACGCGCCCTGGCCGACTGCACCCGGGCCGACCAGTGGACCGAGGAGCGGGCGACCGACTGGTGGACGGCGAACCCCAGCCCCGAGCACGGCACCGACCTGAACACGCTCCCGCTGCCCGAACAAAGCTGACTGCCGGACTGCCAACCCCGGTGGCAGTGCCGCCCATTTTCCTGCCACATTGACGACGGCGAATTCCGGCCAAAAGCTTCGCCCGACCGCCCGGCCGGCGGGTCGTGAAGATGCCGCGAAGGCCGCGTGAACTGTCGGGGTAGATCCCGTGAATAAACGCCCCGTTAGAGGATGAGGTGCCGGGTTTGCTGGGCATGGGCGCGGCATCCCACCCACGCCCTGGAGTTCCCGTGACTCGTGCCCTTTCCCGCCCGCGGACCCGCGCCGGCTTCACGCTCATCGAGCTGCTCGTCGTCATCGCCATCATCGCCATCCTGATCGGGCTGTTGCTGCCTGCCGTTCAGAAGGTGCGGGAGGCGGCGGCCCGGATCAAGTGTACGAACAACTTGAAGCAACTCGGCCTGGCCGCGATGAACTACGAGTCGGCCCTGGGCGGCCTGCCGTTCAACGCCGTGACGAAGAACAACAGCCAGCCGCCGTACATCCCGTTCGGCCCGGGGGCCGTGCCGACGCCCGGCAACGCCGGGGGCACCCAGGGCCGCGCGAGTGGCCTGGTCCCGCTGTTGCCCTACGTCGAGCAGAACAACATCTTGCCGCTGTACACCTTCGGCGCGGACTGGTCCGACCCGGTCAACGCCGCCCCGCTGGCCCTGAGTTTCAACCTGTTCCGGTGCCCGTCCAGCACGACGGCCGGTCCGGTCACGATTAGCAAGGTCGCGTGGATCGGGACTGGCAACAAGGCCTTCGCCCCGCCGGCCTCGCCGGGGTCCGCGACGAACATCTACGGCGGGGCACTGTACCCGACTGGCGGCACCGGGACCGTCGTCGGCTGGTCCGGCGACTACGCCCCGATTTGCCAGATCAAGACGAAGAAGGATAGCCTCGGGGCCGAGATCGCCTTTTCCAATTCGGTCGTCGCCGCGGGGGTGCCGTGGGCCGGCCAGGGGAGCAAGGGTGCCCTGCGGCAGAACGGCCCGACGCGGATCACCGAACTGACCGACGGCACGAGCAACACGACGCTGTACTCTGAGATCGCCGGCCGGGACAAGGTCTGCCTGGGCCGCTCCTGCGGGCCGCTGCCGACGCCGTACACGGCCACCGGGGCCGTCTGGGCCGACGCGGACAACCGCATCACGCTGACCGGGTCGAACCCGGACGGCTCGGCGAACGCGAACGGCACGAGTTTCATGAACGTGAACAACACCAACGGCGACATCTACAGCTTCCACACCGGCGGCGCGAACGTCGCGTTCGCGGACGGCTCGGTCCGCTTCCTGCGGGACTCGATCACCATCTCCCAACTGGCCGCGATGGTGACCAAGGGCGGCGGCGAGGTCAACGTGTTCGAGTGATCCCGGACCGCGGGCGGTCGCGAAGCCGTGGCCGGACCGGGGCGGCGCGTACAATCATCTTGTCGCGCCCCCCCCCTTCGAGATTCGCCGAATGGACGTCGTCGCCCGCAACGGATTCCCCCCGCCGCTCTCGTGCGACGCCGACGACCGGACCGACGACGCCCGGCCCGAACCGGGCAAGATCGACCTCAAGCGGATCGAGCGGGCCGTCCGCGAAATCCTCACGGCCGTCGGCGAAGACCCGGACCGCGAGGGGTTGATCGAGACGCCGGCCCGGGTCGCCCGCATGTACGCCGAAATTTTCGGCGGCCTGCACATCGACCCCGCCGTCTACCTCCAGAAGACGTTCACCCAGCAGCACGACGAGATGGTACTGGTCAAGGACATCACCTTCAGCAGTTGCTGCGAGCACCACCTGCTCCCGTTCACGGGCACGGTCCACATCGCCTACTTGCCGGACGGCCAGGTCATTGGCCTGTCGAAGCTGGCCCGCATCACCGAGGTGATCGCCCGCCGGCCGCAGGTCCAGGAGCGGATGACCGAGGACCTGGCCGAACTGATCATGCGCGAGTTGAAGCCCCGCGGCGTCGGCGTGGTCGTCGAGGCGGCGCACTCGTGCATGACCATCCGGGGCGTCAAGAAGCCCGGCGCGATGACGATCACGAGCGCCATGCGGGGGCTGTTCAAGACGAACCCGATGACGCGGAACGAGTTCATGGCCCTCGTGTTCGGGCACCGCGGGTAAGGCATGGTCCCGCCGACCCAGATCCGGGACGACCTCCGCGGCCTGTTCCGCGGGGGCCTGCACTTCGGCGACGCGGCCCGGGCCGTGTCCGCCGCCGACGCGTCGCCGTTCCACCTCACGCCGCTCGGCGTCGCCGCCCCGCTCGACGCCGCCGATTTGGCGCTGTTCGTCAAGTACGCCCACGAGCACCGCATCCCGGTCGCGGCCCGCGGCGCGGGCACGGGCGACGCCGGTGAATCGCTGACGGCCGGCATCGTCCTCGACCTCGGGGCGCACTTCCGCGGCGGCCTCGACCTGACCGACAACCGCCTGCGGGTGCGGGCCGGCGAGCCGCTGGCGAGCGTGGACCGGTTCCTCGCGGCGCACGGCCGGCGGCTCGGCCCGGACCTCGGCGGCCAGGGCCGGGGCGTCGGCACCGTCGGCGGCGCGCTGGCGACCGACGCGTGCGGGGTCAACGTGTTCAAGCACGGGTACGCCCGCGACCTGGTCCGCGCGCTGACCGTCGTCTGGGACACGGGCGACGCCGACGGGGTCAACGAGCCGGGCTTCCTCGCCGTCGCGCCCGGCGAGCGCGGCCCGCGGCACATCGAGGTCCGCGCCCGCACGGCGGCGCTCCTCGCCGAGCACCGCGACCTCACGCAAGTCGCCCGCCCGCAGACCCGGTTCACCCGGTGCGGGTACCGCCTGCACGACGTGCTCACCCCCTCCGGATTGAACCTGACGCGACTCCTCGTCGGCAGCGAAGGGACGCTCGGCGTCATCGCCGACGCGACCCTCCGCACGGTCCCGCTGGCCGGCGGGACGGCGCGGGCACTCCTCGGCTTCACGGCCCTCGATGGGGCGGTGCAAGCCGGCCTGGCGCTGTTGCCGTTGGCCGGAATGGTGTCGTGCGAACTCCTCGACCAGCGGCGGCTCGCGTTCGCCAAGGCCGCGCAACCGAAGGGCGGCGTCCTCGTGCCCCCGCCGATGATCGGCGCGGTCCTCGCCGTCGCGGCCGAAGCCGACGGCCCGGCCGACGCCCTCGACGCCTTGACCGCGGCCCTCGACCGGTTGCGCCGCGACTACCGGTTCGTCGCCCTGGTCGAGGCGACGACCGAGCCGCGCGACCTCGACCGCGTCCGGGATTTTGCGGACGCCTCCCGGCGGGGGATCGAGACGGTCCGGGCCGGCCCGCGGCCGACGGCCGGGTGCGACGACGTGGCGGTCCCGGTCGAAGAACTCGGCACCTTCTTGAAGGGCTTGCAGACGGTCGCGCGGCGGTTCGACCTGGCCGTGCCGTTGCGGGTCAACGTGCTCGCCGGGCAGGTCGAGGCGCGGCCCATCCTGGACGCCCGCGTCCCGGCCGACCGCCGCACCCTGTGGAGCTTCGCCGACGCCGTCCACACCCTCGCGCTGTCGGCCGGCGGCACGGTCGGGTCGCGGCGGGGCACCGGCCTGTTGCGGTCGCCGTGGCTGGAGCCGCAGTTCGGGCCGCTCGTCGGGGTGTTCCGCGCGGTCAAGGAGATTTACGACCCGCTCGACCTGCTCAACGCCGGCAAGCTGTTCGACGCCGACCCCAGCCGCCCGGCCTGGCCGTTCCCCGTGCAGGCCGAACTCCCGACCCCGCGCGCGCCGATCGCGCTGGCGCTCTTCGACGACGAGGCGGCGCTGACCGCCGAGGTCGAGGCGTGCCACTCGTGCGGGGCGTGCCGGACCGAGGTCGCCGGGCGGATGTGCCCCGTCTTCCGCGCGACCGCCGCCGAGGCCGCCAGCCCGCGGGCCAAGGCGAACCTGTGGCGCGCCGCCCTGCAATCGGCCGACCCGCTCGCGGCCGTCGGCACGCCGGACGCGGAGGAGGTCGCGCGGCTGTGCGTGAACTGCAAGATGTGCCACGTCGAGTGCCCGACCCGCGTGGACGTGCCGCGGCTCATGCTCGAAGCCAAGGCGGCCCACCACGACGCCCACGGGTTCCGCCGCGGGGCCTGGATCGCCGCGCGGATCGAGGGCCTGTCGATGCTCGCCGGCACCTTCGCGTTCACGGCCAACGCCCTCCTGGCGACCCGGCCGACCCGGTGGCTGGCCGAAAAGCTGTTCGGCATCTCGAAGCAGCGCGCCCTGCCGCGGTTCACGCACCGCACCTTCCTGCGCCGCGCCTGGCGGTTGAAGTTGACCGGCAAGCGGGCCCCGATCCGCGGCACCGAGGCCCGCCCGGACGCGACCGTCCGCAAGGCCGAGAAGGTCGTCTACTTCGTCGATTTGTTCGCCAACTACCACGACCCGAGCCTCGGCCTGGCGACGGTCGCCGTGCTCCGGCACCACGGCATCGAGGTGTACGTCCCCTGGCGGCAGCGGGGCAGCGGCATGGCCCCGCTCGTGCAGGGCGACGTGGAGACGGCCCGCCGCACCGCCGCCGCCAACGTCCGCACGCTGGCCCCCCTGGTCCGCGAGGGCTACCGCATCGTCTGCAGCGACCCGACGGCGGCGCTCGCGCTGACCCAGGAGTACGCCCACCTGCTCGACGCGCCGGACGCCGACCTGGTCCGCGAGAACACCGTCGAGTTGACGAGCTTCCTGTGGGGCATGCACGAGGCGGGCGAACTCCGCACCGACTTCGAGCCGCTCGCCCTGCGCCTCGGCCACCACGTCCCGTGCCACGTCAAAGCCCTGCTCGCCGACAGCGGGGAAACCCCGGCCGGGCCGCGGCTGCTGGCGCTGATCCCGGGCTTGAGCGTGCAGACCATCGACGTGAGTTGCTCGGGCATGGCCGGCACCTACGGGCTGCGGGCGGAGAACTTCGCCGCGTCCCTCGAAGCCGGCAAGCCGATGCTCGACATCGTCCGGTCGGACGCCGTCGTGTACGGCTCGACCGAGTGCGGGGCGTGCCGGATGCAGATGCAAACGGCCGCCGGGAAGCGGACCCTGCACCCGGTGCAGTACCTCGCGTTGGCTTACGGGTTGATGCCCGAGTTGCGCACCAAACTGGCCCGGCCGCTGGGCCGCCTCATCACGGACGGGTGACATGCTGACGGTCCGCCTCTTCGCCCAGGTGCGCGACCTCTTCGCCGCCGACACGGTGCGCGTCGAAGCCGGCACCGTCGCCGGGCTGCGGCTCGCGCTCGACGCCCTCCGCCCGGCCGCGGCCCCGTTGCTGACCCGCTGCCGGATCGCCGTGAACCTGGAGTTCGTCGAGGACGACCACGCCGTCGGGCCGGGCGACGAGATCGCCGTCATTCCGCCGGTGAGCGGGGGCTGATACACTGAACCCCATGACGCGCCTGACCCACGACCCCATCGACGCCGACGCCCTGACGCGGTCCGTCGCCTCGCCGCTGGCCGGGGCGGTGGTACTGTTCCTGGGCACCGTGCGGGCGCTGACCGGGGACGAAGTCACCCTGGCGCTGGAGTACGACGCCTACGCCCCGATGGCGGAGGCCGAACTGGCGAAGCTCGACGCCGACGTGCGGGCGCGCTGGCCGGTCATCGGCGTCGCGCTCGTCCACCGCCTCGGCCGGCTCGAAGTCGGGGCCGTGAGTGTCGCCGTGGCCGTCAGTTCGCCGCACCGCGTCGAGGCGTTTGAAGCGGCCCGGTACGCCATCGACGCGCTCAAGGCCCACGTCCCGATCTGGAAGAAGGACGTGCGGCCGGCCGGCGACGCCTGGGTCCACCCGGAGGCACCATGACGAATCTGTTGCCGCTCACGGACACCTTCGGCCGCGTCCACAACAACCTGCGGATCAGCGTCACCGACCGGTGCAATCTCCGCTGCACGTACTGCATGCCGGAGGACGTGACCTTCCTGCCGAAGGACGACCTGCTCACCTTCGAGGAGATCGCCGCACTGGTCCGCGTGGCCGTGCCGTTGGGCGTCGATAAGGTGCGCCTGACCGGCGGCGAACCGCTGTTGCGCCGCGGCTTGCCGGCCCTCGTGGCAATGCTCCGCGACATCCCCGGGCTGCTCGACATCGGCCTGACGACGAACGGCATCCTGCTCGCCCAACAGGCCGACGCGCTCGCGAGCGCCGGGTTGACGCGGGTCAATGTTTCGCTCGACACGCTCGACCCGGGACGCTTCCGCGAGTTGACCCGGCGGGACGGCGTCGAGCAAGTCGTCGCCGGCTTGCTCGCGGCGAAGCGGGCCGGGTTCGACCGCATCAAGGTCAACGCCGTCGCCATGCGCGGCTTCATCGAACACGACCTGGCCCCGCTCGCGCACTTCTGCCGCGCCCACGGGTTCGAGTTGCGGCTGATCGAGTACATGCCGATCGGCGCGGAGGCGTGGGAGCGGGGCAAAGTCGTCCCCGCGCACGAACTGCTCGAACTGCTGGACGCGCAAGTCGCCCCGCTGTCGCCGGCGGCCGACTACGACCCGGCCGCGCCGGCGATGGACTTCGTGTACGCCGACACGGGGGCCAAGCTCGGCATCATCGCCAGCGTGTCCCGGCCGTTCTGCGACCGCTGCAACCGCCTCCGCGTGACGGCCGACGGCAAGCTGCGCAACTGCCTGTTCGCCCTGGACGAACTCGACGTGAAGCCGCTGCTGCGGCCGACGGTGCGGGCCGACGAGTTGGCCGCGGCGCTCCGCTCGAACGTCCGCGCGAAGTGGGCCGGGCACCAGTTCAACACGGCCGACTTCGTCAAACCCGCCCGCACGATGCACTCCATCGGCGGCTGACATTCGGCTCCGCCGCAGGCGACTCTTGTTAGCCCGACGCGCTAGCGAGGGTCGAGCGGTCGAGGGCAAAGTTGGCCGATATTGACCCTTCGGTCTACGACTCCCAACATTGTCAATGACCCATCGACCCTCGCTAGCGCGTCGGGCTAACAAGAGTCGCCTGCGGCGGAGCCGAAAGCGGCTGCCACCTCGCCCGTGTCACTCGACGGTGACGCTTTTGGCGAGGTTGCGGGGCTTGTCCACGTCGCAACCGCGGACCAGGGCGATCTCGTAGGCGAGGAGTTGCAGCGGGATGCTCACCACGATCGGTTGCAGGTACTCCGGCACGTCCGGGACCGGGATCACGTCGTCGGCCAGCGAGGCCACGTCGCGGTCGTTCGGGCTGCACACGGCGATGACCGGGCCGCCGCGGGCCTTGATCTCCTGCATGTTCGACATGACCTTGTCGAACACGTTGCCGCGGGGCACCAGAAAGACGCTCGGCGTGTCGGCGTCCACGAGCGCGATCGGCCCGTGCTTCATCTCCGCGGCCGGGTAGCCCTCGGCGTGCAGGTAGCTGATCTCCTTGAGCTTCAACGCGCCCTCGAGCGCGACCGGGTACAGGTACTGCCGGCCGAGGAACAGCATCGACGAGGCGTGGGCGTACTTCCGCGCGATCTCCTTCACGCGGTCGTGACACCGCAGGGTCTCGCGGACGACTTCGGGCAGGCGGCGCAACTCGCGGATGATCTCGGTCCCTTGCGCGTGCGACAGGTGCCGCATCCGGCCGAAGTACAGCGCGAGCATCGCCAGCGTGACCGACTGCGAGGTGAACGCCTTGGTGCTCGCCACGCCGATCTCGGGGCCGGCGTGCAGGTAGACCCCGCCCTCGGCTTCACGGGCGATCGAACTGCCGACGACGTTGCAAATCGCCAGCGTCGTGTGGCCCATCCGCTTCGACTCGCGGAGGGCGGCCAGGGTGTCGGCCGTCTCGCCGGACTGGGTGATGGCGAGCACGATGGTGTGCCGGTCGATCGGCGGGTTGCGGTAGCGGAGTTCGCTGGCGTACTCGACCTCGACCGGCATCCGCGCGAGTTCCTCGAACAGGTACTCGCCGACCATGCCGGCGTGGTAGCTGGTGCCGCACGCCGTCATGAGCACGCGGTCGATGCTGCGGAGTTGCTTGATGTCGAGGTTCAGGCCGCCGAAGTGGGCCGTCGCGTCGCCGTCGTCGAGCCGGCCGCGCATGGCGTTGGCGATCGTCTCGGGCTGCTCGTAAATTTCCTTTAGCATGAAGTGCGGGTAGCCGTTCAACTCGGCGTCGCCGATGCCCAGGAACTGCCCGATGTCCTGGAGCGGCGAATCGACGGTGTCGAGGTCCTGGTTGCGGATGACCCAACTCTCGGCGTCGAGCTGGCAGATTTGCCGGTCGTTGAGGTACACGACCTGCGTGGCGTACCCGGCCAGGGCGTTGGCGTCCGACGCGAGGTAGTGGCCGTCCGGGCCGATGCCGATGACGAGCGGGCTGCCGAGCCGCGCGCCGACGATCACGCCCGGCTCGCGGCGGCAAACGACGGCGATGCCGTAGGTGCCCTTGACGTGCGCGAGCGCCGCCTTGACCGCGCTCAGCAGGTCGTCCTGGTAGTACCGGCCGATGAGGTGGGCGAGGACTTCGGTGTCGGTGTCCGAGCGGAACTCGGTCCCGGCCTCCTGCATCGTCTGCTTCAAGGCCATGTAGTTTTCGATGACGCCGTTGTGGACGACGGCGACGTTGCCGTCGGTGTCGAAGTGCGGGTGGGCGTTGGCGTCCGTGGCCGGACCGTGGGTCGCCCACCGGGTGTGGCTGATGCCGCAGGTGCCCGGGGCGGGGGAGGCGGCGAGGTGCTTCGTCAACTCGGCGATGCGGCCGGCCTTCTTGCGCATCGTCAGCTTGGTCCCATTACCG
The DNA here is from genome assembly GCA_025362195.1 of Fimbriiglobus sp. GTDB lineage: Bacteria > Planctomycetota > Planctomycetia > Gemmatales > Gemmataceae > Fimbriiglobus. The sequence continues at coordinate 3,615 of JANYHV010000264.1, read as the reverse complement.
ATGACGACGCCGGAACTGTCGTAGCCCCGGTATTCGAGCCGGCGAAGGCCTTCGAGCAGGATCGGGGCCGCTTCCGTCTGCCCGGTAAAGCCGATGATGCCGCACATATGAACGTCCCTGTCGGTGGTGTCGTTAGATATTTGTTGGTTGTTCTTTGGGCTGCGCAGTGGCGAAGCGCAAAGAACGGGTCACAAATTGCGAGTGACCGGTTGGTGCCGCGTCAAGGACGTGTCCCCGACGACCTCGAATCCACACGCCGAGTACAGCGGCCGCAGGCTCGCCTTGCTGGTCAGCATGACGTAGGGCACGTTGTAGGCATACGCCCGGGCCACGGCCGCGCGGACGAGCGCCCCGGCGATGCCCTGGCCGCGCGCGTCCGGCCGGACGACGACGTAGTCGATCTGCCAGTTGACCGGGGCCGACACGAGCAGGAAGCCGTCGAGCGTGCCCTCGGCGTCGCGGTGCAGGGCGACGTAACTGACCGTCCGCCAGACGGCGAGGAACTTGCTCCGCGTGCGGAACTGCGTTTCGAGCAGTTCCCAGAGCATCTTGCACGCCGGCTCGTCGGCCAGGAAGTCGGTGACCGGCACGAACTCCGTCGGCACAGTGGCCGGGAGGTCGGCGGTCGGCCGGCAGAAGTAGTACAGGTCCGGCTCGGCCATCGGGACAGGCTCCAAGGTTAATCCCGGCGATCGGCGCGAATCACGCGGTGCGGTCGCCGACGGCGGCGAGGCCGGTCGGCTTGGCCAGGAGGCCGTACTTCTTCATCTTTTTATACAGGGTGACGCGGCTGACCCCCAGGAGTTGGGCCGACCGCGTGCGCGAGAAGGCGACCTTCTCGAGGGCGCGGATGATCGTGGCCCGCTCCGTCGTTTCGCGGTTCTGGGCGAGCGAACTGGCCGGCCCGGCCGCCGCGCCCTCCGCGCGGCCGTCCGGCGGCTTGACGTGGACCGTCGCCGGCAGGTGCCCGACCGTCAGCGTGTCGCCGGTGCAACTCAGCACGGCCTGCTGGACGACGTTCTCGAGTTGCCGGATGTTGCCCGGCCAGGGGAACTGTTCGAGGGTCCGCAGGGCGTCCGGGTGCAGGGCGAAAATCTTCTTGCCGAACCGCCCGCTGTACTTGACCGCCATGCCCCGGGCGAGCGGGCCGATGTCCTGCGGGCGGGCGCGGAGTGGGGGCAGGTGGAAGGTGATGACGTGCAGGCGGTAGTACAGGTCGCGGCGGAAGGTGCCGCGCTCGACGGCTTCGGCCAGGTTCCAGTTGGTCGCGGCGACGATGCGGGCCTGGCACGTCTGCGTGTCGTTCCCGCCGACCGGCTCGAACTCGCCCGTTTCGATGACCCGCAACAGGTTGGCCTGGTGGTCGAGGCCGAGGGTGTCGATCTCGTCGAGCAAGAGCGTGCCCAGCCCGGCGGCGGCGAACTTGCCGACCTTGGACGAGTCCGCCCCGGTGAACGCCCCCTTGACGTGGCCGAAGAACTCGGACGCGATCAGGTTGCCCGACAGCGTCCCGCACGCGACCACCAGGAAGCGGTGCGCTGTCCGGGCCGAGCAGTCGTGGATGAGCTTGGCCAGGTACGTCTTGCCGGTGCCCGTCTCGCCCTCGATCAGGACCGTCACGTCGTGGGCCGCGGCGATGTCGAGTTGGTCCGTGAGGTGCGTGAGCGACGGGGTCAGCGCGAGCAACTTGCGGCGGACGCGCTCCGTCGCCGACTCGTGCCCGGGATCGACGAACGGGACGCCGGGGGTGACCGCGCGGCGGAGCCAGGCGTTCAACTCGCGGAGTTGCGTGCCCCAGGCGAAGACCCCCTCGACGTGCCCGGCGAGGGACTGGAACTGGCAGGCAGTCGCGGCCTCTTCGGTCACCAGCACGCCGACCCGCGGCGGCAAGGTCTGTAACTTCAACTCGCGGACGGCCCGCTCGATCCGCTCGGCGTCGGCCGCCTCGGACGCGAGGAAGACGACGACGCCGTCGGTGTCCCGGGTGACGAGGTTGACGAGGTCGTCCGGGCGGACGACGGGGGCGCTGAGCAGGAAGGTCTTGTGCAGGTGGGTCTGCACCCCCTGGCTGAAGCGGTGGTCGGAACCGACGAGGAGCAACCGGCGGGCAAATGTCATGGGCGTACTTCTCCCGGTCCGGGCGACCCGACCCCGGGCAAGGGGGGGCGTGCCGGACGGCTGACTGCGCGATCCAGGACGGGAGGTAGGGCGGCCGGGCGTCGCGGTGAGGGGGCACCGGTGATCGACGCGGGCGTGGCGAACGACTGTAACTCTTTAGAAGCCTTTTGCCAACCGATTCGCCGGGGAATCGGTAAAGACTACCCAGGCGTTAACACCGGCTTGAGGCGGGCCGCGAACGCCTCGCCCAGGCGGCGCTCGATTGTCGGCGCGACGCCCCAAAAATCGCGCAGGGCCACATACTCGGCCGCCGCGTCCGGGTTCACCGACCCGCCCAGGGTCGCGCGGATCATCAGGTTCCGCGCCGTGTGCTCCGGGCTGACGAACTCGACCACGTCCGTCCGGTACCCCATCACCCGCAACGCCGCCGCGCGGAAGGCGTCGGTCACGAGGTCGGCGGTCCGCTCGCGCAGAATGCCGTGCCGGAATAGCGGGGCGAGCGCGGCCGCGGGGCCGGCGGCGGCGAGTTCGGCGTTCAGGGCGTGGTGGCAGCACGGCACGCTCAACACCAGCCGCGCCCCGCTCCGCACAGCTTGAGCCAAGGCGTCGTCGGTCGCGGTGTCGCAGGCGTGCAGGGCCAGCACGATGTCGGCCGGCACGTCGGCCGCGCCGATCGGCTGGCACGCGAAGGTGAGGCCCGCGCCGGGCAGTTTGTCCGCCCGGGTGACGCTCTTGCGGATGACCTCCTCGTTGATGTCCACGCCCAAAAGTGTGGCCCGGACGCCGAGAATGTCGTTCAGGTAGTGGTGCGCCGCGATGGTCAGGTAGCTCGCCCCGCACCCGCAATCGAGCACGGTCAGCGGCCGGCCGAGGTCGCGCAACCCGGACGGCGCGAGGGCGTGCGTGAGTTGCTTCAGGAACTCGTTGATCTGCGTGTACTTGGCCCGCATCGTCGGCTTGACCTGGCCGCCGGCGGTGAGAATGCCCATGACTTCGAGCACGCGGTCGGCCCGGCCTTCGGGCAGCGGCACGTCCTTGAGGCGGTTGTGCGTCAACTCGGCCGGCGCACTCCCGGCCGCCTGCCGGGACAGGGTGACCGCCCCCTTCTTGGTCGTCCGCAGGTCGAGTTCTTCGGTCGTCGTGGTCACGTGGACGCCGGCGAATTGCAGGGCGAGCAGGTCCGTGAGCACGCCGGCCGGGTCGGCGAGGTTCTTCGTTTGCGTCTTGCGGCCGTCGAACGACGCGACCTGCCAGTGCTTGACCCCTTGCAGTTCGACCGGCCGCACGGCGACCCGCTCCCACGGACTCGCCCCCGCACGGGTGGCCCCGGCGAAACTCGCGCGGACGAAAGAATCGGACAGGATGGCGGCGAGGACGGCGGCCGGCGAATCGGTGGGCGTTGGCTTCATCCGCTCATGGTACACGCCATCCGTGTGCTAGGTTGGTTTGAGGCTCGCCGAAGGCGCGTTAGCCCGACGCGCTAGCGAGGGTCGAGAG
>JANYHV010000150.1 GCA_025362195.1 Fimbriiglobus sp. | reverse complement strand
CGGGCCAACTCGGGGCGGTCGTCTTCGGTCCTGTGCCGCCCCCGAGCGGCGAAGTTGTCGACGCAGCGGATGCCGGTGCGGAGTTCGCCCAGGCCGGTCGCGACGGCGTCGCGTCCCCAGCCGAAGACGTGTTCGGCGCGGGATTCCGCCGCAGTACCGGGCGGCGATTTCGGTCTGGAACTGGCGGCGTCGAAAGCCGGTCAACTTGCGGGCGGCGGAGAGGATGATCTCTTCGACGGCGGGGGTCAGGTCGTCGTCCATGATCGCGCCCTCGTCCGTGAGGTAACCACGAGCGGGAGGCCCGTGACCGCGGGGTGATCCCATACCCAGCGATCAAGCGGTAGATCATTTGCCACTGACTGCCAGGGCTACGCAGAGATTGAGGCTGGGGTGGTGATCATTGCGACGGCCTGGTGGGGGAACGCCGCCAATCGGCGGGTCGTCGCCGCCAGGCTCGGGTCGTCTTCCCGGCGCAACAGGTGGACGGCCACGTTCCGCAGCGACGCCAGCACCCGCGCCGACTGGCCCCGCCGCACCCGGCACTTGTCCTCGCCAAGCGTCACATCGCGGACGTCGTGCAACCTGCTCTCGATCCCCCAGTGCGCCCGGGTGAAGTCGAGCACGTCCTCGGCCGTCGCCTCCGTCCGCGTCAGGCTGGTCAGCCCGTACACGACCTCGACCGTCGTCACCCCGCGGGCCGTCCGCTCCCGGGTCAGCCGGAACACTTGCCCCAGCCCCGGCCAGTCGGCCCGGTACTCATTGAGCCAGGTCGAGGTCGCCAGCGTCCGGGCTTCGACCCGCCCGCGGCCCTTGTCCCGCGTCGAGGCGACCTCGGCGTCCTGGTCCCACTCCTCCTGACGCCGAGGGGGAAAAATCGCCCCCGTCGGCGGTGGCGAAGGCGGCGGCCAGGTCGGCGTGCAGGCCGGGCGGGTTGGCCTTCGCGGACAGGATGTATTCGCCGTGTTTTTCGAGCACTTTGGCGGCGAAGTCGGCGTGCGTGAACGCGGCGTCGGCGGTCACCACCGCGCCCCGCAACGGGGGCAACGCGCCGAGCAGGCGGAGGGCCGTCTTGTGCTCGTTGGTGGTCGCCTCGACGGTCATCTGGGCGATCACCGAGGCGGCCTGCGGGGCGTAGGCGGCGAGCCGGTGGACGCCGGGGACGGTCCCGTCGCGGCTGCCCCGGAGGACCTTGCCGTCGAGGGCCACGTGCTGCCGGCCGCCGCCGTGGCGGCCGGCCACTCGCCGATCGTCGCGTCGAGGCGGTCGGCGTCGAGTCCACGGAGGAGCTTGGCCAGGGTGTTGGCGCACGGCATCTTGCCGCCCCGGAATCCCAGGGCGTGGCCGAGGCGGTGGCCGCGGAGTCGTCCGAACTGGGCGATGGCGGCGAGGCTGGTCTGGCCGGCGAGGACGGCGACGAGGGTCAGCCCGAGGAGTGCGGCGAGGGGGTACTGGCGTCCGTGCCGGCCGCGGGGGTCGGGCAGGTCGGCGAGGAGTTCGAGGAGCGGGCGGGCCATGCGACGGACTCCGGGTGGGGGGAATCGCCCGATACCCAACCCCGCCAAATGACCCAAGGCCAAACCGTACGCCGCCCTGCACTGGCTGCCTAAGCCGGACCCGGTCGCCCGACGACGACCCGGACCGGCACGACTCCCAGGAGGCCGCCCAGGGCGGCCTCGACGAGCGGGCCGGGGCCGGCCTCGGGGGCGACCACGCGGCCCCGGGTGACCAGGACGATGACCTCGTCGCCGCGCACCCCGGCGAGCGGGAAGCCGCCCGCGGCGCACGCGAACGCCGCCCGCTTCCGGACCGCGTCGGCGACGGCGAGGTGGTCGGTGCCGACCGCCTCCCAGGGCGTCGCGCGGCCCAGCACCCGGCCGGTCAGGGCGGCGTGGTCCCTGCCCGTGACGCCGCGGTAGTCGTCCCGGCCGGCGTCGAGACTCGCGGCGCTCCACACGCACCGCACGGCCTCGAACGCCGCCGCGAGTCCGGCCGGGAGATCGACGCGGCCCCGGTACGGCCCCCGGTCCAGGAGCACGTCCGTCAGCCACGCGGCGAGGTCGGCCCCGGCCCGCCAGGCCGCGGTCTCGGCGTCGAGGTCGGCCGCGGACGCGCCCAAGTTCTCCGCGACCCGGTCCGCGGTGTCGTCCGCCAGGTAGCCGGCCAGGTCCGGCAACAAGTCGGCCACTGCGGCCGCCACGGCGGTCACCTCGGACGCCGCTGCAGTCTCGCCGCCTTCGCCGCGGGCGAGCCACCGCAGGGCCCTCGGCTCGACGCCGAGCGGCAAGTACCGGAGGGCCGCCCGGGCGAGTCCGAGCCACCGGCCGGCGGCGGGCGGATCGTCCGCGAACATCCGCGCGAACCGGGCCGACCCCACCCCGCTGGCGTGCAGGGCGACCCACTGGGCGGGGTCCTCGCCCGCCGCGAACCACTCCTCCAGTCGGCCGGCCACGCCCGGCCGGCCGAGGCAGAACGCCAGCGACCGCAACTCCAAGTCGGGCAGCGCGACGACGAGCAGCGAATCGCCGCCGGCCGGGGTGAAGGCACGCCGGACTTCGACGCCACCGACGGCGTCGAAGTCCGGCGTGAGGGAGCGCAGGGCAGGGAAGATCTCGAACGCGGGCACCACCGGCGCGGCCGCCGCCCGCGTCAACTCGCCGCGCAGCCGGCACGCCGCCGTCATCTCCACCCACGCGGCGATCGGCTCGCTGAGGCAGGCGGCCCGCCGCCAGGCGTCGGCGTACAAATCGATCCCGCCCGCCGGGCTGTCCGCGAGCCGGCGGACCGGCGCGGGCAGGCCGTGCACCCGCCGGAGGGAGCCGCTCTCCTTCGCGAGCCAAGCGATCAGCTTGGCGGCGTTCGTCTGCGGGTAGCCGCTGGCGTCGGTGACGACCCGGCCCCTGCGAAACTTGACCCAGTCGAGACCGGCCCCGCACCGTTTCAAGCTCTCGCCCGCCCGGTCCCGCCGGCGTTCGCACTCCTGTACCGCCGGCGCGAGCCGGCTCGAATCGACCCGCAGCGCGCACCCCGGCCGGGCCACCGCGAGCGCCGCCATCACCTCGGCCGTCAGCCCGAGTGGGCCGTTCCCGGGGAGGGCATCCGGGCGCGGCCGACCGACCGAACCTCGTCGGCGGCGGCCAAGAGGTCGCAGCACCGGGACCGCACGGCCTCGGCGAGATAGACGACCGGGACGCCGGCAGACGCCCCCGCGAACTCGGGGTCGAACCGGGGCTGTGCGAGGCCGACCAACTCGGCCAACAGGAAAACGTCGTAGAGCCGGCCGGTCGCGGCCAACGCCCAGACGGCCGCGGCCGCCCCGTTGTCGGCGGCGCTGAAGAACTCGCCCGCCCCGACGACGGCGACGACGGCCGTCGGTCGGGCCGCCAGGTACCGGGCCAAGTCGGCCACCCGCGCCGACGCGCGGCCGTCGCTGGCCCAGAACGCGGTCCCGCCCCCCGGCGGCGACTCCCACGCGACCCCGACGAGGTTCGCGGGCTCGGGGGACGCCCACGGCGAGCGTAAGTACGGCGTTGGCTTCAGGACACTCAACGCAACCTCCCGTTCTCCGCCGCCCGCACCGACCCTCAGCCGGTCACGCTAGCCGGGCCGGCCGGAGTGGCCAGGGAGAAGGTCGCGATGGCCGACCGCCGGGCCGCCGGGAAGCAGTGGCTGTACCGCTTCCGCATGGCCACGGTCTGGTGGCCCATGAACTCGTCGATCACCCGCGCGTCCACCCCGGCCGCGGCCAGGTTCGAGGCGAAACTGTGCCGCAGCGTGTGGAAGCCGATTTTCAGCCGGTTGCCGCACCCGGGGATCGCCCACGGCGTCCCCCGCAAGGGCTGCCCGAACCGCTCGACGGCCTGGTGCCGGGCCAGCGGCCCGAGCGCCGCCTCGTCGCACGCGACGAACTGCCCCCTGGGGCCGCTTCGCCCGCCAGTCCAGGAGGATCGCCTTGAGTTCCGGGTGGAGGTCGATCCGCCGGGCGATCTCCGCCTCCTGCCGCGACTGCTTGCGGCTTCGGGCGACGACCACGTCACGGTCGAACTGGACGTCGTCCCACGTCAGCCGGAGGACCTCCCCGCGCCGCATCCCGGTGTACGCGGGGACAGCGTGCAGGACGTGCGACACCTCGCGCCGGGCGCGCGCCTTGACAAGGGCCAACAGCCCGGCGATCTCGGCGGGACTCAGGTACAGCCAATCCCAAAGGGCCGCCGCCGCAGCGGGAGCCAGCCCGCCGCGGGCCAGGGTCGCCTCGACCTGGGCGAGCGCCTGGAACTTGGCCGCGCCGCCCCCCTTCTTGACGGCCACCATGCCGTCGGTCGGGGCGGCGGCGACGTAGCCCCGCCGCTCGCACCACCCGAAGAACGCCAGGAGCGTCGCCCGCTCCTTGGCGACGGTGTCGCCGGTCCGCTCGCGCAGCCGGGCCTGCAAGAAGTCGTCGAGGTGCCGCCGCGCGACCGCGTCCACCGGTCGGCCGCCGGCCGTGCCGAGGCCCTTGAGCAGGTTGCCGAGGTGCACCCCGACCGTGCCCCGGGTCGTCTCGGCCAGGTGCGCCAGGTTGGCTCGGTACTCGGCGACCGCGGCGGCGAGGGTCGGCACGGCGGCCGGCGGGTCGCGGTCCGCCGCGGGGGCGGCCAGCGTGCCGCCGCTGACGACGAAGTCGCCCGGGTCGATCCCGGCCGGGACGGCGATCAGGCCGAGGGTCAGGCGGTGGAGGGTCAACTCGACCTGGGCGAGGCCGAGGTCGGCGGCCTTGCGGTCTCGGGTCCGGAGGGACTTCTGGTACTCCTTGCGGCGGAAGCGGAACCGGGCGACGTAGACGCCGTTTTTTTGGGACAAATTGGCCATTGTGCGTGCGGCTCTCGACGGACACGTGGGTTCGCCCACCCCGACCGGCGCGATTCCGGAAGGGGTGCCGTGCCACACGGCGACGCACGAATGGCGTATGAGGCACTATTGAGGCACCGGCTCCCTATTATGGGGCCGGACCCGGGAGTGCCTCGGGACGCGAAATGCTACGAACCAAAGGAATTTCAGCCGCCGGTCCGACGAAGAAGTGCGAGTTACCCGACTAGGATTCGAACCTAGACAAACAGTGCCAAAAACTGTTGTGCTACCGTTACACTATCGGGTAATGTCCTCTGAATCTTACCAGCCGGACGGGGGCGATCAACCCCATTTTGACGCGGCCGGGCGGTTACGGGTTCGCGCCGCCGGCCGGAATCTTGGGCGACTCGATCAGGCGGGCGTCGGCGAAGTTCACGTCGTCTTGCGCGTCCCCGCCCGGGCCGTAATCGACGAGCAGCGTCAACTCCGTCGCGCTGGTCGTGTCCAGGCTCACCGGGACCGTGCCGGTTGCGGCACTCAGGCGGCGGAGGGAGTCCAGGGGGGCGGGCTTGCCGTCGAGGAGGATCGTCACGTCGGCGGCTCCGCGGCGGCCGGTCGCGGCGTCCAGGCCGACCCCGGCCTCGAAGCGGCGGTACTTGCCGGCCAGGTCGTAGGTCAGGCGGGTGCGGGAGTGCAGGCCGAGGCCGCGGTCGAAGGTGCTCACGCCGGACTCGCCGCGGAGCCGGAGCGGCTCGCCGCGGACCGACCGGTCGGCCCGCCAGGGCCAACTCAGGCCGGTGAACGGCGTCACCTCGGCGGCCTTCGGGGTCAGGTCGGCCAGGCTCGTCGCCGGGCCGTTGAGCACGTCCAGGGCGACCACCTCGGCCCACCCCACTTCAACCCGCGGGCCGGCCGGGGAGACGCCAGTGAGCGTCGCGGCGTCGGCCGAAACCTGGGTCAGCGTCAGCCGCGAGCCGTCGGCCAGGACCACCCGGGCGTGGACAGTCTTGACCTTGCGGACGCGGGCCAGGGTCGGGTCGAAGGCGAGGGCGGCGACCCGGCCGAGCGGCACCACCTCGGCCGGCCGGTCGGCGGACTTGAAGCGGACGCCTTCGGGCGTGAGGCCGTCGATGCCGCCGCGGAGTACGTCCCGGGTGCGCAACAAGATCGCGTCGCGCTTGCCGTCGCCGGCCCACGAATACCGGCCCGGTTCGGCGGGCGTGTCGGCGTCCGGGGCGTCGAGCCAGGCGGCGGCGACGGCCGTCAGGGGGACGGCCCACGGCTCGGCCCGCGGCCCCAGAATCCGCGGGCGGAAGGTGACCCGGTTCGCGTCCCCGCCGAGCGTCGCCCCGGCGACCACGTCCCCGTTGGCCAGCACGACCACCGGCTCGCGCGGCCGCGCCGGAATGGCCCGGCCGACCCGGCGGAGCGCGACGAGTTCGCCCGGCGGGGTGGCGGGGTCGTCCCAAACAATGGCGAACCCGCCGCTCAACGACTTGACCCGCCCGACCGCCGTCCCCGCGACCGTGGACGCCTCGAACGCCGGGGCCGCCGGCACAACCGTGCCGGGCGGCACCAGGGCGAGCACCGGCAACAGCCAGACCAGGGCAGAGACCATCGCAAACCCTCCAGTGCCTCGACGCGCGCGACCGGCGTCACACCGTCGATGATAGTCGCGGCACGGGGTCCG
>JANYHV010000144.1 GCA_025362195.1 Fimbriiglobus sp. | reverse complement strand
AAGGTGTCGCCCGGGTGCGCCTGCGGGCCAAGGAGAGTTCGTGAGCGAGACGACAGCGAAATCGGCCCCGGACCGCCGCCTGAGTGCCGAAGAATTGATGCACTCGATCCGGCAAGGGCTGGAGTCCCGGGACTGGCGGTTTTCGGAGGCCCCGCCCGAGTTCCCGCCGCACCATTACGACGCCCTCGCGCACATGTCGCCCCACGCCGACCTCGACAAGCTCGCGGCCCACGCCAAGCCGGGCCGGTACTACCGGCCGATCCTGTTCGCCCGACGGGTCCTGGGCCGCCTCCTCAACCCGTGGACCGAGCGACAGGGGAACTTCAACCGCCTGACGGTCCACATCCTGACCGGCCAGACCCGGGACTTGTACGCCAAGATCGAGCGGGACAACCAGGCCCTGCGGTTGCGGCTCGACGAGATGCGGCTGATGTGGTTCGAGATGCGCCGCCGGGTCGAAGAACTCGAGTCGGCGCGTCCGGGCGGTACCGCGACCCCACCGGCCCCGCGCCAGGAATGACGGACCGATGGACCTCTTAATCGACGCGCAGTCGTTCCAGGGCGTAGGGATGCGCCGCGGGATCGGCCGGTACTCCCGCGAACTCGTCGCCGGCATCGTGCGGGTCCGCCCGGACTGGCGCATCCGCCTGGTCATGTCGGACCACCTGGACGACCTGGACGCGCCGGACGGCGTCGAGGTGCTGCGGTACACGCCGCCGGTGCCGTTGACGCAACCCGACGGCCCGACCCTGGACCTGCTCCGGTTGCACTTCGCCGACTGGGTGCGGTGGCACAAGCCCGACGCGGTGCTGGTGTTGTCGGCGTTCGAGGGGAGTGGGGTGCCCCTGCGGTTCGCCGGGGCCGCGCCGCCGTCCCTCCTCGTCTTCTACGACCTGATCCCGCTGCTCTTCGCGGCGGAGTACAACTACGGCCTGGCCCGGTACTGGCGGGACTACGCCCGGCAGTTGCGCCAACTCCTGGGGTTCGACGCGGTCCTGGCCTTGTCCGAAACGAGCCGGCAGGACGTCCTCGCGCTCGTCCCGTGTCGGGGCGAAGTGATCAACATTTCCGGCGCGGTCGGGACCGACTTCCGGCCCGAAGAGGCCGCCGCGGCGGGGCGGCGGGTGGCGGACCTGTTCGCCCGGGCCGGCCTCCCCGGGGCGGCGGCGGGGGGGTTCCTCCTGTACGTCGGGGGCGGGGACTTCCGCAAGAACCTCGGCCGCCTCGTCGAGGCCGTCGCGCTCCTCCCCGAGGCCACCCGGGACGCGCACCCGCTGGTCATCGCCGGGGACGCCCCCCCGCACGTCCGCGTGCCGTTGATGGCCAAGGCGGCCGAACTGGGCGTCGCCCGGCACGTCCACATGACCGGGTACGTGACCGAGCAGGAACTGATCGCGCTCTACCAGACGTGCCGGCTGTTGGTCTTCCCGTCGCTGTACGAGGGCCTCGGCCTGCCCCTCCTGGAAGCGATGGCGTGCGGGGCGGACATCGCCAGTTCGGACGCGTCGTCGATGCCCGAATTCGCCGGCCCGGGCACGGTCTTCTTCGACGCGACGAAGCCGGAAAGCATGGCCGCCGGCGTCTACCGGGCGCTGCAAAAGCCCGGGCGGCAGGGCCAGGCGGAGAAGCGGGCGTTCTCGGCCGCGTTCAGCTGGGACGAGACGGCGGGGACCGCGTGCCGGGCCGTCGAGGCGGCCGTCGGGGGCAAGCGGGCCCCCGAATTGACCCCCCTGACCGCCTGGTGCCGCGACTTCGGGGCCGCGGCGCGGGTCGAGTGCCTGGACGAATTGTCCGCCGCGGTCAGCGGACCGCGCGGCGACCGACTGGTCCTCGTGCAACTCCCCGGCGACGCCCCGACGCCCGCGGCCCTGGCGGCCCGGGTGCGGGTCTTCGCGCCGGCCGAACTGGACCGGCTGGAAGACGCCGAGACGGTCGGCGTCCACGTTTACGAGGCGGAAACGCACCGGCGGCTGGCGGAAATCGCGGCCCTGCTGGTCCGCCGACCGGGCGTCCTGATCGTGACGCGGGAGATCGCCGAATCGACAGTTCTGGACGACCCGCGGGTGCGGAGCGGGCTGCTGGCCGCCGACCGGGTGTTCGTCCGCGGGTTCCGCCCGGGGGAACCGCTGCCGGCCCGCTTCCGCCACGTCCCGAACGCCGGGCCACTCCCTGCCCCGGCCGACTTCGAGCAGGCCCTGGCGACCGCCGCCGCGACCGGGGCCGGGCCGGGCCGCCGCTGGCGGAACGCCGCCGTCGCCGCGCTGATTCAGTACCCCGTGGTCCCGCAAATGTTTCTGGGCGACTGGGCCAGAATGCGGGCCGGCGTGATGGTCCCCGCCCGCACGCCCGCCCCCGCGTACGACCCCAAGGAGGGCCGCATCGTGTCCAACGTCCCGCAGAAACTGCTCGACCTCGTCGGCCGACCCGGCAAGCAACTCTGGCTCGGCGGCAACCCGCCGTTCGACTTCGACTCCCTCGAACTGTACTCGTGTACGAACTTCCGCGCCCCGGCCGAACTGCACCAGAAGTTCGACGTGGTCTGGTGCTACGAGGTGCCCCTGAGCAACTTGCGGACCGACCAGCACCTGCTCGCCCTCGACGAGATGATCCGGTTCATCGGGGCGAAAGGAACCCTCGTCCTCCGCATCATTATGGAAATGTCCGGCATCCCGGTGAAGAACATCCTGGGCCGCCGCCCGGGCCTGACGGCCCGCATCACGCACGAGGAGGAGGACGCCGCCGGGCTGCTGATCTGCGTGGTCGAGTTGGAGCGGGCCGACATCGGGTGCTACCGGCCCGCCCCCTGGACCATCGGCGTGCTCACGCAGAACACCCGCAAGGAGAACGTCGTCGCCCTGTTGCAGTCGGTCCGCGAACAGGACCCGGCCGGGGAGCACGAGATCATCATCTGCGGTCCCGAAGACCCGGAGTACGCCTTCGCCCGGCCGCGCTACCTGCCCCAGACGTACTCGGCGGCCCTGCCGGAGATCAGCCGCAAGAAGAACGACATTGCCAAGGCGGCCACGCGGCCGAACCTCCTCATCGTCCACGACCGGTACCGGCTCGACGACGGCTTCTTCCAGGGGTTCCAGCGGTACGGGTACGACTTCGACTTCCTGACCGTGCCCCAGCGGTTCGAGTCCGGCGACGAGTTCCCGTCGTACTGTCACATGTCCGAGGAGACCCTGCGGATGACGCCGCCCCGGGCCGCAGCCGACTTGAACGCACTGCGGTTCACGCCGTACATCAACGGCGGCCTGATGATCTTCAAGACGCACACCCTCCGCCGCCTGCCGCTCAACGAGTTGTGCTTCTGGAACCAGGCCGAGGACGTCGAGCTGACGGTGACGATGATGCGGCACGGCATCGCCCCGCGGTACAACCCGTACTCGTCGGCGACGACCCTCGGCGTGGACAAGAGCGTGCTCCGGTCCTTCCTGCCGGCGGCGGACTTGCCCCCGGTCCCGCCGCCCGGGCCGCTCGCCGACCGCCGGGCGGCCCCGGCCGTCGCCGGCCGGCCGGCCCGGTCGTTCGCCCGGGCCGCCGCCCTGGGCCTCGGCGTTCTCGGCATCCTGGCGGGTCTGGCGGTCGCGTGCCGGCAGGCGGCGCTGTGGTTCGGGGAGTCCCGATGACCCGCATCGGCATCGTCGTCCAGCCCGACTTCCTCTTCAACCACGTCGGCGTGCGGAACTACCTGTTCACGCTGCACCAGTACCTGGCGCTCGGCGCGGACGTCCGCTTCGTGTCGTTCTTCCGGCCCCAGCGGCAACTCCGGCACTGGTTCTACATCCACCTCCAGGACCCGGCCTTCCTGAGGAACAACGGGGTGACCGAGGAGTGGCGGATCGAAGGGACGCCGGCCGCCGTCCTCGACCGGTACCACGCGACCGCCGGCCACCAGGCCGACCGGCAACCGGCGCTCTGGACCTCGCACATCGGCTCCTGTTTGGCGTCGGCCGGCTTCGACATCCTGGTCCTGGGCAACCCGTGGCTCGTCGAGTTCGCGGACCGCCTGCCCGTCAAAAGGCAGGT
>JANYHV010000139.1 GCA_025362195.1 Fimbriiglobus sp. | reverse complement strand
CCGCTATGAGTTCTGCGACCGTGACGGCCTCGAAGCCCCGCCTCATCCGCGGTTACCTGCTCGTCCTGGTGGGCGTCCACGTCGCCGCGCTGGCGGCGTTCCTGCCGTACTGCTGGACCTGGTGGGCGATCCCGATCTTGCTCGTCGGCAACTTCGTCTTCGGCTCGATCGGCATCAACCTCGGCTACCACCGGCTGCTCACGCACAAGTCGGTCGAGATGCCGAAGTGGCTCGAACACCTGTGCGTCCACCTCGGCGTGTGCAGCCTCGAAGGCCTGCCGATCCCCTGGGTCACGACGCACCGGATGCACCACCAGCACAGTGACGCCGACGGCGACCCGCACAGCCCCGTCGAGAACTTCGGCTGGGGGCACATGGGCTGGATCGTCCACGAGGACACCCGCATGAAGCGGGCCGACACCTACGAGCGGTACGTCCCCGACCTCGTCACCGACCGCTGGCTCAAGCGGCTGCACAAGAAGAACCGCTGGGCCAAGGTGTACGCCGCGCACGTGGCGATCATCCTGGCCGCGTCGTTCCTGCTCGGGGCCGCCGTCACCCAAGACCTCGAAGGGGCGGTCCGCTTCACGGTCCTCGGGCTGGTCTGGGGCGTGTTCGTGCGGACCGTCTACGTCTGGCACATCACCTGGTTCGTGAACAGCGCCGGGCACCGCTTCGGCTACCGCAACTACGCCACGAAGGACGAGAGCACGAACTGCTGGTGGGTCGCCGTGCTGACCAACGGCGAGGGCTGGCACAACAACCACCACGCCGCCCCCCGCGCCGCCTCCCACGGTCACCGCTGGTGGGAGATCGACCTGACGTACACGTTCGTCCGCACCCTGGAACGGGTCGGGCTGGCGAAGAACGTCGTCCCGGTCAAGGTCGCGTCGTACAAGGCGAAGCCGCAGCCGGCGGAACCGGTGGCGAGTGCGTGACGGCGACATTCTCGTCGGCGGCGTGAACCCGCTTCCGTTCCAATTGTCCCTTGTCAGGACGCGGCGACGGCGCTAAACTGCTCGTAGATGTTGGGTGTAGCTCAGTTGGTTAGAGCGCGAGATTGTGATTCTCGAGGTCGCGGGTTCAAGTCCCGTCACTCAACCTCCGGTCGAACTCAGGAGCCGTCAGCAAAGCTGGCGGCTCTTGTCGTTTCCTGACTCAGCAAATCACCTCGACCCCCGGCAGTTGCGCCCGCAATTGCGCGAGACTTGCTGGCATGATCGGGCAGCTACTGAAGTCAATTTTCTGGAGCGACGGGAAGCGGTCTTTCGTCAGCTTGCTGATCTCGGGGCGACAGATGGGGTTTTGGACCAAGCTGATCTCACGCAACGATTTCGCGTAAACCGCTCGGTGCAGAAACGCGACACCGGAATCAACGATGTCATTCATGGAGAGATTCAGGCTGATAAGGTTCGGTGCTTTCAGACGCTCCGCGATCACGCAAACGTGCCCAGGCGTTAGCCTCATCATGTAAGCTGAGAATTCCCGGAGTTTGCTGTATTCCGGCTGCATCATCGGGATCAATTCGTGTGGCAGCACGGTGCCATCGGTGTGGTCGTGCATGTGAAGCGAATCGACTTCGGACCAGATGGGTTGCCAAGCAAACCACCTGTGGAAATGTGGCTGGGTAAGCATTCCGAGGGCATTCCAGACCGCAATGCGGGGGCGAGGGACTATCCCGGCACACATCTGAATATCACGATCGTACTGTTCGTTCATCTCCTCAAAAATCGCAAACTCGGATAGGAAGCCCCTGCAAAACTTCCGCCCATAGTCGTTGCTCTGATACTGCCAGGCGTCGTGCTGACCGGAGGGGTAAGACCCGACGCTTTCAGGAGTTTTGGCTGACAACATTTCCCGTTGCGTCCTCACCAACTCTCTCCGCCGCGGCCATTCGACGTGCCGTTCCTCCATCGTTATCCCCGGCAGCCGGCGCTCGATGGACGCGAGTTCGCACTGCACGCGGATGAACTCGGCCCGGGCGTGCCGGCCGTGCTCGTCGAGCCAGTCGGCGTACACGAGGCGGGGCAGGTCGTCGTCAGGGGCGGCTTCGACGCCACGCAACAGGGCCAACTCGTCGGCGGTCACGCGAACTCCTCGGCGTCGGCCGCGGGGGGGTCCTTATAGTCGATCAGGATGCGCTTGAGGATTTTCACGTCCTCCTCGGTGACGCCTTCGCGGCGGGGGGCGCGGCGCTCGACCGCGTCGAGCAGGACTTCCCACATGTCGCGGGTCACCCGTGCCGGCTTAGCCCAGTTCTCGCGGCGCTTGAAGCGGACGCGGAAGTCCCACTTCCCGGCGAAGCGCTCGACGCAGACGAAGCGCTTCTCGCCGGTCATGGGGTCGGCGTCGGTCCACTGGATTTCGACGGACATATCGTGCCGGGGGCTGAGGGGTGGGCGCGGGAGCAGCCCTATCATACTACCGCCGAACACCCCACCCCGACGGGCCGCCCGGATGTTGTTGCTGCAAGCCCCCGACTCGCCGGTGTACGCGCTGGCCTTCTCGCCGGACGGGGCGATGTTCGTGACGGGGACGAAGTCCGGGGCGGTGCAGCACTGGACGGACGACGGGCCGGTCGAACTCTTCCCGCCCGGCGTGCTGCCCGAAGGGGCGGTCCACGCCATCGACTTCCACCCGGACGGCCACAGCCTGATCGTCGGCGGGGTGCACGGGGCCATCGGCCGGTCGAACCTGGACGCGGCGAACATGGTCGTCTTCCGGCCGCACGTCCTCGGCCGGGTGACCGCCGTGAAGTACCTGTCGCCGACCCTGGTCGCCGTCGGCACCGGGGACCGGTCGCGCTCCGCCGCGGGCGCACTCGCCCTGTGGGACAGCACCACCAAGCGGACGCGCGAGCCGCGGCTGACGAGTACCGAAGGGGTGCGCGGCCTCAGCGTGCTGCCGGCGAAGAAGACGGTGGCGTGGTCGGAGTGGAACCGCCGGGTCAACGTCTGGGAGATCACGCAGGCCGAGCCGGTGCGGTTCAACCTGGGCCACGCCCCGGGCGCGATTTCCCTCCGGGCCGACGGGTTGCAACTGGCCGTCGCGGTCGAGTGGGCGGTCAAACTCTTCGACCTCGAGAAGCGGTACCAGTCCCACGAATTGAAGGGGCACAAGGGGCCGGTGACCGGCGTCAGTTACTCGCCCGACGGCCGTAAACTCGTCAGCGGCAGTTGGGACGGCACGGTCCGCTTTTGGGACGTGAACACCGGCGTCGAGCAGGCCTGCTTCGTCTGGCCGGTCGGCAAGATCGTCTCGCTCGCGTTCAGCCCGGACGGCCTGCGTCTGGCGGTCGGCGGGGACCGCGGGGCGGTCCTCCTGTTCGACCTCGAATGAGGTCGCGCATCGCGTCGGCGACCGCCTCGCGCGACTCCGCCCGCAGGCGTTCGCCCCACCCCGGCGCCGCCAACTCGGCGAAGAGTTCCCGCCGCGCGACGGGATCGGCCACGTCGCGCAAGATTTCCGGGCGGAGCGCGTCGAGCAATTCGACCCACACTGACATGGTGGGGTCGATCCCGGCGACCAACTCGTTCCGCAATCGGGCCGCCAGCCGCGGGGACGCCCCGCCGGTACTGACCGCGACGCCGATCGGGCCGACCCGGCCGACGGCCGGCAGGGTGAAGTTGCCGCGCTCCGGGACGGCCGCGTCGCTGACGAGGAGGCCGCGGGCCAGGCAGTCGGCGACGACGACGGCGTTGACCTCGGCCGGTCCGGCGGCGAAGACGCAGAAGACGCCGTCGAGCCACGCCGTCGCGTAGCGTTCGGCAATCCATTCGACCCCCGCGGCGTCGAAATCGGCAGGCCGCGGCAGCGGGTCGAGGAGCCGCACGGCCGCGCCCGCCGCCCCCGCCCGGCGTGCCTTCCGCCGGCCGACCGCCCCGCCCCCGACGACGAGAACCGACGCGCCCGTGAGGTCGAGTTCGATGGAGAGCATGACAATCCGGGAAAACAAAGTGGACTGACGAACCAAATATCGTTAATTTACAGACAGCTTCGGGCAGACTGCCGTATTCGATACGGTATGGTACTCGTGTGCCCGCGACTTCGATCCGAACGATGAATCGTGCGTTTCCCCGCCCCGTTACCCAGTTGTGCCCGTCATGGACTACTTTTCGCAACGCCGCCAGTCGCTCGTCAAGTCGCTCAAGCGCGAATCGATGGACGGCATTCTGGTCACCGACCCGGCCAACGTCCGCTACCTGACCGGGTTCACGGGGGATTCGAGTTACCTCGCCGTCGGGCCGAAGAACATCGTCCTGATTAGCGACGCTCGGTTCGAGCAACAGATCGCCGAGGAGGTCAAGGACGTCGAAGTCGTCGTCCGGCCGCACACGCAGAAGCTGCCCGAGGCGACCGCCGAGGTCTTGACCAAGCTGGGCACCAAGTCGGTCGGCCTGGAGTCCGCGCACGCGACCCTGGCCCTGCAATTCACACTACAGCGGCTCGCGCCGAAGATCACCTTCGTCGGCCACCCGGACGCGGTCGAAGTGTTGCGGGCGATCAAAGACCCGTCGGAGGTCATGCAGATCCGGGCCGCGGTCAAGGTCGCCGAACGGGCGTTCGTGATGTTCTGCTCGATGATCCAGGCCGGCGACACCGAAAAGGACATGGCCGACGCCCTGGAGGCGTACGTCCGCCGGGCCGGGGGCAACGGCACGGCCTTCCCGCCGATCGTGGCCGTGGGCGACCGCGGGGCACTGCCGCACGCCCCGCCGACGGCCCGGGCGCTGGCCGAGGGCAGTAAGTTGCTCGTCGATTGGGGCGCGGACCTGGGCTACAAGAGCGACCTGACCCGGACCGTGAAGTCCCCGTTCGGCCCGGTCCCGACCCGGCGGAACAAGGCCGAGCGGGCCGACTTCAACTTCGACGAGGTGTACCCCGTCGTCGTCCAGGCGCAAGCCGAGGCGGTCAAGTTACTCCGCGACGGCGTGCCGGCCCGCGACGTGGACGCGGCCGCCCGGAAGGTGTTCGCGGCCGCCAAGATGCGCGACCACCCCGGGTTCAAGCTCGAAGAGCACTTCACGCACGGCCTGGGCCACGGCATCGGCCTGGACGTTCACGAGGCCCCGAGCATCCGGGCGAACTCGGACGACGTATTGCGGTCGGGCATGGTCGTGACGATCGAGCCGGGCGTCTACCTGCCCGGGTGGGGCGGCATCCGCGTCGAGGACAACTACCTCATCACCCGGGACGGGGCAATCCGCCTGAGCACGCTGCCGCACGACCCCCGCGCGATAGGATAGTTCGATCCCCGGCCGCCCCGGGGATATGACACCGATCCGTGCGCAGAAGGGGCCGCCGTGGCGACCGAGTCGAAGAAAGACAAACCCCACCCGTTCGACGTGCAGACCGTCGAGCACCTCATCGGCCTGATGGCGAAGCACGACCTGACCGAAATCTCGCTGACCGACGAGGGCCAGCGCATCCGCCTCCGCAAGGCCGGCCCGGCCCCGGTCTACGCCGCCGCCCCGCCGGCCGCGCACCAGCCCGTCGCCCCGCAGTCGGCCGCCCCGCCCGCGGCCGTTGCCCCCGGTAAAAAACTGCACGACGTGAAGTCGGTCATGGTCGGCGCGTACTACGCCCGGCCGAAGCCGGACAAGGACGACTACGTCAAAGTCGGCCAGGCGTTGAAGCCGGACACGACGATTTGCATGATCGAGGCGATGAAAATCTTCAACGAGATCAAGGCCGAGTGCAGCGGCACGGTCGCCGAAGTCTGCGTCAAGAACGGCGACACGGTCGATTTCGGCACCGTGCTGTTCCGCGTCGAACTGTCGTAGCGGCCGGCGTCTCCCGTTTCTGCCCCCTCCCCTCTTTTGGACCAAGCGATGATTCGCCATTCCGGAGTGTTGCTGTGCGTCACCTTCCTGGCGGTCGGTTGTTCGCGTGACGCCGTGACGCCTCCCGCGAAGCCGACGATTGTTGTTCCGACTCCAGGGGCTACACCCGCCGCCCCTACCCAGCCCATGACAGTATCTCCCAAGCCCGTCCCCCCGGTGGATCAGAGCAAGCTCCGGGCCGAACTCGAAGCCCTCGGGGTCTCCGTTCACCGGGGGACCGAGGTGAACGTCTTCGCGGCGGCGCTCACGGCCGACGGCGACTTCAAGCCGGGGATCGCCGCCAAGTTGCTGCAGCTGGAGTCCGCGTATTCCGTGCAGGCGCTGGACCTGCCCGCGTTCGGTGTCGGGGCCGCCAAGGCCGTCGCCGCCATCCCCGGCCTCACTCGCGTCAACCTCTACCGCACCAACGCCTCCGAGGCCGCCGTCGCCGCCTTCGGCGACTGCCCCACCCTCGAGACCCTCGTCCTGAACAACGGCAGCGGCGAGTCCCCGGTCGTCACCGACGCCGGGTTGGCCGGGTTCGCCAGGCTGAAGTCCTTGAAGAAGCTGGTGTGCGAGAGTGGCAAAATCACGTCGGCGGGATTGGCGGCGCTGGGGGGGCTGACGAAACTCGAAGAAGTGAATTTCAGGTACTGCCCAGTCGATGACTCCGCCGCCCCGATCCTGGCGAAACTCGTCAACCTGACGAGTCTGGACCTGACCTCAACCAAGTTCACCGGTAAGGGTCTCGCTGTGGTGGCCGCAGGGGCGACCAAGCTCAAGAGCCTGGACGTGAACGGCACCGCTCTCACCGACTCGGACATGCCGGCGCTCGCGGCGTTACCGGGGCTGACGGAACTGTGGATCACAGACACCGCCGTCACTGACGCCGGCGCGGCAGCCCTGGCGAAGTCCAAGTCGCTCGCCGAACTCACGCTCTCCAACACGAAAGTCACCGACGCCGGGGTCGTGTCGCTGGCCGGCCTGCCGAAATTGAGGTCGCTGACGCTCTACGGCCTCCCGCTGACCGACGCCAGTTTGGTCGCACTGGCGAAAGCCCCCGACGTCGTCGGGCTTGAGTTGAGCGGAAACAAATTCACCGCCGACGGCCTGGCGAAGTTCGCCGCGGCGCGACCGAAGGTGACCGTCCGCAACCGATGACCGACGGCCCGCGTGGCCGGAATCCACCCACTCCGTAAGGCGCAAAGCAGTGTTTAATCGTGTCCTCGTGGCGAACCGCGGCGAAATTGCCTTGCGGGTGATCCGGGCGTGCCGCGACCTGGGGATTGAAGTCGCCTGCGTCTATTCGGAGGCCGACCGCGACGCCCCGTACTTAAAACTGGCCGACAAGGCGATCTGCATCGGCCCCGCGCCGGCCGCCGAGAGCTACCTGAAGGTGCAGCGGATCATCGCGGCCGCGGAGGTCGCCGGGGCCGACGCGATCCACCCCGGGTACGGCTTCCTGAGCGAGAACGCGCAGTTTGCTAACGTCTGCCGGGAGTGCAAGATCGAGTTCATCGGCCCGCCCGAGGCGGCGATGCAGCAGGTCGGCAACAAGGACCGCGCCAAGCAACTGGCCAAGCTCGCCAACGTGCCGACAGTGCCCGGCAGCGACGGCATCTTGAAGACGCCGGAAGAGGCGATGCAGTTCGCCCGCCAGGTCGGCTACCCGGTGCTGATCAAGGCGGTCGCGGGCGGCGGCGGCCGGGGGATGCGGGTCGCCCACGACGACGCCGGCCTCGTCACCGGCTTCGCGCAGGCCCAGCAAGAGGCCGAGGCGGCGTTCAAGGACGGCAGCGTCTACCTCGAAAAATACCTCGACCGGCCGCGGCACATCGAGGTGCAAATCCTCGCCGACAAGCACGGCAACGTCGTCCACCTGTTCGAGCGCGACTGTAGCCTTCAACGGCGGCACCAGAAGCTCGTCGAAGAGTCGCCCGCGCCGAACCTCCCCGTCGAAGTCCGCGACGCGATTTGCGCCGCCGCCGTGCGCCTCGTGACCGCCGCGAACTACTACAGCGCCGGCACCTGCGAGTTCCTACTGGACCGCGACAACCGCTTCTACTTCATCGAGGTCAACGCCCGCATCCAGGTCGAGCACCCGGTCACCGAACTCGTCACCGGCATCGACCTGATCCGCGAGCAAATCCGCATCGCCGCCGGGGAACACCTGGGTTACACGCAGGCCGACATCGTCCAGCGCGGGTCGGCCATCGAGGTCCGCGTTAACGCCGAAGACCCGTTCCACGACTTCCGGCCGAACGCCGGCACCATCACGAAGTGGCAGCCGGCCGGCGGCCCCGGCGTGCGGCTCGACAGTCACGTCGTGACCGGTTACCGCGTGCCGCCGAACTACGACAGCATGGTGGCGAAACTGCTCGTCCACCGAGCCACCCGGGCCGACGCCTTCGCCACGATGCGGCGGGCCTTGCGCGAGTTCATCGTCGAGGGGATCGCCACGACAATCCCCCTGCACCGCGAGTTCTTCGACACCCCCGAGTTCATCGCCGGGGCCGTCGATACGACCTTCGTCGAGCGCGTCGTCATGCCCCGCTTCGCGGCGAAACACGGTTGATCCCGGCGAACGGCGGGAGTCACCCGAAGTACGGGTCGAGGAACCGCTTGCTCTGGCGGACGGCCCGCTTGCGGTCGTCGAGGTTGCGCTCGTAGGCGCGGTCTTCGACTTCGATGCACACGGGGCCGGTGTACCCGGTGTCGGTCAGGGCGGCGAAGAACGCGCCCCAGTTCACTTCGCCCAGGCCCGGCAACTTCGGGTCGTGCCAGCCGTGGCCCATGACGCCGACCTCGTGCAGACGGTCGCGGTCGATCCGCTCGTCCTTGGCGTGGACGTGGACCAGGTGTGGGCCGAACTCGCGCAGCGCCCGCGCGCAGTCGATGAACTGCCAGACTAGGTGCGACGGGTCGAAGTTCAGCCCCAGCCGGCCGCCGGGGAACATGGCGAACAGCTTCCGCCAGACCTCCGGGCACATGGCGACGTTCTTGCCGCCGGGCCACTCGTCGTCGGTAAAAATCATCGGGCAGTGCTCGATGCCGATCCGCACGTCGGCCTTCTCGGCGGCCCGCAAGATCGGCGTCCAGACCGCTTCGACCAGCGCCAGGTTGGCATCGACCGTCAACGCCGGGTCTCGGCCGATGAAGGTGTTGACGACGTGGACGCCGATTTGCGGCGCGGCTTCGATCACCTTGACGAGGTGGTCGGCGACGAGTTTGCGGTGCGCCGGGTCGGGGTCGAGCGGGTTCGGGTAGTACCCGAGCGCCGAGATGCCGACGCCGTGGATGCGGACGAGCTGGTGGACGTGCGCGGCGGCCGCGGCGGTGAAGTCGGACACGTCGAGGTGCGTCACCCCGGCGTACCGCCGCTCCGCCTTGCCCGGCGGCCAGCACATCAACTCGACACAGTCGAACTCTTCGGTGGCCGCGAAGTGCAGCACTTCTTCGAGCGAAAGGTCCGCGAGGATGGCGGAGACGAAGCCGAGTTTCATGGCGGGCGACCTGTCCGGCGGGGGTATAGGTGCCCTCGTTCTACGGACGAACGGGCACCCACGGCCGCAGCAGTGGGAGCGAATACCGCCGCTGCCGGGGGCCGACGGCCGGCGAACCGGCAACCGCGTACCCGTCCGGCGTGTACGGGCCGACGTGCTTCACCAGCCACTGGTTCAGGTCCGGGAGCATTGACACGGCCGTCGCCAGGTTGTGCCGGCCCTCGGGGAGGACGAGCGTCTCGACGGCGACCTCCCGCCGCTTCGCCTCGTCGAGGAAACTCTCGACCGCGGCGTCGATGTTGAACTCGTCCCGGCGGCCGTAACCGACGAACAGGTTGAACTCGCCCGGCCGGACGTTGTAGCTCGTGAGCATCTCGTACGGGTTCTCTTGCGACACGAACTTCGTCGGCTCGGCCGCCCCGCGGCCGACGAGGGGGTCGAGGATGCGGCGCGACCGGATGAAGACCAGCCCGTAGAAATCGCCGACGATTTCGTTCCGCTTGCCGACCGGGCGGAGGGCGAAATTCGCGGGGTCGTAGTCGCGCAGGTAATGGCCTTCGAGGTCGCCGTACCGGAGGTTCAGCGGCGGCATGATGCCGACGATACTGCCGTACTTGTCGCGCTGCTTGAACCCGACGTTGAACGCCCCGAACCCGCCCATCGACGCCCCGGCGATGACGTGCGCGTCCCGCTCCGGCCGCAATTTGTAGTGGGAATGGGCGAACTCCCAGACGTCCTCGGCGATGAAGTCGCCGAACCGGCCGGCCTTCGAGTTGACGAAGAAACTCCCCGTGTGGATCAACGACGGCCGGTCGCCGACGCTGCCGTCCGGGCAGACGATGACGACCGGCGGCATCTCGCCCTTGCGGATGGCGTCGTCGAAGTGCTCGACGATGTCGAGGAAGATTTTCTCGTCCTGCGCCAGGCCGTGCAGGAACAACATGAACGGAAATGCCGTGGAGCCGTCGTACCCCGGCGGCGTGTAGGCGTACAGGTCGCGCTTCTGGTCGAGAGCCGGCGAGAAGACGCGGCGGTCGGTGCCGTGGTTGTGCGTGAAGTCGTGGACTTGGCCGGCGAGCTTGCGGTTCAACTTCGTCACCGCGTCCGGCCCGAAGACCCGCAACGGCCCGGCCTGCGCGACCGCGGCCGGCGCGGTGAGCAGGAACAATCCCAACGCGAACAGCCACCGCGCACGCATCATTCGGCACCCCCGCCGGCCACCCTTCGATGGGGACAGTTTAGCCCAAGCCCGTGCCATCGGGACCGAGGAAAGGATTTGGGCGGTAGAATCCCGCGCGTCGGGCCGGGGGCGTGTCAGTTGAACCCGTTCGCAAGGCGCGCGACGATTGGGACGCTGTCGTCCCCCGCTTGCCCCAACATCGCACAGTACGGCCCGAACGGCACCGCCTCACCGGGCCGCGGCTGGACCGGTTCGAGCGTGGCGACGATCCGGGACATGAGTTCGCGCAACCCCTGCACCGTCGTCGCCGACACCGCCAACACGCCCGGCGGCGCGGCGACGAGGTCGGCCTTGTTCCACACCACGACCGCGACGCCTTCGGGACTCGCCACAGGGTCGGTACCGTCCACGACGTACACGACGAGGTCGGCGCTCGCCATCAACCCCATCGCCCGGCGAACGCCCTCGGCTTCCAGGGGATCGCTGGTGTCGCGCAATCCCGCCGTATCGGTCAGCCGCACGGCAACGCCGTCGATGGCCAACTCGACGCGGACGGCGTCGCGGGTCGTCCCGGCGATCGGCGTGACGACACTGCGTTGATACCCGGCGATGGCGTTGACGAGGCTACTCTTCCCCGCGTTCGGCGCGCCGACCAGGACCACGTCCCACGGCGTGACGAGGTGCGCGCCGACCGGGGCGAGTTGCCGCAGGCGTTCGAGATCGACCCGCGGCGACCGCACGGCGTCCCGGAACGCCCCGTGGTACTGGTCGAGCAAGATCGACGCATTCCGCACCGTCGGGGCCGCAGCGAGGAACGGCAACACCTCGGCATCGAACTCGCCGCCGCGCCACAACAACCAGCACTCGGCCCGCTCGCAACCTTCAGCGTCGAGCAGTTCGCACAGCATCCGCACGACCTGAGGCCCGCCGTGGCAGTGGACTTCGACCGTGACCGCCGGCGAGACCTGCGTCACGGCGACGACGACCTCGTCCCCCGCCCCGTCGCCGAGCGTGCCGAGCCGCACGGCGTGCAACGTCGGCGACTCGGCCAACGGCTTGCCGGCGGGGCGAAAGCGGCGACGCACGAGCGGCCAAGCCTCCGGCCCGCTGACCGCAAGGACCGCAATTGCCCCCGTGCCCGGAGGCGTCAGCACGGCGTAGCGCGTCACGGCAGGGTCTCGGCGGTGATGAGGAGTCCTTCGAGAACGAGCGTCGGGACTTGGCGTGGGTGGAAGTCCGCAAGTAAGTCGGCCACGGCATCCGAGCCACCGCCGGTCAGGAAGAGTTCAGGGTACTTGCCGTCAATCTTGGCGTGGTCGAGGGCAAGCCGCACGGCCCCGGCGATAGCGTAGCTCACCCCGGCGCGGATGGCGTCCTCGGTCGATTTACCGGGGAACGTGCGGTCGGAGAAACGCCGGCCGTCGGAGTCGATTAGCGGCAGCTTCGAGGTGTTTTGGTGCAGCGACATCAACATGAGCCGGACGCCGGGCAGGATCAGGCCGCCGGTGAAGGTACCGTTCGCGTCAATCGAGTTGACCGTCACCGCCGTGCCGACATCGACCGTCACCGCCGTCCGGCCGGGTGTTCGCAACCGGTTCGCGGCGACTGCTCCGAGAAGGCGATCCAGGCCAACCCTCTCGGGGTGATCGACGGCGATAGTGATTGGGAGTTGTTTAAAGTTCGTAACTTGGACAACATTTTCAAACGTGTAATTAACGTCGCGGATAAGCTGGGCCTGTAGTTCGGGGTGGCTACCTGAAATGACCCACGTCCGAGCGTTTGCCAAGTCCAACGACATGGGCAACACCTCGATACCTAGCCACTCCGGGTCAAAGTATTCGAGTTTAAGTGTACCGTCGGGGCCACGCACGCCCATCTTGATGCGCGTGTTGCCCACGTCAACGACCACGTCCGGCGTCATTCCACGGCCTCGACCGCCGGCACGGCTTCGGCTTCGACCGGCACGTCGTCGGGGATCGGCACTCCGTCGACGCGGACGGCCTTCTCGTTGGCGAAGACGATGCGCGGCGGCTTCGCCTTCAACTTTGCCTCGGCCGCCTTCAACTCGTTGACCATCGTCACCGCCCGGCTGACGACGGTCGAAAGCCCCTGCCCCGTCACCGACGACAGCAGCACGACCTCGCGGCACAGTTCGGTTTCGAGGCGGTGTTGGACCTCTTCGGCCCCGGTCAACTCGGCCTTGCTGACGCAGACGATCTCGGGCTTGTTGGCGAGTTCTTCGCTGTACAACTTCAGCTCGTTGCGGATCGCCTTGTAGTTCTCGACCGGGTCGCGGTCGTCCGACGGGAACGGTTCGACGAGGTGAATCAAGACCCGCGTCCGCTCGACGTGCCGCAGGAACTCGTGGCCCAGCCCCAGCCCCTGGCTCGCGCCCTCGATCAGCCCCGGCAGGTCGGCCAGGATCACGGTTTGCTCGTCGCCCAGGCTGACGATGCCGAGGTTCGGCTGCTTGGTCGTGAACGGGTAGTCGGCGATCTCCGGCGTCGCCCGGCTGAGCCGTGAGAGCAGCGTCGATTTGCCGGCGTTGGGGAAGCCGATCAGGCCGGCGTCGGCGATGATCTTCAATTCCAGCGTGATCCACCGCTCCTCGCCGGGGATGCCCGGCCCGAACTCGCGCGGCGTGCGGTTGGTCGCGCTGGCGAAGTGGCGGTTGCCGTTGCCGCCGCGGCCGCCCTTGCCGACGGTCACCTCGTCGCCAATTTCGAGCAGGTCTTTGAGCAGGTTGCCGCGCTCGCGGTCGCGCACCATCGTGCCGACCGGGACGGGGATGATGAGGTCGAAGGCGCTGCGGCCGGCGCACCGGCTGCCGAAGCCCTGCTCGCCGTTCTTGGCCTTCCAGTGCTTCTTGGCGATCATCGGGGCGAGGTTGTCCGAGTTGATCATCGCGCGGATGATGACCGACCCGCCGTCGCCGCCGTCGCCGCCGTCGGGGCCGCCCTGCGGGACGTACTTCTCCCGGCGGAACGACACCATGCCGCGGCCGCCGTCGCCGCCCTTGACGAAAATCTCGACGCGATCGATGAACATGA
>JANYHV010000039.1 GCA_025362195.1 Fimbriiglobus sp. | reverse complement strand
GTCAACTCCATCATCGCGCTGATGGCGGTGTTGAACTGCATCCGCTCGGTGTCGATCGTCACCTTCTGGACGACGCGGTTCTGCTCGCGCAGCGTGGCCGGTGACGGTGCGGTGTCACTGACCTTCGGGTTGAGTGTGAGCGTCTCGGCGGTGTCATCAACGACGAGCCGCCAGACGCGGGCGAGGAAGCGCGACACGCCCTCGACGCCCTTGGTGTTCCACGGCTTCGTCGCTTCGAGCGGCCCCAGAAACATCTCGTACAGCCGCAACGAATCCGCCCCGTACTCGCGCACCACATCGTCCGGGTTGACGACGTTGCCCCGCGACTTCGACATCTTTGAGGATCGAGGCATCAATTGTATGCCCTCGTACCCCTTTCTAAAGTAGATACCACCCACGCGTTCCACTTCCTCCTCCGGAACGACAACCTCTCGTGGAAGTCCATCATATTCAAAGTGTGTGCGATATTGTTTCCAAGTTACAGGTACGCAGTTGTTGTCTTCGAGTCCTATATACTCCGGCTCACCCAAAATCATGCCCTGGTTGACGAGCCGCTGAAACGGCTCTGCGCACGGCACGATGCCGCGGTCGAACAACACCTTGTGCCAGAAGCGGGAATAGAGAAGGTGCAACACGGCGTGTTCGGCCCCGCCGACGTACAGATCGACCGGCAGCCAATGTTTCAGCTTGGCGGGGTCGGCGAGCGCCCCGCTATTCTTGGGGTCGATATACCGTAAATAATACCAGCACGAGCCGGCCCACTGCGGCATCGTGTTCGTCTCGCGCTTGTAGCGCTTGCCATCAAGGGTGACGTTGACCCACTCAGTCGCCTTGGCCACCGGCCCCTCGACATTGCCGTCGGGGTTAAAGTCCGCCAGGTCGGGCAACTTCAGCGGCAAGTCTTCGACGCCTAGCCGGCGGACGACGCCATTGGGCCGGCCGTCGTCGGCGAGTTCGTGCAGGAGCGGGAACGGCTCACCCCAGTAGCGTTGCCGGCTGAACAGCCAGTCGCGCAGCTTGAAGTTGACCTTGAGCCTGCACTGGATCGGATCGAACCGCGACGTGATCTTCTTCTTGGCGGCGTCGGTCGTCAGGCCGTTCAGGTCGTCGGAGTTGACGAGCAGGCCGTCATCGACGAATGCCCTGGTCAACTTGTCGAGCGTGCTGCCAGTCTTTCTCAGCCACGCCTCAGTGGGCTGCACGACGGTCGCAATGGGCAAACCAAATTTCGTAGCGAAGTCGAAGTCCCGCTCGTCGTGTGCAGGCACGGCCATGATGGCACCGGTGCCGTAACTCGCCAAGACATAGTCGGCGATCCAGATCGGCACCTCTTTACCGTTCGCGGGGTTCAAGGCGTAAGCCCCCGTGAACACGCCCGTCTTCGTCTTAGCGAGGTCCGTGCGCTCCATATCACTCTTGAACTGCGCCGCACGCTGATAGGCTTCGACCTGGGGACGTTGCTCTTCAGTCGTAATAAAGTTGACAAAGCTATGTTCTGGTGACAACACCATGTACGTCGCGCCGTATAGGGTGTCCGGTCGAGTCGTGTAGACGTAAAGTGGGGGGGCATACGTACCCAAACCAGCCGACCCGCCGCCCCGAACTACCTCAAACAGAACCTCGGCCCCCTCGCTCTTGCCGATCCACTGGCGTTGCATCGCCTTGATGGAGTCGGGCCACTCGACCGTGTCGAGGTCGCTCAACAGGCGCTCGGCGTAGCTCGTGATGCGCAGCAGCCACTGGCGCAATGCGCGGCGCTCGACGGGGTGGTTGCCGATGTCGCTCTTGCCGTCCACGACTTCTTCGTTGGCCAGGACGGTCCCCATCGCCGGGCACCAGTTCACCATCGCCTCGCCCTGGTACGCCAGCCGCTGCGAATCCTGGTACTTCCGCACCGCGTCGGGGTCGGTCACGCCGTCGGGGATCGGGAGTTCGCTGATGGGGCGGCCGCGGTTTTGCGCGGCGTCGTACCAGGTGTCGTGGATCGTCAGGAAGATGAACTGCGTCCAGCGGAAGTAGTCGGGGTCGGTCGTATCGACCTCGCGGTCCCAGTCGTAGCTGAAGCCCAGCGACTGAATTTGCCGGCGGAAAGTATCCACGTTCGTGGCCGTGGTGAGGCGTGGGTGCGTGCCGGTCTTGCGGGCGTACTCTTCGGCGGGCAACCCGAAGGCGTCCCAGCCCATCGGGTGCAGGACGTGGAAGCCGTGCATCCGCTTGAAGCGGGCGAGGATGTCGGTCGCCGTGTAGCCCTCCGGGTGGCCGACGTGCAGGCCGGCCCCGCTCGGGTAGGGGAACATGTCGAGGATGTAGTACTTCGGCTTCCCGGCCACGGTCGGGTCGCCGGGATCGACGGTGCGGAAGGTCTTGTTCGCCTGCCAGAACTGCTGCCAGCGCGGCTCGATCTCGGCGGGGTGGTACGTCGGCATGGTGCGCCTGTTGGGGAGCGATCGTTAAAGCGGAGAGACACCCGTCGCGGCCAGGCGGTTCGCCCAGACTTCGCGGAGGGCGTTTTCGAGATTGCAGACGTAGCGCGGGGCGTCGCCCAGGGGGGACGACAACAGGCGGTCGCGCAGGCCGGCGCGGATCGTCGCCAGTTCGTCGCGCCGCCTGGTCCAGCCCTTCGCCAGTTCGATCAGCGAGTTGGCGTTGTCGGCGACGAACTCGGGCAGGCCGACGGCGGCGTTCGCCATCAGCCCTTGCCGCGAGACGTAGGTGTTCCCGGCGACGGTCAGCACCGGCACGCCCATCCAGAGCGAATCCCCGGTTGTCACGCCGCCGTTGTACGGGAACGGGTCGAGGGTCGCGTCGAACTGGTGGTACGCCTCGAAGTACTTGTCCTTGGGCACGCGCGAAATGACTTCGACGCGGTCGCGCAGGATGCCGCCCTGGACGAAGCGGTCGGTCAGCTTCTTGACCCCGGCGTTCGACTGGCCGCCGAGCACGACGAGCCGCGTGCCTGGGATCGACACGATGAGCTTGGTCCAGGCCGCGAGGCAGGCTTCGCTGATCTTGGCGGGGTTGTTCAGGCAGCCGAAGGTGAACCACTTTTTCGCCAGGCACGGCAGCGGCGAGACCGGCACGTCGGCCTTCGGCGGCGCGTAGCACCACGGTACTTCCGGCAGGCGCAACAGCATCTCCGCCCCGAGCGGTTCGGTCCCGTCGTCGGGGTCGGAGAGCGGGTCGGTGACGCGGTAATCGACGGCGGCCAGGCCGGTCGTGTTGGGGTACCCGAAGAGCGTACACTGCACCGGGGCCGGCCGCGCGGCGAGCAGTTGCAGGCGGTTGCCGGCGGTGTGCCCGGCGAGGTCGATGAGCACGTCGATCTGGTCGGCGCGGATCGCCGCGAAGACCTGTTCGTCCGGCAGTCCGCCGACGGGCCGGTAGTGGTCGGCCAGTCGGCTCAAACGGGCCGTCACGTCGTCCGGCCGCAGGACGCTGCCGTAGGCGAAGACTTCGACCCGGTCGCGGTCGTGGTGCGTCAGCAGCAGTTCGATGAAACTGCTGACCGTGTGCTGGCGGAAGTCCGG
>JANYHV010000134.1 GCA_025362195.1 Fimbriiglobus sp. | reverse complement strand
AGGGCCAAGTTGCTGGCGGAGTCCCAGAGCGTCATGGTGAACCTGGCGGCGTGCGGGGGCGGGGAGACCAGAACCCGGGCGGGACCGGCACGCCTATCTTCTAGCCGGGGCGGGGAATCGGCGTCGGGCGAAACGAGACCTACCGCAAACCTTCACAATCCGACTGGCACCCGAGACCGTGCGACCGGTCAGACTGTCACCGGCGGCGATTCTCCGGGCGGCCGGCCGCCGGGGGGGAAATCGTGGACTATACTGCACGCGCGACGGGGTTTTTCCGCCCCGGCCGCGACCCTGGAGGCGCACCGGCAGATGCGCGCCGCGATGCCCGAGCCGACGTCCACCCGTTCGATTGGCGACGAGCCGCTCCCCGGCTACCGCCTGATCGCGCCCCTGGGCCGCGGCGGGTTCGGCGAAGTCTGGAAGTGCCTGGCCCCCGGCGGCCTGCAGAAGGCCATCAAGTTCGTCGCCGAGGACGCCGCCACCCGCGCCGAGGGCCGCACCCCGCTCCGCACGGAGTACGAAGCCTTCCTCCGGGTCAAGGGCATCCGCCACCCGTTCCTGCTCATGCTCGAACGGGTCGAGTTGGTCCAGGGCGAGCTGGTCATGGTCATGGAGCTGGCCGACAGCAGCCTCGTCAACCGGTTCGACGCGTGCCGCACGGCCGGCCTGCCCGGCGTCCCGCGGGGCGAACTCCTGGCGTACATGACGGACGCGGCCGAAGCCCTCGACGTGCTCGGCCGCCAGCACAAGTTGCAGCACCTGGACGTGAAGCCGGCCAACCTGTTCCTGGTCGGCGGGCACGTCAAGGTCGGGGACTACGGGCTGGTCGCGCGGTTCGAGACCGGGACCCCCGCGACGGGCAAGCTCGGCCGCGGCCTGACGCCCAAGTACGTCGCCCCGGAAGTCCTCCGCAACCAGATCGACCCGCGGTCCGACCAGTACACGCTCGCCCTCGTCTACCTCGAACTCCTGACCGGCAGTTACCCCTACGACGGGACGACCGCCGAGCAGGTCTTGCACCAGCACGCGCACGCCCCGCCCGACCTGGCGGCCGCGCCGGACGGGGACCGCCCGGCCCTCCGCCGCGCCCTGTCGAAGCACCCGGCCGAGCGCTTCCCGTCGTGCCTCGAATTCGTCAAAACGCTGACCCGGCACCGCGCCAGGGAGCTGGCCGACACGCCGGCCGGGATCGCGCCCCCGCCCGCCCGTGTGAATAGTTTCAACACGCCCACACGGCAACACGCCGCCCCGCCCGCGAACGCGATGGCCGCCCTGGACGTGACGGTGCCGATCGGGGCCAACCTGAGCGCGATGCTCAACGCCACGCTCCGCGGCACGGCGTCCGGGTCCGCCCTGTACGGCCCCGCGGCGACCCGGCCGGGCAACTCCCCCGCCGCCGACGACCTGCACCGCGCGTACCCCGGGTACCGCCTCGCCGGGGACGTGGAGCACGGCCCGCGGGGCAAGGTCGTCCGGGCGACCGACCCGGCCGGGCGGCCGTTCCGCGTCCACACGGTCAACCTCGGGCACGGCAGCGGGGCCGAGATCGAGACCGTCCTCCGCGCCGCCGTCGCCCCGCACCCGCGGGTCTTCCAGACCGTGTCCGTGCCCCACCCCCGGTACGTCGCGTTCGCCCTGCCGGACGACCTGCCGACGCTCGCCGACCGGACCCGCCAGTCGGCCGCCGCGAGCACGCCGGTCTCCCGCCCGGAACTGCTCGGCCTGTTCGCCGCCGTCGCCGCGGCCCTCGACGACCTGCACGCCCGGACCGGGTTCGCGCACGGCCTGTTGAACTCGTCCGCCGTCGTCGCCCAACCCGGCAAGGTCGGCCTGACCGGGTACGGCGTGGGCGAACTCCTCCGCCGCACCCGGCCCGAACTCGACTGGGTCGAGCGCGACCCGCACGCCGCCCCGGAAGCCCTGCGGGGCGAGGCCGGGCCGGCCAGCGACCAGTACGCCCTGGCCCTGATGTACCTCGAAAGCCTGCACGCCTGGACGCCGGCCCCGCGCCGCCCGGGGTCGTCCCCCAACCTCGGCATCAACTTCGGCCTCGTGCGGGACTGCGAAATCCCGGCGGTCCGCAAGGCGCTGGCGACCCGGCCGGGCGACCGCCACGCCAGTTGCGCCGCGTTCGTCGCCGCCCTCGGGGCGACCCCCACGACCTGGCGGACGCTGGACGAACTCCGCGTCGTCGAGGCGGCCGCCCGGCTCTCCGGGGACCCGCCGGCCGCCCCGCCGGCCGCCCCGGTGACCCCCGACGAACTCGTCGAAGCCCTGTTCCGGTTGACCGCCCCGCCGGCCCTGGCCGCCGGCCCCGTCCGCCAGCCCGACCAGCGCTGGGCGTGCCGCTTCCCGGTCCTGCTCACGGCCGACATGCTCCGCATGAAGCTCGACCTGTTCCGCGAGGACAACGAGTTGACCGTGCTGCACGTCGGGCCGACCACCGTGCTGTTCCGCAAGCCGGCCGTCCCGGGCAAGCCCGGCGCGGAACTGACCGTCGAACTCCCGCCCGGCTCGGCCTGGCACGCGGCCGAGGTGACGGTCCACGCCCGCCCGGTCGGCGGCCTGGACGCGGGCGGCCGGGACATGCCGGCGGCGCTCGCGGAACTCGTGGACGCCTTCCGCCGGGCCGTCCAGCCGAACGACGACCGCCGCCGCTTCCCCCGCCGCCGGGCCGACCTGGCCGTGACCCTGGTCCCCCTCGACGACGAACTCCGCCTCGGCGCGCCGCACGCCGCGCAGTGCCGCGAACTGTCCGCCGGCGGGTTTTCGTGTACGACCGCCGGCCCGCCCGTGACCGGCCACCTGTTCGCCACCTTCCCCGGCGACCCCGAGACGGCCCCCTGGGGCATCTTGTGCGAAGTCGTCCGCACCAGCCGCGACCCCCACACCGGCCACCCCGTCCTCGCCGTCCGCTTCCTGGGCTGACCCCTGCTGCCTTCGGCCCCGCCGCGGGCGAAGGCGAGCGGCCCCAGGGGAGGAGCCGAAGGCAACAGGTCGGACGGGTGCCAGAAATTGCCGGGCCGTTTCCTCTCAAGTCGGCCCGAACGCCACACGTTCGTCGCTCGTCCGCGTCACGCTTACAGGGTGTTCGGGTCGGTGTCGGTCGGGGCGTCTCCGGCCGCGGCGGCTTCGAAGTGGCGGGTGACATCGGGCACGGCGTCGGCTAGATCTGCACGACACCGGCCGACCGGCGGGGAGCCCGCGGCGGGGCGACTACTTCCCGTCGCCGGCCAGGACGCGGACGGCGTCCAGGTAGACGTGTTCTTTGCCCTCGACCAGGAAGTTCAGCGTCTGCAGGGCGGGGGCCTTGTACCGGAAGCCGAACGCCTTCGACGGGGCCGCGTCGCCCACGGCGAGCGTCCACTGCTGCCTGGGCACGTCGATCCCGAGGGTGACTTTGTGCCAGGCGTCGGCCGGGCAGTCGGCGACGGGGGTCCAGTTGCCCGAGCCGATCCCGGACCCGTCCAGGGCCTGGAACTTGCCCCCGGCGATCCGCCACACCGGGCCGGTCGTCGGCTCGCCCTCGCCCCACACGTACCCCATCACCCCGCCCCCGGCCGGGACCCGGGCCGTGAGTTCCACGCGGAAGACGCCGGCCTGCGGCTTCGCCCAGGTGCGGGCGAAGTTCCCGGCCGTGAGCAACAAGGCCGCGTCCCCTTCGGCCGTCGGGTCGGTCACGTACTTGGCGTTCGCGGCGGCCGGCAACAAGCCCTGCCAGCCCTTTTCGCCGATACCCCCGGGGCGTTCGCCTTCCCGAGCGGGTACGCGGCCCGGCCGGCGGCGGCGTTCAGCCCCTTCGCCGCGTTAAACCCGGCGGCGGCGATCACCCCCGCGGGCACGGCCGCCTCGACCTCGGCGGCCGGCGTCTTCCCGGGCGTCGGCTTCGGGGCCGGGGCCTTCGGGTCGGGCTTCGCGGCCACCCCGCCGGCCGGCAGCGCGCCGTACACCCGCCGCAGTTCGGCCCGGTCCGCGGCCGTCAACTCCAGCGGCAGGAAGTGCAACCCCTCCTGCGGGTTCGCCGGGTTGTCCCCGTTCCACAAGATCACCTTCGTGCCCTTAGCCCCGAACGCGACGAGCAGCGGCCGGGCGTCCGCCCCCTTCGCCACGGCGAACGTCTTGCCGCCGACGAGCGACTTCGGGTTGAACAGTTGGATGTCCTTCCCCTGCTGGTTCAGCACGCCCAGGTTCAGCACCGGGTGGAACGCCAGGTTCGTGGCCGCCGGGGCCTGGCCGAGCATGGTTTCCAAATTGTCCGTGCCGAACGCGGCGCACACGTACCCGCCCCCGCTGCCCCCCTCGACCGGCGGCCGCCAGCCCCCGCCGCTCGACAGCAGGGCCTTCTTGCCGTCCGGGCTGACGGCCAGCGTGTACGCGTTCACGGCCGCGTTCTTCTGGCTGGAAACGAGCTTCAAGTCCTTCCCGGCGATCGCGTACTTGAGCAGGACCGCCCGGGTGCCCCAGCGGTCCCAGAAAATCTTGTACCGGCCGCCGGGCAGGTCTTTGATGAC
>JANYHV010000474.1 GCA_025362195.1 Fimbriiglobus sp. | reverse complement strand
GACGCCCTGGGCAACTGGAGCGGCGTCACGACCGACGGCACCACCCAGACGCGCACGGCCAACGCCCAGAACGAGGTCACCGCCATCAGCGGGGCGGTGACACCCACCTACGACGCCAGCGGCAACATGACGGGCGACGAGGCGGGCCGGCGGTTCGCCTACGACGCCTGGAACCGGCTCAAGGTCGTGAAGAGTTCCGTGGGCGTCGTGCTGGAGACGCTGGGGTACGACGCGCTCAGCCGGCGGGTTACGGCGGTCGCCGGCGGGGCGGCGACGGACCTGTACTACTCGGCGGGGTGGCAGGTGCTCGAGGAGCGCGTGGGCGGCGTGGCGAAGGTGAGCTACGTCTGGTCGCCTGTCTACGTCGATGCGCTGGTGAGCCGGGACCGGGACGCGGACGGCAGCAGCGCGAACGGGCTGGAGGAGCGGCTGTACGCGCTCGCCGACGCGAACTACAACGTCACCGCGTTGGTGAGTGTGACCGGCGTGGTGGTAGAGCGGTTCGCCTACGACCCGTTCGGCAAGGCGACGGTGATGGACGCGGGCTTCGCGGCTAAGGCGGGCAGCACGGGCTACGGGTGGGAGGTGCTGTTCCAGGGTATAGCATATGATGCCGTCGCGGGGCTAAGCCACCAACGAGCGCGGTGGTACTCGCCGACGCTAGGGCGGTGGGCATGCAACGATCCGATCGGATTTCAGGCGGGCGATGTCAACTTGTATCGAAGTGAGTCTAATAACACAGTCAACCGATTAGACCCGTCTGGACTATATTTCCCCGACGCTGCATTCAGAGGTGCAGAACTTCCTTGGAAAAATCCACCGTCATTTGAAGCAGTATTAGGTGGCTTGGGTTCCAACTGGACCCATGGAGTAGGAAACGTGTACATAAATCAAACAATTATTAGACTTTGCGGCTGCAAATGCGAACTGGGCCATTTAGCAGATCGTATATATGATGACCTAAAAACATTTAGGCATT
Organism: Fimbriiglobus sp.; assembly: GCA_025362195.1. Taxonomy (GTDB): domain Bacteria; phylum Planctomycetota; class Planctomycetia; order Gemmatales; family Gemmataceae; genus Fimbriiglobus. The sequence continues at coordinate 9,676 of JANYHV010000474.1, read as the reverse complement.
TCAATAAGGGAAATATTTTCACGGTCACAGATATAATATCGCACAATGGCAGTTTATACGCTGGTTTTTCAATGCCGCCTGGTGCCGGAATTGGAGTTGGTGATAAGGGTCCAGATGGGAAGCATTACGGCTTTGTTAAGATCAATCATAATGGCGACACGCGATATGTCAGCGCTGAGACGCTTGGCATGCATCCATTAGTTGGCAAACGTTGGTGGAGTGTTCAAGTATCTGCAGATAAAAAGTGTATTGAAATTCAGACAACGGGCGTTGATCAGAGGTTCAATTCATTTGCAGACGCAGGCCAATATATCAAGGGAGAAAGCGACACTCAGAATGTGTGGAAAACGTACTTGTCAAATATTGCTGAATTTTACAAAAACGATTGTGTCTCGGCTGGTAATCCGGCATATCAAGGCGTGAACGTAAAAGATACCAGCAACAAAGGTATTGGCTTTTATACGGGTAATTAAAGCTAATTTGTAAATTACCAAAATTGGTGTAATACAATATACATAATAGTACGCATCGCTGAGTGTCAGGCACTGTGGGCTTCAACTTTGCTAGTGGAACGATAGATCCCGAGTTACGAGTTAATAGTGGCGGACTCAACCAACCTTACGGAGTCCTGACCGGCTAGTAAGGTGAGGGTGTCGATCCCAGTTGGGGTTATACTGCTGAAATCATCCGTCGGAATTTGGCCCCTTAACAGCGTGCTGTAGTTGTTCTTGGGCTCGTTGCGGCCGTACGACGCGTTGTCGGTTAAGAAGTAATGTAGCGAATGGGTCAACAATCACGTATTGCTGACAGCCTACACAGAGTTGGCAAGTTGACTGGACTGATAATATCTGGTGGCGCGAGGCGAACCGGTACTTGGAACAGTGCATCGGAGTGCTGGGTGTCCGCAACTGAACGTCCGAGACCCCAGATGTATTATAGAATAATTTCTACGAAAACTGAATAGTTACTAGGGCGTGTGGACAGTAGTTGCACAAGTGCTTGTGGAGCAACGACTTGCGACGATTTCCGCCCAGTCGAGTTCCGTGACGCAACTCCTTACTGGGGTTACACTTGCGGAACTACTGTCCACACGGCCTAGAAGTAATAAATACAATTTTATAATAGTATATAATGAGCGCTTCATACGCTTTGTCATCTATTGTTGGTGCAACAGGTGCTACTATAACTTTAGCTATTACTTTAGTATTGTATTCGATTATCAAGAATAGATATATATTACTCTCGTCGTTGTTATCAATTTCCGTTATAGCTTTATTTTTTATGTCCACAATTGTTAACTTTGATTTGCATGTTTACGTATTTATTTACTATGCGGGCGTTGCATCGCCTATTGTCCTAACTGTCACATGTTTACTAGTCTGGAGCGGCCTATTGCCTATCGCAAAATATAGCGAACGGTCTTAGATCAGCTGGTGCCGAGTCGTTCCCCGTCGTGCGGCCGGAGCCAGCGTGGTGAGCAGGAGTTCCTGCACTGGGTCGGGAAGTACGGTAAGACCCGCCCTACACCTTGCCTGTCGCAACACGACCTCTGATTACGTCCGGCGGCGGACGTGCGCCAGTGTGCCGAGCTTGTCGTCCTAGAGAATAACGTCCGCGGAGTCGATGGCCCGGACGACGAACCCGAAGGTCTCCTGCTCGCCGATTTCGATGTAGCCGTGACCTCGCACCCACTCGGCGATCGCGGGGAACGCCTCATCCACGGCCGACTGCGTCGCGGTCGGCCGGACCATTCCCACCCTGCGGGCTTCACGCACCTGCCGCATGTGGTCCGCGTAGGCGATCTGCACGTGCGGGAGTTCCCGGTGAACTGAAACCTCGATGCCGAGGTCTTCCAGGTGCGGGAATAGTCCTCGCCACTGTCGGTGGCCCCGGACATGGACGCGGCCGGGCCGGGACGCAGACCCGGTCAGCGGCCGGATCACGGCTCCGGCGAGCAGCGCGGCGAGGTCGTCGGCCGTGGGCCTGCCCGCGACCCGCGACCGGGCCAGGACTGCCCCGCCCCGCGTCGAAACGATGAGGCCGAGGGAGTGCGGCTCGCTCAGCGTCACAGGCTTCGGCAGCGCCCGGAAGTCGGCAGCGGCAAGGACCTCGTCGATCGGCTCTCGGGCCTCGTGAGCGTGTTCGACCGGCCGGAACTCAACTTCAAATCGAACGCCGCCGAGGGGGACGACCTGCTCGGCGACGCCTACGAGTACCTGCTGCGGCACTTCGCCACGCAGTCCGGCAAGTCCAAGGGCCAGTTCTACACCCCGGCTGAGGTCTCGCGCGTCATGGCCAAGGTCATCGGCCTGGGCACCACCACCGACGCCCGCCAGACGATCTACGACCCGACGTGCGGCTCCGGGTCGCTGCTCTTGAAGGCCCACGCCGAGGCGCGCACCCTCACAGGGTTCGACCTCGCCGTCTACGGGCAGGAGAAGGACAACGCCACGTCCGGGCTGGCGCGGATGAACATGATCCTGCACCAGTGCCCCACCGCCGAAATTTGGCGCGGCAACACCCTCGCCACGCCGCACTGGGCCGACGGCGGGGGGCTGAAGGCGTTCGACTTCGCGGTGGCCAACCCGCCGTTCTCCGACAAGCAGTGGCTCAGCGGCGTGACCCCGTCGGCCGACCCCTTCGGCCGCTTCGCCCACGGGGTGCCGCCGGCAAAGAACGGCGACTACGCCTTCTTGCTGCACCTGCTCGCGTCGCTCAAGAGCCGCGGCAAGGGGGCGATCGTCTTGCCGCACGGGGTGCTGTTCCGCGGCAACGCCGAGGCCGGCATCCGCCGCAGCCTGTTGCGCTCCGGCGTGGTCAAGGGGGTCATCGGCCTGCCGGCGAACCTGTTCTTCGGCACCGGCATCCCGGCGTGCCTGGTCGTGCTCGACAAGGAGAACGCCGCGACTCGCAAGGGCGTGTTCCTGCTCGACGCCTCGAAGGGCTTCCGCAAGGACGGCAACAAGAACCGCCTGCGCGAGCAGGACATCCACAAGATCGTGGACGTGTTCACCACCCAGCGCGACGTGCCCGGCTACGCCCGGCTCGTGCCGATGGCCGAGATCGCCGACCCGCGGCACGACTCCAACCTGAACCTGCCGCGCTACCTCGACGGCTCGGCCCCCGAGGACCTCCAGGACCTCGACGCGCACCTCAACGGCGGGCTGCCGGGCCGCGACCTCGACCGCCTCGCCGACTACTGGAAGGTCCTCCCCGGCGTGCGGGCGGCCCTCGTGAAGCCGGGGGCGCGGCCGGGGTACTTCGCGCTCACCGTCGCCCCGGCCGAGGTGCGCCGCACCATCTTCGAGCACCCGGAGTTCCGCGCGTTCACCGGGACCGTCACGGCCATTTACGCGAAATGGAAGGCGACATACGGCCCCAAGCTCGCGGCGCTCAAGGTCGGCGACAAGCCGAAGCCGCTGCTGCACGCCCTCGCCGAGAGCCTGCTGGACGCCTTCCGCGCGGCCCCGCTGCTCGACGCTTACGACGTCTACCAGCACTTCACCGACCTGTGCGCGGCGAGCCTCCAGGACGACGCGGCGATGGTCTGCGAGGCCGGGTGGTCTGCGAGGCCGGGTGGGCGGGGGCGGCCCGGCTGCGCGTGATGGTCGCCGAGGAGAGGGCGAAGCCGGACCTCGTCGTCGGCCGCGTCAAGTACCGGGCCGAGTTGCTGCCGCCGGCGCTGCTAGTGGCGCGCTACTTCGCCGGGGAGCGGGCGGCGGCGGACGCGCTCGAAGCCGCGCGGGCGGCGGCCGAGGCGGCGGCGGACGAGTTCCGCGAGGAGAACGCCGGCGACGACGGGCCGCTCGCCGAGGCCGCGGACGACGCCGGCAAGGTGACCGAGGCGGCGGCGAAGGCCCGGCTGCGCGAGGTCCGCGTCGGCGACGGGTTCGCCGACGAGCGGGCGGCCCTCACGGAGTACGTGCGGCGGCTCGACGGCGAGAAGCGGGCGAGTAAGGCGGCGAAGGAGGCCGAGGCGGCGCTGGCGGCGTCGGTCGTCGCCCGGTACGCGGCGCTGACCGACGCCGAGGCGTGCGAGGTCGTGGTGGGCAGCAAGTGGCTCGCGGCGGTGGAGGCGGGGGTGCGGGGCGAACTCGACCGCGTGTCGCAAGCGCTGGCCGGCCGCGTGACGCAGCTCGCCGAGCGCTACGCCGCCCCCCTGCCGCGGCTGAGCGCCGACGCGAGTTCACTAGCCGCGAAGGTCGCCGGCCACCTGACGCGCCTGGGGGTGACATGGACGCCGTGACGCCGGGCTACAAGCTGACGGACGTGGGCGTCATCCCGGAGGGGTGGGAGGTCACGACCGCGCTCGATGCTTGCACGAAAATCCAAGATGGCACACACTTTTCGCCACATATTGGCGGAAACGATTACTACTACGTGACATCGAAAAACATACGTCCAGGTCGTTTAGATTTATCGTCTGCAGCGAGAATTGACGCCAAGCAACATCATGCAATATACAAACGTTGCGATGTCAAGAAAGGCGATTTGTTGTTGACTAAAGACGGAGCGAACACTGGAAACGCGGCTATCAACACCTACGACGGAGAATTTAGTCTTCTTTCAAGTGTGGCATTTCTCAGAGTTGATTCTTCAAGGCATTCAGCGGAATACTTTCTGCAAATGATTCTTAGTTCGGAGATGCAGACACAGATTCAGGAGGCTATGGCTGGAAATGCCATTACACGCTTGACGTTAGCGAAGATTAACAGGCTTAAATTCGCGGTCCCGCCCATAGCGGAACAGCGGGCCATCGCGGCGGCTCTGGGCGACCTCGACGAACTGATCGCGGCGTCGGGGCGGGGGATCGCCAAGCGGCGCGACCTCAAACAGGCGGCGATGCAGCAGCTCCTCACCGGCCGCACCCGCCTCCCCGGCTTCGCCGACCCGTGGGCCACCCGCAAGCTGGGGGAACTCGCCAGCTTCCAAAGTGGCGGCACGCCGAGAATGGCGGACCCGACGTTGTGGGTTGGTGACGTCCCCTGGGTCAGCCCCAAGGACATGAAGGTCCCGCGGCTGCACGACGTGCCCGACCGCGTGAGCATTAAGGCTCTGAGCAATGGCACGCGGCTCGCGCCGACGGGGGCCATCTTCATCGTGATCCGCGGCATGATCCTGGCCCACACCTTTCCCGTCGCGCGGTGCGAGAGGCCGCTGGCGTTCAACCAGGACATCAAAGCCCTGATAACGCACATCGACGTGGACAGCGAATTCCTGCTGTACTGGCTCACGTGGAGCGGGCCAACAATCCTGGAAATTTGCGACGAGTCAACGCACGGAACGAAGCGATTGCCGACGCTGCCGTTGCAGTCGCTCAACGTACTGCTTCCGCCCCTTGCGGAGCAGCGTGCGATTGCGGCGGTGCTGGCGGACTTCGACGCGGAGTTGGAGGCACTCGAGGCAGAGCGGGCGAAGTGGCGGCTCGTCAAGCAGGGGGCGATGCAGGAACTGCTCACCGGCCGCACCCGGCTGGTATGATACCGGCGTAACCTTCCGAGGAGACGGCGATGAGCGAAGCCGAGATGACGAAGCTCGAAGACGCCTTCCCCGCGCTGGCCGTCGAGGCGAGCCGGGCCGCGTTCGCCGAGGCGCTGACGGTGGGGAGCGTTTTGGTCGTCGAGGGCGAGGCGCTGGTGGAGGTATTCGCCGACGGCCGCCGGGTCGTCGTGCAGCCGATGCCGCCGCGGCGGAAGGTGCGGCCGGGGACCGTCGTCCGGGCCACGTCGTGAGCCGCCTGCGGATGTTCGCCGGGCCGAACGGCTCGGGCAAGAGTAGCGCGAAGGCCGTGCTGCGGCCGGAACTCCTGGGCGTCTACGTCAACGCCGACGAGATCGAGGCCGCCGCCCGCCGTGACGGCACGCTCGACCTGGCCGGCTACGGCGTGGCGGTCGCGACCGACGAGTTGCGGGCCGCGCTGACCGGCTCGAGCTTCCTGAAGTCGGCCGGGCTGGCCGAAACCTGCGCGGCCGTGAGCGTCGCCGGCGGCGTGCTCGACTTCGGCGGGCTGGCGGTGAACTCCTACCACGCCTCCGTGCTGTCGGACTTCCTCCGCCGCAAGCTGCTCGAGGCCGGAACCGCGTTCTGTTTCGAGACGGTGATGTCCCACCCGGACAAGGTCGCACTGCTGCGCGACGCGCGGGTGATCGGCTACCGGACGTACCTCTACTTCGTCGCCACGGAAAGCCCGGCGATCAACATCGCCCGCGTGGCCGCCCGCGTGAAGCTGGGCGGCCACGACGTGCCGCCGGACAAGGTCGTCGAGCGCTACCACCGCTCGCTGGGTTTGGTGCGGGAGGCGATCCGGCACACCGACCGGGCGTTCCTGTTCGACAACTCCGGCAACGAGTTGCAGTACGTCGCCGAGGTCACCGCCGGCCGGCTGATCGAGTGGAAGTTGGACGAAGTGCCGATCTGGTTCCAGGTCCACGTCCTCGACAAGTTCTAACCCCGTACAGGATTCGCCCCCATGATCGTCGTCGGCCAGCCCGAGCGGGCGACCCAAAACCGCGTCGTCGCCCTGCTGCGCGACGAACTCGGCTACGCCTACCAGGGCAACCTCGCCGGCCGGCCCGACAACCGCAACATCGACGCCGCCGCGCTGACCGCCTGGCTGACCGGCCGGGGGGTGGGGCCGGCCGTCGCCGCCCGCGCCGTCGCGGCCCTGGAGGCGGCGGCCACCAATGCCACCCACGATATTTACACCCGCAACCGCAACGTCTACGAGCTGCTGCGCTACGGCGTGCCGGTCAAGCTCGCGCAGGGCGTCAACACCGTCGTCGTGCCGCTGATCGACTGGAAGCACCCGGAGGCCAACGCCTTCGCCGTCGCCGAGGAGGTGACCATCCGCGGGGCGACGACCTACGCCAACGACAAGCGGCCGGACGTGGTGCTGTCGGTCAACGGCGTCGTGCTGGGCGTGCTCGAACTGAAGCGCTCGACGGTAAGCGTGGCGTCGGGCATCCGCCAGAACCTCGACAGCCAGAAGCGCGAGTTCGTCGAGCCGTACTTCGCCACGGTGCAGCTCGTCATGGCCGGCAACGACACCGAGGGCCTGCGCTACGGCACCACCGCCACCAAGGTGCGCTACTACCTCGAGTGGCGCGAGGAGGGCGCGGCCCCGGCCGGCCCCCGGCTCGACGCCGACGTGCGCAGCCTACTCGCGAAACCGCGGCTGTTGGAGGTCGTCCACGACTTCGTGCTCTTCGACTTCGGCACGAAGAAGCTGTGCCGGCACAACCAGTTCTTCGGCGTCCGGGCGGCCCGCGACTTCGTGCGCCGCCGCGAGGGCGGCATCATTTGGCACACGCAAGGCTCCGGCAAGAGCCTGACGATGGTCTGGCTGGCCAAGTGGATTCGGGAGAATATCGCGGACGCGCGGGTGCTGCTGGTGACCGATCGCACCGAACTCGACGAGCAGATCGAGGGCGTGTTCCGCAGCGTCAACGAGGAGGTGGTGCGGACGACGAGCGGGGCCGACCTCGTAGCGAAGCTGAACGCCCCGTCGCCGTGGCTGCTCTGCACGCTGGTCCACAAGTTCGCCGGCAAGGTCGGGCCGGACGCCGACCGCGCCGTGGACGTGGCGAAGGTCGTGGCGGCGTTGCCGTCGAACTTCCGGGCGAAGGGGGACGTGTACGTCTTCGTGGACGAGTGTCACCGCACGCAGTCCGGCGAGCTGCACAAGGCGATGAAGGGCTACTGCCGGACGCCGTGTTCGTCGGCTTTACCGGCACGCCACTGCTGAAGGCCGACAAGTTGAAGAGCCTCGAGATTTTCGGCCGGTACATCCACACCTACAAGTTCAACGAGGCCGTCCGCGACCGGGTGGTACTCGACCTGCGCTACGAGGCGCGCGACATCGAGCAGTCGCTTGCGTCGCCCAAGAAGGTGGACGAGTGGTTCGACCTGAAGACGGCGAACCTGACCGACCACGCCAAGGCCCGGCTGAAGCAGCGGTGGGGCACGCTGTCGAAGGTGCTCAGCAGCCGCGACCGCCTGGCGCGGATCGTCGGCGACATCGCGCTGGACTTCCTGCAACGCCCGCGGCTCGCCGACGGCCGGGGCAACGCGATCCTGGTGGCGGGCAGCATCGCGCAGGCGTGCAAGCTCTACGAGCTGTTCGGCCAGACCGAGCTGCGCGGCCACTGCGCCGTGGTCACGTCCTTCGAGCCGACGGCGGCGGCGGCCAAGGGCGAGGAGACCGGCGTGGGCCAGGCGGAGCGGCTGTTCAACTCCGAGACCTACCGCCGGATGCTCGCGGAGTGGTTCGACGAGCCGGCCGACGAGGCGGTGAAGCGGGTCGCCGAGTTCGAGCTGGCCGTCAAGAAACGCTTCCTCGACGAGCCGGGCCGGATGCGGCTGCTCATCGTCGTCGATAAGCTCTTGACCGGCTTCGACGCCCCGCCGGCGACGTACCTGTACCTCGATAAGGCGATGCGCGACCACGGGCTGTTCCAGGCGATCTGCCGGGTGAACCGCCTCGACGGCGACGACAAGGAGTTCGGCTACGTCGTCGATTACCGCGACCTGTTCAAGAGCCTCGCCGGCGCGGTGAAAGACTACACGAGTGGTGCGCTCGACGGCTACGACGCCGCCGACGTGTCGGGCCTGCTGGAGGACCGGCTGGCCAAGGGCAAGACTCGCCTCGACGAGACGCTCGAAGCGGTGCGGGCGCTGTGCGAGCCGGTCGGCGACGTGGACGACGCCGGCCGCGGCCGCGGCTACTTCGTCGGCGACGACCCCGCCGCGACCGCGCCCCGCCGGGCGAAGCTGTACCGGCTCGTGCCGCCGCTGCTGCGCGCCTACGCCGCCGTGGCCGGCGAGATGGCCCAGGCCGGCTACCCGGCGGCGGCCGCGGCGGCGATCAAGGGCGAAGTCGCGCGCTTCGAGGCGTTGCACCGCGAGGTGCAGACCGCCAGCGGCGACGCGATCGACTTCAAGCTCTACGACCCCGGCATGCGGCACCTGATCGACACCTACGTCCGGGCCGAGGAGAGCGAGCGGCTCACCAGCTTCGGCGACATGACGCTCGTGCAGCTCCTCGTCGCCCGCGGCCCCGCGGCGCTCAAGGCCGCCCTGCCCGAGGGGATCGCCGACAGCGACACGGCCGTCGCGGAGACGATCGAGAACAACGTCCGCAAGGCGATCGTGGACGAGACCCCGGCCAACCCGAAGTACTACGAGCGCATGTCGCAACTCCTCGAGGCGCTCATCGCCGGCCGCAAGAACGCCGCGGTGACCTACGCCGACTACCTGAAGCAGGTCGCCGAGTTGGCCAAACAGGTGCAAGACCCCGGCGGCCCCGGCTACCCGGCGGGCCTCGACACGCCGCGGCTGCGGGCGGTGTACGACAACGCCGGCCGGGACGAGGCGCTGACGCTGCGGATCGACGCGGCGGTGCGCGAGGCGGTCCAGGACGGCTGGCGCGGCAGCGACATCAAGGCCCGCCGGGTCCGCGGCCGGCTCCTCGAAGTGATGGGCGACGAGGCGGCGGCCGACGCGATGCTCGACCTCGTGCGGCACCAGGATGGCTACTGAGCCGCACGCCCTGAGCGTCGGCGGGGTGACCGTCGAGGTCCACCGCAAGGCGGTGAAGAACCTGCACCTCGGCGTCTACCCGCCCGACGGCCGCGTCCGCGTCGCCGCCCCGCTCGCGATGTCCGACGACGCCGTGCGC
>JANYHV010000440.1 GCA_025362195.1 Fimbriiglobus sp. | reverse complement strand
GGCCAGGCCGGTGTCGCCGGTCTGGGCTGCGATGCGGGTGAGAAGGGCCAGGGCCTCGTCGGTGGTCAGCGGTTGAAGGTGTTCGAGTTGGAAGAAGCCGAAGAACGGCCGGTCGCGGTCGGACAGGTCGCGGGTGAGTTGCTGGGCGGTCGCCAGAGTAGCGGCGACCCGATGTTCTTGGAGGAAGGCCCGCCACTGCTTCTGCCCCGCGTCCCCCAGGCCCCGCATCACGTCGTCCAGATTCTCGACCACCACGAGCAGCGGCCGGCCGGCCAGTTTCGCCAACAAGTATTCGGTCAGGACGGTCGCCCGGCGGTCGTCCGTGGCGGCGTCCAGTCGGTCGCGGGGCGGCGGCGGGAACTCGTCCCCGTACTCGGCCGCCAACGCCCGGAGGATGCGGCCGAGGAACTTCCAGAACGACGGGGTCGATTCGTCCTCGGGCAGCCAGGCGATCCGGACCCGGTCCCGGACGACCGGGTCGGCCTTCAGCCGGTGAACGAGCAGCGAAACGAGGTGCGACTTGCCGCTCCCGCGCGGGCCGACAGCTAGGAGGTGGTGCTTGGCGTCCGTGAGGATGCTGTCGCGCAGCCGGCCGAGCCAGGATTCGGCCAGCTTGTGCCGCTGGACGAAGATGGCTTCGAGCACTTCGGGGTTGGTCCGGCTCGGGGTGAACCGTGAGATCAATGTCCGGGCCGCCATTAGCTCACCCCCCGGTCGAGAACCCACCACCGCCGGACGAGGGCGTGCCGGAACGCGTACCGACCGTCCGCGTCCCGGGTCAGGTAATGGTCGAGGGTGAGCCGGCGCAACAGGTCGCGGACCACCTCGTCGTCAACGTCGCCGGCCGACTTGGCGACGTTCTGCAGCACGCCCATTTCGACGCCAGCCGGGGCGACCGCGGCGTGATCGAGGAGGGCGAGCACGATCTTCGCTTCGGTCGGAGGAAAGTATGAACCGATTCGTCTGCTGAAGTGCCGCAGATCGCAAGGGTCAAGAGCGGTTGTTAACAGCCAGTTGACGGCCGCATCGACTCCGGCCACGGTCGCGGGGCTACCCGCCACGGTCAGTCGGGAGACGACCGAGTGGATGTAGTAGGGGAAGCCGCCCGTCCGCTCGGCGACAAGTCCCGCGACGGTTGCATCAGCGGTCAACTGTTCCCCCGAAAGGAGTCGGCCGGCGAGGCCAGAGGCAGCCGCGGCGTCCAGCGGCGGAACTTCGACCAGCCTCAGATCGTTGACCGGCTGGTTCCGGTAGCCGTGGCGGTGTAGTTCGTCCAGAATATGGTGCATCCCGATCGAGCCGCACTGGACCATGCGGAACCCCTGGCCGGTCGTCGGCGACTGGCGCAGGTTTCTCAACACGTCGAGGATAGCCGCTGCCGTCGCGGGGCTACCACCGTGCGTCGGGTTGGCGATTGCCGAGACCATCCACGGCAACTCGTCGAAGAAAAAGACGACCCGCTTGCCGACCTTCTTCTGCTGCTCGATCATCTGTTCGACGGCTTGGGTTAACAGGGTTTTCCAAGAACTTTCGGGCCGGGTCAACTTCTCGGGAAACTTGAGCGGACCGATTGTCGCGCCCCTGACATTTTTGAGAGAGTCCCGTAATCGGTGCCCTTGTTTCTTCCAGTACGTGAATCGTTCGAGAACCTTCGCACAGACGGCTTCGGCGAACTCGTCGGCAGAGCGGATCGCTTCGACATCGAAGTACACCGCCTCCCAGCCGTCGCCCGGCTCGGCACACATCTTCTGAAGGATACTGGTTTTGCCAATGCGTCGCTCGGCTTCCATGCGGACGCTACTACGCTCCAGGATTCGCCACAAATCGGCGATAAACTCGTCCCGGCCGAATATCTCGTTGGGCGGAAGCTGACCACCAGGTGCGGCTTTCATCGTAAGCCCCGAAAGGCGTCTCAAAACGTACAACTATGGAATCGTACGTTGCTCTGGACGTATTTCAAGCGCCAGCGAGAATTTCACGGCTTGCGGTCGAACACGACGCCGATGAAGCGGAGGGCGTTGGCGCGGCTGGCGCGGGTGCGGAAGTCGATCCGTTGGCCGGCGTGGTGGCCGGCCGTCGCGCGGAAAGTGTCGTCCTGGTCGTGGGCGAGGGGGCTGGCGAAGCCGCTCCAGGTCCAGTGCAGGGTGCCGTCTTTGAGCGCGACGGTCGCTTCGCCGTAGGCCGGGTGGGTGTAGGTGCCGGCGTACTGGTCCAGCGCGAGCGACGGGCGGGTGTTGGGGTCGCGGGCCTGGTCGCGGGCGGTCTGGGCGGCGGCTTTCTCGGCCCGTTCGGTCGCTTCCAACTTGAGGTAGTAGGCGTCCCAGTCGCGGGCCGGCTTCTCGTCGAGGAGGCGGTCGAGCAGGGCGTGGCCGGCGGCGAGGTTCAGCTTGGTGTGGTGCAGGTTGTTGAACAGCGCGATCCCGAGATGCTCCTTCGGCACCAACAGGACGAGCGTGCGGAAGCCGTCCATGACGCCGCCGTGGGCGACGACTTCGCGGCCGCGGTAGTCGTACACGACCCAGCCCATCGCGTAATCGACCCGGGCCGAGTCCGGGTAAACGGCGGCGATTTCGGGGTCGGTGCGCGGCATGGGGGTCTGGGCGGTCCGCGTCTCGCGCAAGTTCACCGCGGAGACGACTCGTTTGCCGGCGTGCCGGCCGTCGTCGAGGTGGAAGCGGAGCCAGGCGACGGCGTCCGCGGCGGTCGTGAACGCCGACCCGGCGGGGTTGGCCTCGGTCAACACGTACTCGGGCATCGGCTCGACCGTGCCGTCCGGGCGGAGTTTGTGCCCGGCGGCGCGGCCCGTCACGCCGGCCGCGGCCGAGGAGGTCAGCACGGTGTTCGCCATGCCCAGGGGCTTCGTCAGGCGGTCGCGGACGAGGTCTTCCCACGGTGCCCCGCCGGCGTTCGCCGCCGCCTGTCCGGCCGCCATGACCATGACCGACGAGTACTCGTACCCGCCGCGAAAGGGGTAACTCGTCGGCAGGTACTGAATCCGACGGACGAGTTCGACCCGGTCCCACGGGGCGTGGTACCACAGGAAGTCGTGGGCGGCGGCCCCGGTGCGGTGGCTCATCAGGTCGCGGAGGGTGACCTTCGCGTCGGCGGCGGGGTCGGCCAGGCGGAACGCGGGCAGGTGCTTGCGGACGGGGTCGTCGAAGGACAACTTGCCGTCGTCGGCGAGACCGGCCAACAGGGCGGCCGTCAGTGCCTTCGTACACGAACCCATCGGGAAGACGGTCTGCGGGGTGACCGGGCCGGCCGCACCGAGGCGGGTCGTGCCGTACCCCTTGAGGAGCACGGTGTCGGTGCCCTTGACGACGGCGACGGCCAGGCCGGGGGCCTTCCACGCGGCGAGCGACCTGGCGGCGACGGCGTCGAGGTCGGCGGGCAGTTCGCCGGCGGCCAGCGGGGGGCCGGCGAGGGCGACGAGGAGGAGTAGGGAGCGGGTCATCGGGCGGCGGGTTGCCTCACTTGCGGTGCTTACCCACGGGTCAGGGCTTACCTGTTTTACGCCGGAAAAGTCGGTTTCGGGCCGGAAATCGTGGCCGAACGGCGTCGAATCCGCTTGACCGGCCGGGCCACCGCGGTATTGTCCGCCTCGAATAGGCCCGGGCTGCGGTGCCGCGAAACTCTCTCCCCTTGACCGGGGGTGGGTCCGCGGGGCCGGCGTTCGGGCAGACAGTCCCGGCTTGCGGTTGGGGAGCCGCTCGTCGGGTTCGTACGTCCTCGATTCTCAGGGGGAAGCGCTCATGCGCACGACACGTCGAAAATTGTTCGGGGGCTGGCTGGCCGCGGCGATCGCCACGGGGGCGCTGCTCGTCCCGGGGGGCGGGTTGGGGTCCGCCGCCGCCCAGGTGTCCGACTACGCGGTGCCCGGCAGCGCGGGGTACAACGTCCCGATCCCGACCGGGAAATCCGGGGACAACGGGTTCTACGCGTTCGGGGAACTCGTCGTCCTGACCCAGACCCGGCCGCTCGGCGAGCAGGTCGTGGCGTCGCGGGGGCTGGTGGACACGCGGGGGGTCGTCTCGGCCGCCCCGGACGGGACGCCCCAGCCGGGGACGTTCATCGGCAGCGGCCGGACCGCCCTGAGCACGGGGGACTTCTCCCGCCGGTCGTACACGCCGGGGTTCAGCATCGGCGGCGGGTACAAGTTCGACGACGGCCTGTCGGTGTACGCCAGTTACACGCACCTGATGAACCAGACGGTCCACGCCGGGGCGACCCTGGCCACGCCGTACGCGCGGAACCGGCCCGACCTGGCCGACTCGTTCCTGTTCTCGCCGGTGTTCAACTTCCCGCCGCAGTACGCCGGGCCGCGGATTAAGACGCCGCAGGACGACCCGAACGGCAACGGCACCCAGGACCGCAACGCCGGGGGCAACTTCTACGGCATCTGGAACGGGGCCAGCGTCATGGACATCCAGTTCAACTCGTGGTTCAACCAGGCCGAGATCGGGGCCCGGATGCCGCTGTTCCAGACCGAAACGTCCCGCATCTACGGCCTGGCCGGGGGCCGGTACGCGATGATCATGGAGCGGTTCAAGTGGCGGACGGTGAGCTACGACATCAACGGCATCGCCGGCCCGCAGGACGTGGGCAACTACAACAACACCCTGTCCCAGCGGCTGTACGGCCCGTTCGTCGGGTGCGGGCACGAGGCGTACATCGGCAAGGCGCTGTCGGTCACCGCCGACGCGACGGCCGCCGCCCTGCTCGGGTTCGTCAAGGAGCGGGCCAAGTACTCGATCGGCGACAAGTCGATCCAGAATAAACTGAGCCGCAACGACTTCGAGATCGTGCCGAACGTGAACACCAGCGTCAACCTGATGTGGTACCCGATCGAGGGCGTGCAGATGCGCGTCGGGTACAGCGCGATGATGTACTTCAACACGCAGTACATGAAGGAGCCGATCGGGTTCAACTACAGCTCGGTGGACCCGGCCTACGGGACGCAGTTCTTCCGCATCTACCACGGGGTGAACGTCGGCCTCGGGTTCTTCTTCTAACGGGAGCCGACGACGGTGTTCCCGCCCGGGGGCGACCCCGCGGACCGACCCCGCGTGCCGGAACCATCCCCCGTCCGCCGACTCCGCCGCCCGCGCGCCTCCACTCGATGGGGCGCGCGGGCGGTCGCGTTCGTGCCCGCCGAACTCGCCTGTCCCGTTGGCCGTGGCGTCGTATCATGCCGGGGACACCGTCACCCATTTCACCACGACAGGGGATCCGCATGGCCGCTGGCCAACCCGACGCCCAGGCGTTCAGCTTCCGCAAGGCCTTTTTGTGGACCGAGATCTTTCGCACCTTCCAGGTGGCGATCGACCCGCGGAAACTGCTCCTCGCGGCCGCCGGCATCCTGGTGATGTCCCTCGGCTGGTTCGCCCTGTCGAAAATCTTCGCCGCCGACGCCCCCCAGCGGGCCGACGAGACCCGGTACGGGAGCGCCGTCGTCCGGGCCAAGGTCGGCGACAAGGGGCCGAACGGCAAGGAGTACGCCGAGGCCGACTACAACCGCGAGGCCGACCGCCTGTTCGGCCGCGACCTCGAACAGTGGAAGACCCTCGACGCCCTGGCCGGCCCCGGCGGCCGCCTGAGCACCCTGCCCTGGTACGAGTACCGCGGCCCCAACCCGTACTTCTTCCTGACCTCGCTGGCCGGCGGGGACGCCGCCGAGATCCGCGGCACCTTCGGTGAGTTCCTCAGCGGCACCGTGCCCGTCCTCGTCGAGCCGCTCGTCAAGCTGCTCGTCCCGGTCATCAAGCTCGTGGACCCGGACGCCTCGCCCCTGACCCGCCTGTACCTGTTCCTGTGCCTCGTCTGGAGCGTCGTGACGTGGGCCTTCTTCGGCGGCGTCATCACCCGCCTGGCCGCCGTCCAGTTCACCGGCAAGACCCGCACGACGATCTCGGAAGCCGTGATCTTCGTCGCCTCCCGGTACAAGGACTACGTCCTGTCCCCGCTCGTCCCCGTCGCCATCATCGGCGTCGTCACCCTGGTCATGATGGCCTTCGCCTTCGTCGCGCTGATCCCGTTCGTCGGGGACGTGGTGCTGTACGGCATCGGCCTGCCGCTCGTGATCCTGGGCGGGGCGGTCATGGTCGTCCTGCTCATCGGCCTGGTCAGTTACCCGCTCATGTACACGACCCTGAGCGTCGAGGGGACGGACACGTTCGACGCCCTGAGCCGGTCGTACAACTACGTGTTCCAGGCCCCGTGGAACTTCCTGTGGTACTCGCTCGTGTCGATCTTCTACGGCGCGATCGTGACCTTCTTCGTGATCTTCGTCGGGTCGCTGACCGTGTACATGGGCAAGTGGGCCGTGTCGCAGGCCCCGCTGTCCGAGTACACCAACCGCAAGCCGGACTACCTGTTCATTTACGCCCCCGAGACCTTCGGCTGGAAGCAACTGTTCCTCAAGGGCAGCCCGGTCGAGCAGGCCGAAGTCACGGACACGAACCCCGCCAGCGGCCGCGTCACCCGCAAGCTCGTGGACGCCAAGCCGGACGTGGCCGCCGAGTACCGCACCCGCCTGTATACGACCGAGAAGATCGGCGCGGGCATGGCGTCGTTCTGGCTGGCCCTGTTCGCCCTGCTCATCGTCGGGTTCAGCTACTCGTACTTCTGGTCGGCCTCGACGATGATCTACCTGCTGATGCGCAAGAAGGTGGACGACCTCGACCCGGACGAGATTTACATCGAAGAGCCGCTGCCGACCCCCGCGCCGCTGACGCCCCCGGCCCCGGCCCACGCCCCGGCGACGACCTCGCTGCCGGTCGTCCCGCCGACCCCGGTGATCCCGCCGAGCGTGGTCAAGGACGGCGGCGTCGCACTGGACATCGACCCCAAGCTCGACTAGGTTCCCGGCGAGCCAAGAGCGTCAGCGACTGGAGTTCCCGGCACGCGACTGGCGCGAAGACCTCCAGTCGCTGACGCTCTTGGTTCGCCGGGACTTGTGTATGTCGCGCCCCATCTTGCTGTTCACCGGACCCTGGGCCGACGTGCCGTTGGAGTCGCTCGCCGGCAAGGCGAGCGACTGGGGGTACCAGGGGTTCGAACTCTGCTGCTGGGGCGACCACCTCGAAGTCCAGCAGGGGTTGGACGAGTCCGGGTACTCGGCCGGCCGGCTCGAGCTGCTCGCCCGCCACGACCTCCAAGTCCCCGTCGTCGCCGCCCACAAGGTCAGCCAGGCCATCTCGGACGCCGTGGACGCCCGGCACGAAGCCCTCGTGCCCGATTACGTCTGGGGGGACGGCCGGCCGGACGGCGTGTCGCACCGCGCCGCCGAGGAGTTGCGGGCGACCTTTCGCCTGGCCGAGAAGCTGGGCGCGAACGTCGTCAGCGGGTTCACCGGGTCGCCCGTCTGGGCCTACACGTCCGGGTACCCCGCGCCCAAGCCGGGGGTCATCGGCGACGCGCTCAAGGCGTTCGCGGCGCAGTGGAACCCGCTCCTCGACGCGGCCCGGGAGTGCGGCGTCCGGTTCGCCTGCGAGGTCCACCCCGGGCAACTCGCCTTCGACCTGTACTCGACCGAAGTCGTCCTCGACGTGTTGAACGCCCGGGAGGAGTTCGGCATCCTCTTCGACCCCAGCCACCTGCACTGGCAGGGCATCGACCCCGTCGCCTTCTTGCGCCGCTTCGCCGACCGCATCTACCACGTCCACTTGAAGGACGCCGTGCTCAGCCTGGACGGCCGGGCCGGGTTGCTGTCCGGGTACTGGCCGAGTGGGGACGCGCGGCGGGGGTGGCAGTTCCGCAGCCCCGGCCGCGGCGGCATCGACTGGGAGGCCATCATCCGCTGCCTGAACGACATCGGCTACGACGGCCCGCTGGCCGTCGATTGGCACGACCCGGGCATGGACCGCGAGTACGGGGCCGCCGAGGCCGCCCGCTTTGCCAAGCAACTCGACTTCGACCCGCCGACCGCCGGCCGGCACGCCTTCCGAGGGTAACCGCCGTGGCCTTCCCCGAGAAATCGACCGTCGAGGCGCTCAAGGCCCTGTGGACGAACCGGCTCGTCGCGGTCAAGCCCGGCGTGCCCGCCCTGGCCCGCTTCGCCGGCAGGGTCGGCCGCGTCGTCACCGTCAACTTCAACGGCAAGGCGCTCGTCGATTTCGCCGACGGCGGCTGGTACGACGTGGCCGATTTCGAGCAAGTCCTGGACGAAGTGACCGCCGAGGCCGACAAATTCAAGTACGACCCCACGGTCAACAGCGCCCAGACGCACCCGACGCGGCAGTCCTGACCGCCGGGTGCGTCGAGTTTTCCCACTCTCTCGAGGCTTTCGACCATGCACCGCGTCACCTGGCGGGGCGTCTTCCCGGCGCTCTGTACGCAATTCCACGCCGACCTGTCGCTCGACATCCCCGGCACGATGGCCCACCTCGACGCGATGCTCGCCGCCGGCGTGCACGGCCTCGTCATGATGGGCAGCGTCGGCGAGAACACGACCCTGGAGCGCGACGAGAAGCGCGACCTGTTGAAGGCGTCCGTCGCCCGCGTCAACGGCCGCGTCCCGGTCCTGACCGGGGTCGCCGAGTACACGACGGCTCAGGCCTGCCGGTGGGCCGAGGACAGCGCCAAGTTCGGGGCCGACGGGCTGATGGTCCTCCCGCCGATGGTGTACAAGGGCGACGACCGCGAGACGACCGCCCACTTCCGCACCGTCGCCGCGGCCACCGACTTGCCGATCATGGTCTACAACAACCCGCCGGCGTACAAGGCGGACGTGACCCCGCAGATGTTCGTCGAACTGGCCGACGAGCCGAAGTTCGCGTGCATCAAGGAGTCGTCCGACAACCCGCGGCGGGTGACCGACATCATCAACCTGACGGGCGACCGGTACGTGATCTTCGCCGGCGTGGACGACCTGTTTTTGGAGTGCCTGTTGCTCGGGGCCGTCGGCTGGGTGAGCGGCCTGGTCAACGCCTTCCCGGCGGAGAACAAGCGCATCTGGGACCTGGCCGAGGCCGGCAAGTGGACGGAGGCCCGCGCCATCTACCGGTGGTACACGCCGCTGCTGCACCTCGACACGCACCCGAAGCTCGTGCAGTACATCAAGCTGGCGAGCGCCGAGTGCGG
>JANYHV010000412.1 GCA_025362195.1 Fimbriiglobus sp. | reverse complement strand
GGAGGTCTACGCAACTCCAGTCGCTCACGCTCCTGGCTCGCCGGCGCGCACGCCCGCGGGTCACCCGAAGAAGAGTCGCCAGATGTCGAGGCCGACGACGAACAGCATCAGGCACAGGACGCACGCCAGGCCGGCGTACGTGAGCAGCACTTGCACCGACTCGGGGGCCGGCTTGCCGCGGACGCCTTCGTAGATCAGGAAGACCATGTGCCCGCCGTCCAGCACCGGGATCGGCATGAAGTTCACGACCGCCAGGTTGATCGAGATCATCGCCATCCACAACAGCAGGTGCCACACGTCCTGGCCGGCGATCAGGTACGAGATCCGCGTCAGGGTGATCGGCCCGGACACGGACGTGATCGACACGTCCCCGAAGACGATGCCGTACAGGCCCTGGTAGGTCATGCGGATGCCGCGGTACGTGCGGTACCCGCCCATTTTCAGGGCGTCCAGCACGCCGTCGGCCTTTTGCACGACGGTCGCCTTGGCGAAGTTCAGCCCCGCCGGCACGACCGGCCAGGTCGGGTCGGCGTCGGCCGCGAGTTCGGTCGAGAGTTCCTGCCCGTCCCGCTCGTACTTGACCTCGACGACGTGCGGGGCGAAGCGTTGCAGCGTGTGGTCCACGAACGGCCACTGGTGCGGCTTGACCGGCTCGAACTTCGTCGCCACCGGCTTGCCCTCGTGGTCGATCGCCTGGAACTTCACCTGCAAAATCTTGTCGTTCGGCAGCAGCCCGGCGCGGGCCGCGGGGGACTGCGTCTTGCGTTCGGCGGCCGGCAGCGACCGCTCGGCAACGGCGAACGGCTCGACGGCGTGGACCACGGCCAGCACCTGATACGTCAGCCCCAGGCCGTTCAGCGGCACCGGCGAGCCGATGCTCAGCCCCTCGGGGACTTCTTCGTCGGCGTAGGCGGCGTCCCAGTCGAGGTCGAGCGTCTTCCGCTGCGGGGCGTGTTCGACCGTGCGCAGCACCGTCAGCTTGAGCTTGCGGCCGGCGGCGGTCCGCGCCGCCCACTGGGTCAGGTCGAACGGCAGGCGGACCGGGTCGAGCGGCTTGACGGTCACCTTGGCGTCGGCCGGCGGGGCTTCGGTGGCGTCGGTCGTGTACCGGGTCGTGCGGCCGTCGGCCTCCGGCAGGTCGACGGCGACGATCTCGTCCCCCGGGGTCAGCGGCGTCTTCTTCGTCTCCGGCTGGCGGGCCACCAACTCGGACTTCGCCGCCGGCGAGTCGCGTCGCACGGCGGTCACCTCGCCCATGCGCATGCGCAGGCCGAGGTCGCGGTGGAAGGCCGGCGGTACGGTGACCCGCACCGCCTCGGCCGCGGGCGATTGGCCCTCGACGCGGCGGCGGAGTTCGTAGGTCACCGGCTTGCCGACGAGCAGGCGCTGGCGGTTCAAGTAGTCGAAGCTCGCGCCGGGCAGGCCGCCGGGCCGCGGGTCCATCGGCGTGACGGCGGTCGGGTCGGCCGGGTCGGTCATGCCGACGATCGTGTCGCCCGGCAGGAACCCCTCGTGGCCGGCGGGACCGCCGGCCTGGGCGTAGACCGACCCGGGCAGGAACGGGGGCACGGCGTCGCGCTTGGCGTGGGACAGTTCGAGGCTGTTCGGCGGGGCGACGCCGAGCATCGGGGCCATGCCGCCTTCGAGCTTGAACGGCTCCGCGGCGAGCGTGGTCGCCGTGCCGCGGTAAACCAGGTCGAGGGTGACGCTGTCGGTCCGGTCGGTGCTAAAAACGATCGGCTTGATGTCGTCGAACCACGGGTTTTCGCGGCTGTTGATGCGGCGGACTTCGCTGCCGACGTGGACGCCGGCCTTCCACGCCCCGCCGCCGCTCTCGACCTGGGCGATCACCCCGGGGGACTCCTCGACCCCGTGCAGGTACGCCGCGACGAACAGGCCCGCGGCCAGGACGACGTTCATGATGACGCCGGCGCTGATGATGAACATCCGCTGCAGGACCGTCTTGTTCTTGAGGTTGCGGGGATCGACCTTCTGCTCGTCGGTCTCCTCGACGCCGACCTCGGCGTTGTTCCCGTCCCCCTCGCCGACCATCGCCACGAACCCGCCCAACGGGATGAGGGCGAGCTTGTACGTCGTCTCGCCGTACTTGTACGAGCAGAACGGCAGGGCCGGGCCGAACCCGATACTGAAGGTCTTGACGTGGACGTCGCACAACTTGGCGGCGACGAAGTGCCCCAACTCGTGGATGAAGATGATGAAGCTCAGGCCGAACCCGGCCAGGAACACGTCGAACGGGTGCAGGTAGCGGAACACGGCCGCCGCCGCGAGGGCGATGAAGAGCAGTTGCACGCCGTTGGCGCGGAACCAGCCCTTGAGCGTGGTCGGCCCGTCAACGGCGTCGGCGGCGGTCGGGGTTACGGTCGATTGGGCGTCCAACGCTGAACCTCCATCCTGGCCCGGCGGTCGAGGGCGAGGAGGCCGTCGAGCGTCGGGGTCGGGTCGTAATCGTGGCAGTCGAGGGCCGCGCGGCAGCACCGCGCGATGTCGAGGAACCCTATTGTACCGGCCAGGAACCGCGCGACGGCGGCCTCGTTGGCGGCGTTCAGCACGGCCCCGCAACTGCCCCCGCGGCGGACGACCTCGAACCCGAGGTCGAGGGCCGGGAAGGCCGCGCGGTCCGGGGCGTCGAAGTGTAGCACGCGCATCGCGGCCCAGTCGAGCCGCGCCGCCGGCCCGGGCACGCGGTCGGGGTGCGTGAACGCGTACTGGATCGGCAGCTTCATGTCCGGCGGCGACAGTTGCGCCAGCACCGACCCGTCCACGAACTCGACGAACGAGTGGACGATCGACTCGGGGTGGACGACGACTTCGATCTGGTCGGCGGTCAGGTCGAACAGCCACCGGGCCTCGATCACTTCGAGCGCCTTGTTCATGAGCGTGGCCGAGTCGATGCTGATCTTCGGCCCCATGCTCCAGGTCGGGTGCTTGAGCGCCTCGGCCGGGGTGACGTGCGCCAGGTCGCCGGCCGCGCGGCCGCGGAACGGCCCGCCGCTGGCCGTCAGCACCACCCGCGCCACGTCCTTGGCCGCGTGCCCGGTGAGCGCCTGATAAATCGCGGAGTGTTCGCTATCGACGGGGAGAATGCGACTGCCGGTGCGGGCCGCGAGTTCGACGACGCACGCCCCGCCGACGACCAGCGCTTCCTTGTTGGCGAGCGCCACGTCCTTGCCGGCTTCGAGCGCCGCCAGCGTACCCGCCAACCCGGCGACGCCGACGATGGCCGCGAGGACCATGTCCACGCCCGCCGCCTGCACCAACTCGACGACCGCGTCCGGTCCGTGCAAAACTCGCGTGCCCTGGGGGAAGGCCGTGCGGTCGGCCCGCGCGAAGGCGTCGGCGTCCGTGAGGACGGCCGTCGGCGGTCGGAAAGCGTGGCACTGCCGGGCGAGCAACTCCCACTGCGTGTGCGCGACCAGCCCGACGACCTCGACGCGCCCCGGCAGCGCCGCCGCGACCTCGAGAGCGCTAGTCCCGACCGACCCCGTCGAGCCGAGGACGACGATCCGTTTCGTCCGC
Source organism: Fimbriiglobus sp. (assembly GCA_025362195.1). Lineage (GTDB taxonomy): Bacteria > Planctomycetota > Planctomycetia > Gemmatales > Gemmataceae > Fimbriiglobus. The sequence continues at coordinate 9,196 of JANYHV010000412.1, read as the reverse complement.
ACGGTGTTCCTGTCCCTCGCCTGTCGCTCGATGGTGGGAGACCTCGATCGGGTGTCGGGTATCGGGTGTGGGGTGTCGCAGAACTCGCGGCGTGGTTTCGGTCTGACCATACCCGACACCCGACACCCGACACCCGATGAAGCACTACTTCCCCGCCTTCGCGTCATGGTACTTCTGCTCGACGGCCTTCCAGTTGACCGTGTTCCACCAGGCGTCGAGGTAGCCGGCGCGGACGTTCTGGTACTTCAAGTAGTAGGCGTGCTCCCACACGTCGACGCCGAGCACCGGGACGAGGCCGTCCATGAGCGGGCTGTCCTGGTTGGGCCGCTTGATCGCTTCGAGCTTACTGGTGGTCGGGTTGTAGACGACCCAGCTCCAGCCGCTGCCGAACTGCGTCAGGCCGTTCTGCTTGACGGCGTCCTTCATCTTGGCGAAGTCGCCGAAGCACGCCTTGATGGCGTCGCCGAGGACCCCGGTCGGCTCGCCACCGGCGTTCGCGGCCATGATCTCGAAGAACAGCGTGTGGTTGTGGTGCCCGCCGCCGTTGTTGACCACTGCCGCGCGGATCGACTCGGGCACCGCGGTCTTGGCGGTGCGGAGCAGGCTGACGATGTCGTGGGCCGCGAGGTCGGCGTGGCCTTCGAGGGCCTTGTTGAGGTTATCGACGTAAGCCTTGTGGTGCTTGGTCGAGTGGACTTCCATCGTCTTGGCGTCGATGTGCGGCTCGAGCGCGTCGAAGGCGTAGGGCAGCGCCGGGGTGGTGAAGGCCATGATGTTCGCTCACGTCGGTGGTGGAAGGGGATCGCTACGGCATCATAGGTGGCAGGTGCCGAACGGCGACAACCCTGGCGAGCCGGAAGCGTCAGCGCCCGGAGTTCCGAACGCGAAGATCTCCAGTCGCTTACGCTCTTGACTCGCCGGCCGGAGCCGCACTCGGCGAGATGCCCCGATAGAACGGCACGCCGAAAGCTTCGCATAACCGATTGAGGTCTGTAAGACGTTCCGCTGGCAGGCAGGGCACTGACCACAACTGCCGAAACACGTGACTGGCGAGCATCCAGAAAATCCACCTCGTTGTTACACGTGGCACTTGAGTATGGTCGTAGCGCAAGCTGTCCCCGGAGTGCTGGATCAGGATGTCCGCAACATCGAGGTCGGCCGCGGAGGCGAAGTAGACGCCACGCCCCGGCGGGTTGTCGAACAGATCTACGGTTCGCGAACGGCTCCTGTACTCGGCCACATAGCTCAGTGAGGCGGGCAACGCGTCAGAGGCCGTGCCACCAGTCCCCTTCACCCCCACATCATGAGTGAACGCGATCAGTTCCCGCACCGACTCCGGTAGCGTCAGACCCAGCCGCGCCTCCTCGCGGGCGATCACGTCACGGCGGCCGCCCACGTCCGGCACACTGACGCCGTGCCAGCGCTCGGTGAACTCGCGGATCAGCCGCCAGCGCTCGCGGACGCCGTCGGGCACGCCGTCGCGGAAGATGGGGTCGTAGTCGCTGCCGTCGTAGCCGGTGGCTTCAAGCCACTCGATGGGGAACCGCGTCCACAGCTCGTTGCGGCGGGCCTTCCACTGCCAGTAGTCGTCGGACCAGACGGGGACGGCGCGCATCGCCTCGCAGACGCGGACGAGTTCGTGCCGGGGGTCGCCACGCTCCTCCAACCAGTCGGCGTAGACGTGCCGGGTCAGCCGCGCCGCCGGGGCCGCCCGCATCGCCGCCAGAAACGCCGCCTCGTCGTCCACCAGTGTTCACCCCCCCCCCCCCGCAGTCGATTCTACGATTTTGCACTCGGCACTCTCCCGTCTGCACTCTCGTTCTAAGCCGGGCCGTTCGCCGGCGTGCGGCGGGGGATTTCTCGACGGGCGTCTCCGGCCGGTTCCGCTCCCCGTTCCCGCCCGGGATTCACGCCGTGGGCGGGGCGGTGTCCGGGGTGTCAACGACCTGCGGTCCGGACTGGCGTGCCTCGGAAGTCTTCGCGACACGCGGCGTGAGACTCAGACCGACGCTCGCCACGGCCGCAACCCGCCGCGAAGCTCCGGCGTTAACTCCTCCCTCGTCGCGATCAAGCCGGCCCGGCCGTCGCCGTTCCAGTCGCCGACGCAGAACCCCCGCGACGCGTCCGCCGGACAGAATCTCCAGGAGCGGTTTCCCGGCGGCCAGTTTCGTCGCGCCGGGCCGCCCGACTTCTCGTCCCAGTCGAGTCATTGGTTACCGCGCCAGTGCCCTCGGCGAACGAGCGCGTCCGGCTTCCCGTGCCGATCCCCATCGGCGACGGCGAAGTCTTGCACGGGGGGACTCGACGGCGGGAGTCGAGTTCGATCGCACGGGCGACCGCGATCCCATGCCACCCCGCGTCGGCAAGTCCGGTACGCCGTCGAAGTCCGCGACGGTCACGACACGTTCGGCGAACAGTGCGGGCAGGATGCTGCTGCCCTCGGCGGAGAAATCGAAGTGTCCGCGCGGTGCCCACGCCCCATTCGCCCGTGGTCGTGCCGTCCACTTCGACCGGGACGGGCTGGGTGAGGCGGTCCCCGTTCAACTCGACCGCGAGCGTCGGCGCAACGGCCTGGACGACGGCCCGGACTTTTCCGCGCGGTCACAACTCGTCAACAGCACGACGGTGCCGAGCCCGAGGAATGTGGATCGACACGCCATAACTCAAGATTCGTTGACGAGCCGCGAAAATGGGACGATCAACGGGCGAGCAATCGCCGCGCGCCGAGAATCGCAAGCGCGGAAGCAATACACCCGGAGGGATTTGCACCCCCAACCCTCGGTTCCGAAGACCGGGGCGAAGATGCTGAATAATACTGCAATTTCCAGCGTTTTCGCGTTCCGACGGCTTCGCGCAGGCTTATCAGGGACGCCTACAAATTACCATGTTTCCCCACGCCCGTCCACGGCAACTCTGGCAGTGACAGAGTTGTATTTCGGCTATACTCGACTTCACTGGCTGCGGCAGTCCGGGCCGTCGAAGTGGGGCCGCATCGCTTCCGGGCGGGGAACAGACGCGATGGTCAAGGCAACGAGCTCACCGGAATCCACCACCCAAGACCTAGGCCGTGTGGACAGTAGTTCCGCAAGTGTAACCCCAGTAAGGAGTTGCGTCACGGAACTCGACTGGGCGGAAATCGTCGCAAGTCGTTGCTCCACAAGCACTTGTGCAACTACTGTCCACACGCCCTAGGTAACGGCCTCGCATTTTTGGCCGGCCGCGCGCCCCCGCTACTGGTCCGGGCCGGGTCGTAGTCTTGGCCACGCCCGACAACCTTGCTGGGCCGGCAGCACCCAGGCCAACATTGCGTCAGACGGCCATGGTGAGATGACGGTACACGTTCGGTAACCAGTCATGTGCGAACTACGCGCGAGTCACGATTTCATACGGCTTGGAGAACCGTACCACTAGAGTTTCCCAGGGTTGGTGGAGTCGGAATTAAGAGTGTAGACTCCTGTGGTCGAGAGCACTGATGTCGCGCAAGACCTACACCTCCGAGTTCAAAGTCGAGGCCCTCCGCATGATGGCCGACCAAGGCCTCGCCCTTGCCGAGGTGGCCCACCGCCTGGGCGTCAGCGAGAGCTGCCTGCGGGCCTTGCGGGACGCCGCCCGCGGCGAGGGCGCAGCCGCGTTCCCCAGCCGCGGCCGCCCTCGCCAGGCGACGAGGAGCTGGTCCGCCTGCGGGCCGAGAACGTCTTGGACCGGGACTTCGCCCCGGCCGGCCCAAACGTGTCGTGGTGTGCGGACATCACATACGTGCCGACCGCCGAGGGGTGGCTCTACCTGGCGGTGGTCGAGGACCTGTTCAGCCGCATGATCGTGGGGTGGGCGATGGGCGCGACGATGACGAGCCGGCTGGTCGTGGACGCGCTCGACATGGCCGTCAGCCGGCGGGTACCGGGCCGGGGGGCTGATCGCCCACTCGGACCGGGGCAGCCAGTACGCCAGCGACCACCACCAACGCCTGCAGGCCTCCGATGGGATAACGTGCAGCATGAGCGGGGTGGCGCAGTGCTGGGGCAACGCCCCGGTCGAGAGCTTCTTCGCCAGCCTCAAGAAGGAACTGGTCCACGACGAGCGATACGCCACGCGCGAGCAGGCGCGGGCGGGCATCTTCGAGTACTTCGAGGCTTTCTACAACCGCGTCCGGTTGCACTCGTCGCTGGGGTACGTCTCCCCGGCCGAGTTCGAGCGGACGTACAACCCGAAGCACCCTCAACTCCGACTCCATTTTCCTTGGGGAAGTCCAGGGCGAACACTCGTTACCCCAAAGATGCGGCGTGCCGGGCCGTCATTTCGTCGCGGACGACTGCGGTGGCAGGCTCCGGTAGGTGGAAGCCCAGCCCGCCGCAAGTGCAGGGAGGCGTGTGAATATCTCCCGCCCGAACAGGACCTCATCTACGTAGCCCATGTGGAGCATGTCGATGATCCGGCACAAGTACGAAGCCCCTTGCACCCACCAGCACGAGAAGGCGTCCACCATCAAGAGGTGTTCGATGCGGTCCGGCCGCTTCTCGTGCTCGGCCACCTCTTCGCGGAGCGCCCGGTCCAGTTCCCGGAGTTCCATACCGTCGAGCAGCGACACGTACACCCCGTCCGCCACCCGGCTGCCGAACGTTGTGGTATGGTAGTATTCTTTGATCTCCCACACCGCCAGCGGGTCGATCGGCGAAGGGAACGCCCCGTCAACGCGCCGGACCAGCGTGCGGAACGGGGCCCCGTCCTTCGTGATGGTCGTTAGGGCCTGCGGGTCGTGGTCGCACGGCAGTCCGCCCAAGGCGTCATCGACGAGCAACTGGATCATGAGGCTGAAGTACGATGGCTTCTTCTTGTCCTGACTCTGCTTGTTCATCCGCTCGCCCGAGAAGTCCCGATTCGGCCGCTCCCGCTTCATCCTCGTGTACTCGTCGGCCGCCTGGGCGGCCGTCATCAGGCTCGGCATGACGAACCCGTTCAACACGTCGGCGCGGTGCTGGAAGTAAGCGAACACCGCCCGACCGAGGTCCGTAATCTGGCCGCCGCCGGAGTCGAGGCGGTGGACCGTCAGGCCCAGTTTCCTGAACGCGGCCTCGGTCTGGGCCAGAGTCGGGACCCGGAGGCGGCCCGGAGTCTTCTCCTCCCCCTTCGGACGCGTCTGCCCCTTGGGGAGCTTGGGGCTCTGAGAGCGTTCGCGGTAGCCGACGCGCTCGCCGATCAGGCGGACGTTGGCCCAGAACTCGGGGGTCTGTTCGGTAAATCGGGGGTCGGGTCGCATAACTTGATGTTCTCCTCGAAGCGGGTGACAAGGTCTGGCAACGACACCCCCATGGCCCCGCAGACTTGCCGCAGTTCGATCAAGTCCAGCCGCCGGTCGCCCGATTCATACTTTGACACGAAGGACTGGGGCTCGGAGATGCGAGCGGCGAGGGCGTCCTGGGTCAGTCCGGCGGCGAGGCGGGTCTGTTTTAGCAGTCGCAAGAGGGCCCGCTGGGCGGGGGTGTGAGGGATCTTCTTCATGCCGAATTAGATCGGCGCTGAGCTATCATCCAGAATTGGGATATAATCGAGTTTCAACGAAGTACCCGGAGACGCCCATGCACCCAGTCCTCCCGTTTGAAGACGCCCTAGCGGGCGAGGAGTGGCGGCGTACCGTGGCCCCGTTCAAGATGCAACTCCTCAAGTGGGTCGGCAATAAGCAGCGGTTCGCCCACGAGATCGTGTCGCACTTCCCCCACGCGTTCGGGACGTACCTGGAACCTTTCCTCGGTTCCGGGGCCGTGCTCGCCACCCTCGCTCCGGCCGACGCCGTGGCGGCCGACGTTTTCAAGCCCCTCGCCGACATCTGGGCGGCGCTCGGCTCCGACCCCGAGAAACTCAAGTGCTGGTACGCGGAGCGGCGGGGCCGCATCGGCCTGGAAACCAAGGAGGAGGTCTACGAGGGGGTCAAGTCGGCGTACAACGCCCGCCCGAACGGCGCGGACCTGCTATTTTTGTGTCGGACTTGCTACGGCGGCGTGGTCCGGTTCCGCAAGGCCGACGGGCACATGTCCACGCCGTGCGGCGCGCACGCGCCGGTGTCCGCCGACTCGTTCGCCGCCCGAGTGGACGAGTGGTCCGCCAGGTGCCGCGGCGTGCGGTTCGCCCACGCCGACTTCGCCGAGACCATGACATGTGCCCGCCGGGGGGATCTGGTGTACTGCGACCCGCCGTACTCCGACACGCAGTCCATCCTGTACGGGGCGCAGCGGTTCAGCCTCTCACGCCTGTTCGAGTCCGTCGCCGAGTGCAAGGCGCGAGGCGTTTACGTCGCGTTGAGCATCGACGGGACGAAGCGCTCGGGTGACAAGGTGTGCGACGTCCCGATCCCCCCGCGGCTGTTTGCCCGCGAGGCGACCGTGAACTGCGGCCGCTCGATGCTAAGGCGTTTCCAGATGGAGGGACTAACACTCGAGAACGAAGTGGTAAGCGATCGCCTTTTATTAACATATTGACTTTCTTGCACCAGACGCCGGCTGACCCCCTCACCCGAGGCCAGCACAACGTGCGGGGCATTCGGTTGAGGAGGTCAGTAACCGCATCGCATCAGCCAGCGAGTTACTTGTCCACTAGGCGGATCCGCTTGTAGCTGATGCCCGAGTTCTTGGTCTCGGCCTCCGCGGTGGCCTTCGCGCGAGGCTGGGGGGCGGAGTGCGGCACGATGACCACGTCGAAGTTCGCGGGGTCCCACCGCCCGGCCGCCTTCAAGCGTGCGATCACCGCGGTGGCGTCGAACTCCTCGTTGAACGTGTCGTCGGCCGGATTCTTGTGGGCGTGGCCCGCCTGCCTCTGCTCGACGCGGGTGCGGCCGAACAGGGTAATGCTTCCTAAGTAGAACTGCTCCTCTAGGGGTCCGCTGATCTCTTCGTCCTTGGCGTTCAGGTACACCCCGAAAAGGACGCCGCTGGCGGGTTTGTCCGCCGACACGCCCTCGACCACAACGACCGTCCGCTGGGGCACGCCGGCCTGCACCGGGACCGGCGCGCCCACGACTCCCGGCGTGGCCTTGAGTGGCACGCGGTTGAACTTGTACCCGATCGGTTTGCTCTCCGCCTTCTCCAGCGGCACGTCCGCCCCGGCCGAGGCCGCGACGGCCCTCGGGGGTGCGGGTGCGGCCACGACCTGCGTGGTGGGTGCCGCCGCTACCGGTGCGGGGGAGGCCGGCGTGTTGTCGTAGCGGTAGCCGAGTTGAACCGATCCGATCGCGTCGCCCACCCTCACGGGTACGGTCGCGCCGGACTCGTCCGCGAACTCGTACGTCTGGTCGAGGTACGAGGGATCGACGGGGTTCGACCGGCCGCCTTGGGCCAACCAGGCGTCCCACAGGCGATCGACGTTAGCGTGGTGTAGCCAGAAGACCGGGTCGTTGCCCGCCGTGGCAGTGTCCCCCATGTTACCGCCGATTGCACCGTGCACGGAGTTGTGCGGGCCGAACTCGAGCAGGTAGTTGTGACCCTGGGGCCCCCCGAAATCGCCCGCCGCCAGCGCGGCGGCCAGGCCCCGACCCGCCTGGGGGATCAGCGGGTCGCCGTCGTTCAGACCGTTGAGTCGCGACTGGTCCGCCAGCGGGTTGCCACCGGGCACGTACTCGCGGTACGCGAGGGGGAGGTTGCGGTCGGTGGCCCAGTCCCAGTACGGCAGACTGAGCGACGAATCCCCCGACAGGGAGCGGAGGATCCGCTCGAAGAAATGCAGTTAGGCGCGGTGCCAGGTGAGGAAGTGGATTGCGATCCGATCCACGCCGTCACTGTGGGTACACTGCGCGAACAGCTTGTTGTTGCGGGGCCCTTGCGTCCCGTGGATGTTGGCCTGGAACGACCAACTCCTCGGGTCCGCGGCTGGCAGATCGCGCATCGCTTTCACGCCGCGGCGGAGCGACTCGACCTGCTGCGAACTCAGCGTCCCGACGCTCTGGCGGACGCGCAGGCTGCTCCCAGGGTCGGGCTGGGGGTGGGGCTGCGGCAAGGGCGGGCACGGACGCGGCGGGCAAATCGGGACTTGCCGCGACCGCCGGCACCAGCCGAAGGCCAAAGCGTCAGTCGCCGAGAGTCCGAGAACCCCGGCGGCACCGAGGAATGCTCGCCGGGAGGGGCGATTCGTCATAACGATCTCCGCTTGTAAAGATGGAGCATCAAATGCCAGTAACCCGTCGTCTGGTTAGGCTGACGCGTGTCGAGTCTACCGGGCCGTAACTAAAAATCCAAGTTAATTTAAGGTATTTGGGTAATCTCAAAGCCTTTACCCACCACTCTGCTCGCCGTCGCCCGCATGGGCTTGACCCGCTCCCTCGTCCGCGCTTGATTCGAGCCGAATAAACTTTGAAACGGGAGCAGTGGTTGAAGAATTGGTGGCATGCCGGAAGTGCGGAAAGGCTCAGTGGAGGGGGGGGTGTACCAAGTCGCGAGCCGGGTCGGCGGCAAGGTCTACTTGCGTCACGAGTACAGGTGCTCGCCGAGGCGACGATCGAGAGCATCCCGATCCACCGAGACCTCCCCCAGCCGGGAGGCCCGGCGCGGCACCTGGGCCTGGACAAGGGCTACGACTACGACCACACCCGCGCGATGGTCGCCGAGGTCGGCTTCACGGCCCACGTCCGGACGCGGGGGGATGAGGCGCGGGAGTTGAAGAAGAAGGCGCGGCGGTGGATGGTGGAGCGGAAGCACAGTTGGATGAACCGCTTCCGCAGGCTGCCGATCCAGTCAGAGAAGAAGGCCGAAAACTACTTGGGCCTCCTCCACCTCGTCTGCTACTGGATCACCTACTGGGCTGCTGGCCTACTGAGATAGGCTCTTATAGGCTCGAAAAACAGCCATCACCACACTGATCGGCCACTACCCGCCGGCGCGGGGTCGCGCAGACGGTCAACGCACGCGGCCCAGGACGGTCGCGTTTCCCACGGCGGGTCGAACGAGCCGAGGCCCTGGCACCAGCCGCCGCCCCGCACCAGGCAGGTGCCGTCGGGGAAAGGCGCGAGCCTCCACCAGACGGCGGCCACGAAGTAGGACGGCACGCACCGCGTCGGCTCCACCCGGCGATCGTAGTCTCGGTCGGTCTCCGTCTCAACTGGACTCATTCGCCCAGCGACTCGCCCCACGCGTCGAGCGCGTCGGTCGGCGGGAGCGCCTGCCGGGCGGCCCACTCCTGGACGGCTTCGAGGGTCACCTGGAACTCGTCCTCGCCC
>JANYHV010000106.1 GCA_025362195.1 Fimbriiglobus sp. | reverse complement strand
CGCCGGCGGTGTCGTCGGCGTCGGGCACGCCACCGGGGAGTGGGGTCCAGGCCCAGCCGCCGGGCGCGGCGTTCGTATACGGGTGCGTCTCGCGATACTGCTGGGCGAGCAGCCAGTCGCGGAGTTTTGCACGCTCCGCGGTCGTCAGCGCGTCCGGTGGCAGGGCGTTGACACTCAGCGTCGTCGCCCAGGTCGAGAGGGTGGTGTCGATGGGCCAACTGCCGTCGGGCCGCTGGCTGGCTTCGAGGAACCGCACGCCTTCGGTGACCACCTCGTGCGATGCCAACCCCGCGTCGATGAGGGCCATGCCGACGAAACTCGTGAGCGGCGTCGCTTCGAGGTAGCCGCCGGTCGTCGGCTGGATCGCGCGCAACTTACGCAGCGTCTTGGCGGCCACGGCGTTCCGCAACCAGCGCCACGGCAGGAAGCGCGTCGGCCGGTGGTGGTGCCGAACGGTGCCGATGGCGATGAGCGCCGGCAGCGCGTAACTGACGACGGGGAGCCGCACCCACTGGAAGACCCAGAAGGGGCACGCCGCGAGTTCAAACGGCAGTTGCGGGACGCGCCGCCAGCCGTCGGGGCCGAGCTTGCCGGCGACGGCCAGCATGGTCAGGATAGGCACCGAGAAGGTGCGGTCCTTGCCGTAGATTTCGACGATCGCGGCACTCAGCGGCTTCGCGTCGAGGCTCCCGGCGTGCCGCGCCAGCCAGTCCCCGGCGCGACCCTCAGCGGCGGCGTGTCGGCCCGACTCGTCGGCGGCGAACGCGGCCCAGCACAGGGCCGTGGTGCTGACGTTGCTGACGCTCTTGACGGTGTCGCCGAAGCCGCCGTCGGGGTTCTGCGTCCGAGCGAGCCAGTCCAACCCGGCGTCGATGCGGCCGCGGTGGTTCGTGCCGGTGGCGAGTTGGTGCCGCCACAAGGTGAACAGCGCGGTCGCGGTCGAAAGGGCGCTGGCCGAGAGTTCGCCGACCCAGTGGCCGGAGTTGGTGCGGGCGTCGAGCAGGGCGCGGCGGGCGTTGGCGGCGAAGTCGGCGGGAATCATGCCGGAAGTGTAGCGGATTCCCGGCGAGCCAACTGGGTCAGCGGGCGGGTTCCGGGGGCGACTGTCAAATGCAATTTCACCGCAGAGGGCACGAGAGGGCACGGGAGAAAGGCAAAAAACTCGTGTCCGATCAACGCGGCTCAGGTTGCCGCTGAAGCGAGAGGCCGCACGGAAAACCCACTCGTATTCGGCTCTCTCGGTTTTGCCTTTCTCCCGTGCCCTCTCGTGCCCTCTGCGGTGAATCGTTTTTCTCGGATTGCTTGGCGTGTCCAGGTGATTACGGAGCCTTCGCCAGGCCGGCGGCTTCGGCGCGGAGGTTCTGGATGGTTTGCAACAGCTTGTCGGTCGTCGCCTGGTCGGGCGCGCCGTTCACCTTCAACCGGAGCCGGCCGACGCCGTCGAAGACGACGATGTTCGGCTCGCCGGCCCGTAGGCCGAACTGCTTTTCCATCACGCCGGTGAAGTCGAGCCAGACCGGCACGTCGGGGGACGCCTTCTTGATCTGCGACCGGATGATGTCCTTGACCACGCCCGGGATGTTGCCGGCCGCGGCGACCGGGAGGATGAGCGCGTCCGGCGACCGGGTGCCGGCGGCCAGGCCGTCGAGCGCGATGACCGGGGCCTTGCGGGCCTTCTCGGGCGTCTGGTCGGCGGCCGTCGGGTGGAAGACGACGTGCAGCTTCGCGCCGAGTTCCTTGCAACTGTCCATGCCCTTGCGGTCCCCGTACACGAGGACGACCACGTCGCCGCGGTGGGCGGCCAGGTCCTGCCGGCGGGCGAACTGGTCTTCGACGACCAACTCGACCGGCTTGGCCTCGCCGGCGGCGGCCGCGGCCGGGGCGGCCGGCGGCACCTGCGAGCAGGCGACGCCGCCCAGGCCCAGTGACAGTGCGACGACACTCAAGGGAGCGAGCCAGGTTTTGGGGGTCATGCCCATCCACGCCGACGGCGTGCCTCGGAGGTTACGAATCGCGCCACCGCAATCATCAGGAACACGGCCGTGAAGCCCAGCACGACGCCGACGTTCGGCAACACTTCGACAAGGCCGCGGCCCTGCCAGGTCACCCCGTCGAGGCCGCGCATGGCCCACGTCGTCGGCAGGGCCAGGGCCAGGTCGCGCGCCCACCCCGGCAGCACGAACGACGGCAGCCACAAACCACCCAGCATCGACACGCCCAGGATGGCCAGGATGCAGACGCTACGGGCGCGGGCCTCGGTGCCGCCGACGGCCGCCACGAGCAAGCCCGTCGCCGCGGCGAGCAGCCCGGCCCCGAAGGCCAACAGTAAGAAGCCGACGACGCTGCCGTCGATGGTGACGCCGAACACGGCGTAGCCGAAGGCGAAGGTCGTGAGCACTTGCAGCACGGCAATCGCCGCGGTCGAAGTCGCCTTGGCCACGAGCACCGCCCACAGCGGCACCGGTGCGGAGCGCATCCGCAGCCACAGGCTTTGCCGGCGCTCGCGGAGCAGCACCAGGCCGCTCTCCATGCCCCAAAAGAGCAGGTACTGCAGGGTCATGCCGCAGAAGCTGTGCGTGTAGGCGTTGAAGTGCTCTTGCGCGGACCCGGACACCGCTGTGGTCTCGACGACGAAGGGGATCGTCAGGGCTTCGTCGGTGAACTCGGCCTTGGTGAAGGCGGTGATCGGGGCCATCTTCTCGCGGGCCAGCCGCTTCATCACGGCCTCCGACACGACCCCCTCGGCCCACTGGCCCTCGCTGGCCGCGAGCGGGTGGTGCAAGACTTCGACGCGCGGCCGGGCCTTGGCCACCCCCGGCGTCCAGGCGGCCAGTTTCTCGAACCCGAGCGGGAAGATCACGGCCACGCCCGGCCGGCGGTCGCCGACGCGCCGCTGGGCTTCGTCGAGCGTCACGACCTCGGCCTCGACGCGCGGACTCTTGAGGAGTTGCTCGACGACGGCCTTCGTGAACGGGCCGGGGTCTTGGACGACGATCACGAGTGGGAGCTTGGGGGCCGCGCCGACCGTCGGCCCCGTGTGGAAGATCATGCCGAACCCGGACGCCAGCACGATCGGCACGGCGAAGCCCAGCAGCGCAGCGCGGCGGTCGGCCCAGAACAGGTGCCAGTCCTTGGCGGCGAGCGTCAAGATGAGCCGCACGGCGTCGGTCATGAGTGCGGGGCCTCCGCCGGGTGCGGCACCGGCTCCGGCACGGCGGCCGGGGTCGGCTCGCCGCGGACCAGGTGCTCCAAACGGCCGGGCGGGGTGCGGAAGGTTTCCAGCCGGACGCCGTCGCTCAGGACGATCGCCAGCGCCTTGCCGAGGGCTTCCTGGGTCGCGGCGGCGATGCGCACCCGGCGGCCGGTGAACTCCAGGGCGACCCCCGAACCGACCCGCTTTTTGAGCACCTTCTGGAAGAACTTGGGCAGCACCTCGCGGCTGTGCCCGTACAGGACGGCGCGGCCGACCGGCTGGGCGCGGATCAGGTCCCACGGCTTGCCGCAGGCGACCAGTTTCCCGGCTTCGAGGACCGCGATGCGGTCGCACCCGTGCTCGGCCTCGTCCAGGTGGTGGGTCGTCAACAGGATGGCGTGGCCCTGCTCGCGGAGGTCGTACAGCACCGCGAACAGGTTGTCCCGGCTGACCGGGTCGAGCGCCGCCGTCGGCTCGTCGAGCAGGATGACCGTCGGCTCGTGCAAGAGCGCGACGGCCAGGTTGAGCCGCTGCTTCATGCCGCCGGAGAAGGTCGAAACGCGTGCCGCCTTGCGGTCGTCGAGGCGGGCGCGGAACAGGGCGTCGTTGACGCGGTCGCGCAAGGTCAGCCCGTGCAGGCCGTACAGCCGGCCGAAGAACTGCAGGTTGGCCTCGGCGCTCAGGTCGTCGTACAGGGCCGGTTCCTGGGGCACGAAGCCGACGCGGTGGGCGTACCGGTTGGCCGACTGGTCGCGGCGGACGCCGTCGATGCTGACGGTCCCTTCAAAGGGGTCGATGATCCCGGCGGCGGCGGCGAGGGTGGTGCTTTTGCCCGACCCGTTGGGGCCGAGCAGCCCGACGATCTCGCCCCGGTCGACGGTCAGCGACACGCCGTCCACGGCGAGGCGTTGGCCGTAGCGGACGCGGATCGAGTCGAGAAGGAGTGCCGTCGAGTGAGTCATGGCGGCTCCGCCGGGACGAGGTTCATCCGTGAACGCCGCCACAACTACCCGAAAGGCCCCGGCCGCGTCAATTCCGATTGGCCGGCGTTGAACAATCCGCGCTGTGGGAGGGATTTTCGGGCCGGCGCGCAAGCCGCGGGTGCGGCCGCGTTCGGAAGACGACTAGCCGACGGCGAGGACGGAGTCGGCGGTCGGCGGGGTGCCGGGGGCGGTGACGGCCAAGGACGGGGCCGTGCCGGCGGCGAGGCCGAGCGCGGGGTAGGCGAGGACTTGATTGCCCACGGCCGCGAGGAGTTCCGTCCGGCCGTCGGCCGTCAAATCGAGGGTGGCGAGGCGGACGCCGTTGCGGTCGTCGACGTTGCCGGCGAAGAAATTGGCGACGGGGAATTGCACGCCGAGGAGCAGCCGCCGGCCGTCGAACGCCGTGACGCGCGGCGCGCCGCCCGGGCCGCCGCCGGCGATCAGGTCGCCGAGGCCGTCGCCGTTCACGTCGGTGATGGCCAGGTACGCGCCGTTCCGCAGGCCGGTCTCGAAGGCGAAGAAGTCTCCGGCGAGCTTGACCGGGCTGCCCCCACCGGCGAGGGACCGGCCGTCGAACAGGGCCACCCGCGGGCCGCCGCCGAACCCGGCCGCGAGCGCCAGGTCGGCGATGCCGTCGCCGTTCAGGTCGCCCAGGGTGGGCCGGACGCCGCCGCGGAAGTTCGGGTCGTCGAGGCCGAAGAAGCGGTTCACCTGCACGGCCTGGCCGCGGGCGAGGGCCGCCCCGTCGAACACCGCCACGACCGGCCCGCCGCTCAGGTCCGGGGTGACGACCAGGTCCGGCCGGCCGTCCCCGGTCACGTCCCCGACGGCCAGGTTCAGGCCGCCGGTGAAGGTGCTCTCGAACGGTTGGAGGAAGGCGACCTGGTTGCCCGTCCGGCCGTCGTACACGTTGACGATGTTGGCCACGCCCGGGCCGGTGGCGGCGATCAAGTCGGGCGTGCCGTCCCCGGTCAGGTCGGCGGTCGCCACGCGCACCCCGGCCGTGTACCCCGCGCCGAACGGCACGACGGTGCGGACGACTTCGCCGAACTGACCGTACACGACGGCGGCGTCGGCCGTGCCGACCGCGAACTTGACGTTCGACGCCGGGACGGCCCCCGCGACGAGGGGGGACGACGCCGACGGGGCCGACGCGTTGACCGCCGTTGCCGGCGGGGCGACCGCGACCGGGGTCGGGGCGACCGTCCCCGACACGTCCCAGCCGATGTCGGCGAGTGCCCCGTACTCGAGCGGGGTCAGGTGCCGCTTGATCCCGGGGGACAGCGACGGCTGCATGGGGCTTTCTTGGCCGCGGTAGTTGGTGCCCTGCGCGAAGTGGTCCGGCGGGCTACCCTCGGTGCGGACCCCGACCCCGCCGTTCGCGGTCACGACCGCCGGCCCGCTGAACACCCCGCCGACGATGTTCCGGGTGAACGCCGGCTCGCCCAGGCCGAACCCGAAGACGTGCATCATTTCGTGCAGGGCGACGCTCTCGAAGTCGTACTGGCTCGCCGTCGGGTCGCTGCCCGGGGCGTTCCACTTGACCGTGGTGTCGAAGGTGATCATCCCGCCCCAGGTGGCGAAGTCGGTCTTGGGGGTGGTCAGCGCCCCGGCCTGGCCGCGGCCTTTGACCACGTCGAGCCAGCCCTTCGTCCCCGACGCCGTGTACCCCCCGGAGGTCGTCAGGCCGAGTTCGGACCCGCCCAGCGGCGCGGCCCCGATGAAGATCACCAGTTCGTCCTGCCGGATGACGGGGTTAACCAGGGTCACGGTCGTGCGGTTCGACGGGTTGTAAAACTGCGCCCGCCAGGTGTTCACCCCGCCCGGGGCGATGGGCGCGAGCGAATCCTGGAGGCGGGGCGCGATCTGGGCCGCGGCACGCTCCAGGATCGCCCGCCGGGCCGGGTCGTTGAAGAAGCCGGTCGCGTCGTAAGAATAATCGAAGCGGACCGTAACGCTCGGCACGTCCCGGGCTTCGAGCGATTCGACGGCGAGGCGGGTCAGGCTCGAAGCCGACGGGGCACGGCGGGACGGATGCATAAGACCTACCGCGCGAGTGGGGCGAGCGTGACATCCGTGTCAAGCGTCCAGCAGTCGTTTTCGCCCCCCGCCGGCGAGTCGGCAGGGGTTGAAATCTGCGGTCGGCCTGTCAAAGTCGTGGTGCTATAACGTCGTCCTTTCCGAACGCCTACGTCAAAAGTTCCCGAATTTTGCGCGCAAGTCTTGAAAGATCATGCGCCTGAGAATTCGCGTTCGCGTTCAGAAACCCTGCCGATTGCGCCAGTTGCGAACACGATCCGCGATGAGGTCGGTTCAATTCGCGGCTCGCAACACTCAGAAACGGCCAGAATAGACCGTGATTTTGACGGCGTTGGACGCGGCAACAGCCCGGGACGTGATTCCGGGGTGACATGAGGCAATGGCAGGGTGCGCTAGGAAGATTAAGGGCGAAATTCGGCCGTGGCGAAACTCGCCCAGATTTGACCGCACTCGGGGTTACGGACTAAGCAAGCGATTCGCCTTGCGCCAAATGGCTGGCGGGCCTGCGATTGACGCACGAGCGAGCCCAAAGTCAATTCCGACGAGTTCATCCGGTATCCTCATTCCCACCCCCGGGGCGGACACCGCCACCGTGGGTTACCCCGACGCGTGGAGGCGAACGGGTCGATCCTCCGCGACGCCGTCAGGTCGTACCTCAACCAAACTGTAATCGGTCGCGGGGCGGCACCGGAACGCTTACGCCGACTTCACTTCGACTGGTGCGGCCGCGTGGACGGTCGCCTGGATCTGTTCGGCGTAGGCGTAGAGGCCATCGACCGATTCGAGCGCCACCTTCTCGCCCTCCTTCTTCTCGTGGAAGAGGACCAGGGCGAGCTTCTTGGGGTTGTTGAACATCAGCCGGCAGATCGGCTTGCGGTTGTTGTCGTCCAGCAGGATGGCGCAATAACTTTGCGCGTCGCGCAGGCAGATTCTGTGCGGGGCGACGAGGCCGCGGAGGATCGCCCGGACGATGTGGAAGCCCTCGACCTCTTCCTCGGTCGTGACGATCGCGCCGTCGGCCGCGTCCGTGGGGTCGGGGGCCGGGGCCGGGTTCGTCTCGGGCGTCATGGCCCCCTTGAGCCGGTCGTTGATCCGCTCGCCCAACATCTGCTCGAAGGCCCGCTTCGTGATGAGCGTGAACTGCTCGACCACGGTCGTCGTGTACCGGCGGTTGCCGATCAGGTCCGCGGACACCAACCGCACGAACTCCTCGGCCGGATTCACGCTCCACTCGGCGAGCCGGTTCTGAATGGCCGTCGTGTACTTCAAGTCGTTGGCGGTGGTCAGGATCGCGTCCAGGTCGAACGCCGACTTGGCGAACTTCTTGAGTTCCTCGACGTCCCGCTCCTTGAAGTCGAGCAGGTCGAACTCGAAGAACGGCGTCTCGTCCATCTTGTTCGGCTGTTCGAGGTCGGTGAAGAACTTGTAGACCAGCCCGTTCGTCAAGACGCCGAAGCGGGCCGCGGTCACGTGGAAGTACCGGAAGAGCTGGCTGGCGTGGTTGATGTTCAGGTCCGCGCCGGACTTCTTGCACTCGAACAGGATGATCGGCTTGCCGTCCTGGAGGACGGCGTAATCGACCTTTTCGCCCTTCTTGGTGCCGATGTCGGTCACGAGTTCGGGCGTCACCTCGTGCGGGTCGAACACGTTGTACCCGAGGATTTGGATGAACGGCATGATCATGGCGTTCTTGGTCGCTTCTTCGGTCTGGATCATGTCCTTGATAGTGGCGACCCGGGCCGACAGGGCGCGGAGGTGGTCGATGAAGTCCATGCGTCGGCTCCGGGGCGGGTGGGGCGAAGACCGAAGCGACGAGACGCCGAAACGGTCTCATACCTCATCGTACTCGCCCGCGAACCGGCGTGCAATGAATTGCCGGACGGATTCGCCCCGCCACAGGCGACCTCCCGGGGAGCGCGGGTCACTGGCGGTTGCGGAAGACGCCCGACATCATGTGGTCCACGGGGGCGAACTGGTCGGTCAGGACGGTCGAGGCGTTCCGCAGCATCCGGTCGATCTCGGTGCGGGCGACGACGTAGGTCGAGCACTGCGGTTGGCCGGCCGCCTTCAACTTCGCCTCGAACTGGGCCTGGTCGAACGGCACGGCGGAGGCGTACAGGCTGTAGACGCCGCGGACTTGGGGGTAGAACTCGCCGGTCGGCGTCAGCACTTCGACGTGGGCGAACGACTCGCGGAGGGTCCGCACGACGGCCTTCCACAGCGGGCCGTTCTGCAGCATGTCGATGACCGTGACGAGGTAGACGCCGTCGGGCGTCAGCACCCGCTTCACCGCCTCGTTGCACTCCCGCGTGAGCAGGTGCCCGGGCACCGAGAAGTCGTTCACGGCGTCCAGCGTGACGACGTGGTAGCGGTCGCCGCCGGCCCGGTCTTCGAGGAACTGCCGGCCGTCCTGGTTGAACGTCGTGATCGGCAGCGCGGGGTCCAGGCCGAGCCGGTCGTAGGCCACCCGCGTGACGCCGGGGTCGATCTCGACCACGTCGATTTTGACGCTCGGGACTACGGTCGCGGCGCACCGCGGCAGGGTGTACCCGCCGCCGCCGATGACCAGGACGCGCGGCCCGCTTCCGTCGCGGGGGGCGCGGGCGGCGGCGGCCAGGCGGATGAAGTCGAGCTGCGTGTTCTCGTGCGGGTAGTAGATGTACGTCGGGTCGTCGAGCTTCACGCACGAGTGCGTCAACAGGTCCAGTTGCAGCGCCTTGACGGCGACGCCGTCGGGCAGCGTGTAGTCCTCGACGCGGATCGTGTAGTAGTTGGTCTCGCGCTCGATGCTCTGCAAGTACCCGCCGACCATCAGCACCCCCGTGACGACCCCGCCGAAGATCACGCTCAGGCCGTACAGCAGCGCCCGCGTCTCGTGGACCCGCACGAGCAGCGGCGTCAGGAGGCCCGGCAGGAGCGCGACGAGCAGGATCGTACGGAACATGCCGAGGCCCGAAATCAGCACGTACCCGGTGGCGAACGTGCCGGCGATGGCCCCGGCCGTGGACCAGGCGTAGACGCGGCCGGCCGTCGCCCCGGCCCCGTTCACGTCCGTCACGGCCAGGCGGATCGCCTGTGGGCTGACGGTGCCCAGGGCCAGCATCGGCAGGAAGAACAGGGCGAACGTCCAGAGCAGCACGCGGCCGATCAACGGCACCCCGGCGAGCGTCTCGTTCCGCACCAACACGGCGAACAGGATCAGCACCATTGCCACCCCGGCGGCGGCGAAGAGGAGCGAGTACGCCAGGCGTTCGCGGCCGGCGGCGCGGCCGCACCGGGCCGGCCGGTCGGCGAGCAGCCCGCCGAGCCAGTTGCCGGCGGCCGTGCCCGCGAGCATCACGCCGATGATCCCGGTCCAGGTGTACAGCGACACGCCGACGACCTGGGCCAGCACCCGCGACGCGGCCAGTTCGAGCGTCATCCCGGCGAAACTACAGACGAAGACGATCGCGCACGCCCGCGGCAGCGACAGTTGGGCCGCGACCGGCCGCCCCGCGCCGGGCACTGACACCGCGGTGTCACCGGCCGCGGACAGGCCGAAGCGGGCGAGGACGGCCGTCGCCACGAGCAGGCCGGCCGTCACGAAGACGATGGCGTTGATGGTGAAGTGCGGGATCAGCACGAACCCGGTGACGTAGTTGCCCGCCAGGCAGCCGAGCGTGCCCAGCGCGAAGACCAGCCCGGCGACCCGGCCGGCGCGGCGCAGGTCCGGCAGGCCGAGGCGGATGGCCGCGGGCGTGAGCAGACTCAGCGTGAACCCGGCCGGCAGGCAGAGCAGCGCGGCCAGGACCGGGACGCGCGAGCCCGACGGCAGGCCGCGGTGCAGGCCGGTCGCCCGCAACAGTTCCGGCAGCGCGACCATCCAGGCGGCGGCCAGTGCCCCGGCGAGCAGCACCCCGGCCAACCCCGCCGGCGACGCGGTGCGGCGCGAGTACCGGCCGCCCAGGCCGTTGCCCAGGGCGATGCCGGTCAGGAACGCGCCGATCACGGCCGTCCACGTTTCCAGGGACGACCCGACGAACGGGGCGAGCAGCCGGCCGGCGACGAGTTGGAGGACGAGCAGCCCGGCGTTGGCCAGGAAGACGACGAGGCCGACGACGGCGAGCCGCCCGCCGGGGGACTGGGGGGGGGACTGTACGGCGTGCGGGGCGGGCGGGGGCATGCGGGGGCCTGACGGGGAAAAGACTTCTTCTGGGCGGCGCGGGTTCCCCGTAAAATACGCACCGGTCGGGATTCGTCCCGTCGCCGCCCGCGCCCCCTACCTCCGGCCCCCGCACCCCTATGACCCCGCGCTTCGTCGTCGGCATCGACCTCGGCACCACTAACTGCGCGCTCGCCTACGCGGACGCCGGGACGGACGGGGCCGCGCGCGTCCTGCCCCTGGCGATCCCGCAGGTCGTCGGCCCGGGGTCGGTCGAGGCCCGCGAGCTGTTGCCGTCGTTCCTCTACCTGCCGGGGCCGGGCGAGCAGCCGGCCGGGGCGTTGAAACTCCCGTGGGACGCCGACCGGGACTACGCCGTCGGCGAGTTCGCGCGGGCCTTCGGGGCGCGCGTCCCGACCCGGCTGGTGGCCAGCGCGAAGTCCTGGCTGTGCCACCCCGGCGTGGACCGCAAGGCGGCGATCCTGCCCTTCCGCGCGGGCGAAGCCGACCGCCGCATTTCCCCCCTGGACGCCTGCACGCGGTACCTTAAGCACCTCGCCGAGGCGTGGAACGCGGGCATGGCGCAGACCGTCCCCGAGCACCGGCTGGAACTGCAAGACGTGATCCTGACGGTCCCGGCCTCGTTCGACGCCGCCGCCCGCGACCTGACCGTCGAGGCCGCGCGGGCCGCCGGGTTGGAACACGTCACGATGCTCGAAGAGCCGCAGGCCGCCTTCTACGCCTGGCTCGACAACCTGGGCGACAAGTGGCGGGATAGCGTCTCCGTCGGCGACTTGGTGCTGGTGGCCGACGTGGGCGGCGGGACGACCGACTTCACGCTCATCGAGGTCGGCGAGGAGAACGGCAACCTGGCCCTCACCCGCCTGGCCGTCGGCGACCACTTGCTCCTCGGCGGGGACAACATGGACCTGGCCGTCGCGCACACGGCCGCGGCGGCGCTGGCCAAGGACGGGACCAAGCTCGACGCCAACCAGATGGCCCAACTCACTTACGCCGCCCGCTCCGCCAAGGAGCAACTGCTGAGCGACCCCAAGCTGGCGACCGCCCCGGTCACGGTGCTCGGCAAAGGCCGGTCGGTCGTCGGCGGGACGGTCAAGTACGACCTGCCGCGCGGGGATGTCGAAAAGGTCTTGATCGACGGCTTCTTCCCCGAGTGCGAGCGGACGGCCGAGCCGGCGCGGGGCCGCAGCATGGGGCTGCAAGAGTTGGGCCTGCCCTACGTCGCGGACGCCGGGGTGACGCGGCACCTGGCCCACTTCCTGTCGCGGCAGGCCGAGGCGCTGGCGTCCCGGGACAAGCCGGGCGGGAAGAAGAAGAAGGGCGGGGCGGACGCGGTCGCCCTGCCGACGGCCGTGCTGTTCAACGGCGGCGTGTTCAAGGCCCCGGCGCTCCAGGCCCGCTTTTTGAAGGTGCTGAACGCCTGGGCCAAGGGGGCGAAGGCCGAGGCGGTCCGCGCCCTCGCCGGCGTCGACCTCGACCAGGCCGTGTCCCGCGGCGCGGCCTACTACGGCCTGGTGCGGCGGGGCAAGGGCGTGCGCATCCGCGGCGGCACCGCCCGGGCGTACTACATCGGCGTCGAGACGGCCACGCCGGCCGTGCCCGGCATGAGCCCGCCGGTGAAGGCCCTGTGCGTCGCCCCGTTCGGCATGGAA
>JANYHV010000392.1 GCA_025362195.1 Fimbriiglobus sp. | reverse complement strand
GTTCTGGGCGAAGCTCAAGCAGTCCCGGCGGGTGGCGACGCGGTACGAGAAGACCGCCCGGAACTTCCTGGCGTTCGTTCAGGTGGTGTCGATAATGGTCTTGCTGCAATAACCGCTACAATCTGTCCACACGGCCTAGAGCCTGTGGGGAAAATTACTTCCTGTTCGTCTTGGCGAGCCGTCGCGTCATGATTCCGATGAGGGCCACTTGCACCACCGCCTTGCCGCTCGCCAGCGTGTGCTCGTCGTTCCGGTTCAGCCGACGCCACCGGCCGAGCCACCCGAACGTCCGCTCGACCACCCACCGCCGGTGCGGCACCTCGAACCCGACCGAACCCTCCCGCCGCGTCACGATCACCACCGTCACGTCGAACAGCACCCAGCAGAACGTCACCCGCAGACCCCGGTACGCCGAGTCCGCCCACAGGTGCGTCAGCCGGCCCCCGCTCGCCGCCCGCGCCTCGACCACCGCCGCCCGCCCGCCCTGACCGTCCGGCACGTCCGCCGGCGTCATCGACAGGCCCCGCACCAGCCCGATCGTGTCCACGCACGCGTGCCGCTTGACGCCCGTCGTCTTTTTTCCCCCCGTCGTACCCTCGCGGGCCGGGCTGCTCGGTCCCCTCGACCGTCTGGCGATCGACAATCCCCGCCGACTGGGGTCGCGCTCGCCCGCCCCTCGGCCCGCCGGACGGCCTTCCGCAGGGCGTCCGCGACCCGGCCCCACGTGCCGTCCTTTTGCCACTCCTGGAAGTACCCGAAGGCCGTGTTCCAGTACGGGAAGTCGGCCGGTGACGCCCTGGCGGACGACGTGCAAAGTGGCGTCGAGGACCGCCCGCCGGGCGGACTCGGGCGGCCGCCCGCCGGGCCGGTTGGCCGGGACGAGGGGCTTGAGGACGGCCCACTCGGCGTCGGTGAGGCGAGCCGGGAAGGCGGTCATGGTGGATTGGCGGGAAGTACTCATAGGACACAGTTTACGGCCGAACCCCCGACGCCGAAATGACCGCGATCCCACATACCTCTAACCGGGGCGGGCGGGCGGACGCAACTCCACTGGCGGACCCGGGGCGACATGCCTTATCCTACCGCCCCCGCAGGAGCAGCAGCCCGGTCCCAGGAGGAATCCCATGCGTCTCGCCGCCTTACTCATCGTGACCCTGTTCGTGAACGCCCCCGGGACCAAGGCCCGGGCCGCCGCCCCCCGCCCCGACGACGCCCCGCTGCACGCCGTGCAGTTCGTGGACAAGGCCGAGGGCTGGGCGGTCGGCGACGAGGGCACAATCCTGCACACCATCGACGGCGGGAAGACCTGGGAACGGCAGCCGTCCGGCACGACGGCGTCCTTGCGGCGCGTGCAGATGCTGACGCCCTACGTCGGCCGGGCGGTCGGCCGCGTCGAAGCCCCGTACACCCGAACCGCGCACGGCGTCGTCCTCGGCACGACCGACGGCGGCGGCACCTGGACGGAGTTGACCGCGCAAAGCCTGCCGGGCTTGAACGCCGTGCAATTCCTGGACGAGAAGAACGGGTTCGCCGCGGGCGATTCGTCCGACCTGCACCCGACGGGGGCCTTCCGCACGGCCGACGGCGGCCGCACCTGGGAACCGCTCCGCGGGCCGCGCTGCGCCACCGAGTCCGGCTGGCAGGCCCTCGACGCCCGTTCGCCGGAGCACGCCCTGCTCGTCGGCGACGCGACCCCGGCCGTCGCCCGCGGCACCGCGATCGTGCGACCGGCGGCCCTCCAAACCCTGGCCTTCGGCGGCACCGCGTTCGCGCGGCACGACGGGTTCACGCTCCTCGCCGACCGCTCCGGGTCGATGGCCCGCCTGGGCGAAGACGGCACGCACCGGGTTGTCGAGTTCCCCGCGGCCAAGGCCGGCTTCCGCGTGACGGCGCTGTCGTCGGTCGGGGCGGAGGTCTGGTGCGCCGGCCGGCCGGGCAGCGTCGTCTGGCACTCGCCGGACTTCGGCGCGACCTGGGAAGGCTTCCCGACGCCGGTCACGACCGGCCTCCGCGGGGTTCAAATGCTCGACGCGAAAACCGGCTGGGCGGTCGGCGACTTCGGCGTCATCCTGGGCACGGCCGACGGCGGGCGGACCTGGCAGACGCAACGCAGCGGTGGCCAGCAATCGGCCGTGCTGCAACTCCACGCCCGGCCCGAGCGGATCGCCCTCGGCCTGACGGCGAAGCTCGCCGCGGACGGCTACCACGCCGCGGCCGTCGTCCTCGGCACGGGCCGCGAGCCGCGCGTCCGGGCGGCGTACCGCCTCGCCGGCGGCCGCACGGCGGACGTGGACGCGGTCAAGGCGTGGCCGGACTACCACGTCGAGCCGACGGCCGACCGCGACCCCAAGACCCTGGCCGACGCCACCGACCCCGCGTTGCTCGCCCGGCTCGTCCTCGCCATCCGCACCTACCGCCCGGCGATGATCGTGACCGACGCCGTCGATCCGAAGGCCCCGTCGTCCGACCTGGCCGTGCTCCTCGCCGCGAAGTCGGCGTTCGCCCTCGCGGCCGACCCGGCGGCGTTCCCCGAACAGCTCAGCGTCTTGAAGCTCGCCCCGCACGGGGCGCACACCCTCTTCGGCCTTGCCGCCGGTGCGGACGCGGCGACCGTGCGGCACGACCTGACCGCCGTCGAGCCGCGGTTCGGCATCGCCCTCAAGGACACGATCCCCGAAGCGACGATGACGCTGACCGGCCACTTCGCCGCGGCCGATGTCGTCGGCCTGCGGCTGATCGCCCACCGCCTCGCCGATCCGAGCCAGGCGAAAGACCTCGTCCCCGGGCCGGCGCTCGCCGAGGGCGGACCGTCGCGCACCCGGGCGATGGGCAACGCCGTCCCGCCGGACGCCGTCGCCCGGCGGGCGGCGGTCCACGCCCTACGCCGCGAACTCGACGCCCTGCCACTCGCCGCGAACGTCGAAGCCTCGACCGCACGCCGGCTCGCCGTCTTCGCCGAGTTGAACGACCCGCGGGCCGCGCTGATCGAAGGCGAACGCCTGACGGCCGCCGGCCAGTGGACCGCCGCCGGGGCCGTCTACTCGCACGTCCGCGAGGCGTACCCGCTGAACGTCGAAGCCGTGCCCGCGATGCGCTGGCTGACGCGCTACTACACCAGCGGGGAACTCCGCCGGCGGCTCGAACTCGGCCAGCAGCCGATCTTCCAGAAGGCGATTTGGGAAGCCGTCCCCGGCGCGGACTCGGCGACCCAGCCGGCCAATTTCACCGAGGCGACCAACCCCCGCGCGAAGTTCCGCTTCGCCGGACCGGAAGCGGCGCAAAGCTGGGACCGTGCGGCCCTCGACCTCGAACTCCCGCTCGCCGCGTTCGGCGCGGCGACGGTCCGCGACCTGGGCGTGCAACTCCCGTGGGCCGCCGCCCGCCGCCGGCTCGGGCTGAACGCGGAGGCGGCGAAGGCGTTGAAGTTCTTGATCGCCGACAACCCCGCCGACCCCAAGACCGACCCCCGCACCGGCCGGTTGATCGAAGAACTCCGCACGCTCGGCGAGGACGGCCCGGGCGCGGTCTACGCCCCCCGCGCGGTCGCCTACCACGCCGCCGCGAAGCCGCACCTCGACGGCAAGCTGACCGACGAGTGCTGGCGGGCCGCGACCGTCGCCGTGCTCAAGTCGCCGGCGGGGTACGCGACCAAGGCCCGCTTCCTGTTCGACGCCGAGTTCCTGTACGTCGGGGTCGAGTGCCAGCACCCGGCCGGCAAGTCCGTGCCCGAGGCCGAGGCCCGCGGCCGGGACGACGACCTGACCGGCCGCGACCGCGTCGAGTTGATGCTCGACATCGACCGCGACTACGCCACGTACTACCGCCTCCGCGTCGATCGCAGCGGCCGCGCGGCCGAGGACTGCTGCGGCGACCCGACCTGGAACCCGAAGTGGTTCATCGCCGTCGATCCGCAGCCGACCGGGTGGACGGCCGAACTCGCCATCCCGTTGGGCGAACTCACCGGCACCCCGAAGCTCGCCGGCCAGACGTGGGCGATGAACCTGACCCGGATCGCCCCCGGCGCGGCGTGCGAAGCCTGGGCCGGCCCAGGCTCGACGACGCCCACCCCGGCAACGATGGGCCAACTCCGCTTCCTCGGCGACAGCCCGAAGGCGAGCGAAGCGGCGAAGTGATTTTCTCGTAAGTTTTTTAGTAGATCGTCGGTTCTATCGTGGTTTAGATTCGGCATGTTCACCGTCGATTTCTACACCACTCCCGACGGTAGCATTCCCGTCGCCGACTGGCTGGAGAGCTTGGGCGACAACGAAACCACGTTCCGCATCGTGAGCCGACTGAACCGAATCACGGCGGGAAGTTTCGGGGGCGCGAAAACGGCGGGGGAAGGCGTGTGGGAACTGCGATTCCACTTCGGACCGGGCTATCGCGTGTACTATGCCCGCGTCGGGCTCGACGGGGTCTTGTTGCTGTGCGGCGGTAACAAGTCCTCTCAAAAGCGGGACATCAGTGCCGCAAAGCGCCACCTCGCCCAATTCAAGGGTCGCACAAAATGAACAACTTGCACCCTCCAACGACACCCCTGAGCGAAGTCGTGCAACGGCTTCTGAAGGGAGACCCGGGCAAGGCGGCGATCTACCTCGAAGTCGCGGCCGAGGAGGCGACCGACGACATCGGCCGAGCCGCCTTCCTGTCCGCGTTACGCGACGTGGCCAAGTTCCGCGGCATGACGGAAGTCGCCGAGAAGGCCGGCATGAAGGTCGAGAGCCTTTCGCGTGCGTTATCCGGCCGCGGCAATCCCACATTCAAGACGCTGGTGAGCATCACCCAGGCGCTCGGCATGAGATTCACGGTCGTCCCCGCCGAGCCGACAGAACCAGCCCCCAAGAAGCGGGCGAACACCACGACACCGAAGAAGCCGAAGTCCCCCCGCCCGGCCCGCGTTTAAACTGGCACGCCCTTCGGGTAGACGCGGACCGCGGACCCGACCGCGAAGGCCACGCTCGCCGGCTCGACCCCGGTCATCGCGGCCCACTCGGGGCCGTACAGCGTCGCCCAGTCGAGGTCGGACGCGAACCGCTCGACGGGGTACACGTCCCACTCGGGGTGCTCGACCTCGTAGCGGATCAGCCGGCCGGTGTGCGACGTGCCGAAGCCCCAACTGTGCTCCTTGAAAAAGTGCTCGACGCTGTCCGGTCCCGGGCGGACCGCCGGGGTCCGGCCGACGGCGGTCATGCGGTGGACTCGACCGGCCCACGTCAGCGTGTAGTCGGCCGTGACCTGCCCGCCGGCCTCGGTCACGCTCATGCCCATCGGGGCCGCCCGGTACGGCTCGTTGTAGACCACCCGTGCGACCGACGACACCAGCCACTGCGGCACGAACTCGCGGACGAACACGACCCCGCGGCGGCCCTCGTGGCGGACGTAGAAGCGCAAGTTCCACTCGGGGAAGTTCCGAAACCCGGGCCAGGCGATCCCGACCACCCGCGTGTCGAGGAACTGAAAGCCGACGAGGCTCGCCCAGCACTGCCCGTCGCGGCGGTCGAGTTCGACCCCCGGCGGCAACAGCGGCGTCAGCAGCCCCTCCGGCACGGCGTAGTTCGCCAGGATCAAGTTGTGCCAGCGGGCAGTCAAGAAGGCACGGGCCATGCGCAGGGTTCCTCGTCGGTCAGGGCACCTCGACCACCTCGCCCCCGGCACGGGTGGCCAGCGCGGGCAGAATCGAGTCGGCCGAATAGGCTAGGAACCGCACTGAGCCATCGGCAAACAGGAAGTTGCCTCCGCCGCGGTGTAGGCTCCACAGGTGGTTGCGGTCGCACGGGTTGTCGAGCCGGCCGGGGCCGAAGTGATACCCCTCGCTCCGGCACCCGATACCGTTCCCGTACATCCAGGGCTGACCGTAGCGGATATCTTCGTCCGGTCCCGCGCCGGTTTCTGCGTGCCCGTACCACCCACCGGCCTCGAACGTTGCGGGCGGCGGGCGCTCGCCGGCAGCCACAGTCTGACTTGCGCCGTCCGTGATGTCGGCGATTCGGTTACCGGGCCGTTCGCCGAACACCCCCGGTGCCGCCCGGATGGAACGCCCCCCGTCCGTGACGATGGCCGCCGGGCCGACGAACGAACCCGCGAGGCCTAAGTACGACGTGAACGCCTCCCGCTTCCTACTCGGAGATATTCCCGGCTCCATCAGGCGGGAGTCGGCGGCGCAGACGAAGGACTTGACCGGGGTCACGTAACCAACGTGGGGAGGGTTACGCCGAATCACCGGCGTTTCCCGGCAGGCCGCCGCCGCTTGCCGCCAGAGCGCGTCCTGCTCGACGTAAGGTAGCGTCAGAGCCATCCAAGACAGCACCCACTCGGGGTTCTCGGGGCCGATTTTCGCGGAGGGGCCGAGCGGCAACCGGCCGTGGGCCGACTCGTAATTGTGCAATGCCAACCCAATTTGCTTCATCGAGTTCTGACACGATGCCCGCGCCGCTGCTCCACGCACAGATTGGACTGCCGGAAGGAGCATACCTACCAGGACGCCGATAATGCTAACAACGGTCAGCATCTCGATCAGCGTTACTCCATACCGACGACTCGTCGGAGTCATGGCGCACCCTCAGGTTGGCAATGGACGGTGATCTCGGCGGCGTGTTCCGTGCCGTCCACCATAACCTTGAATTGGACGATACGCGGGGCGGGGTTGCCGGCAGAAGCAAGGGCGGGGTTCCATGTGATGGTTAAGCGGCGGACCGGGCTGCCCTCGCCAGAACCCACTTCGACCGAAATGTCGGCCGGGCAGGACTCGACACGGGGTAGGAGCGGCAGCCCTTGACTGCTGCGGCAAAGCGCGGTCGCGGTGAAGGTCAGTCGCCCCTCCGACTGGCGGGGCACGACCGGTGTTTTCGGGGAAATTTCAACGACGGCCGCAACAAACCCCGAGACGGGCACGACCGTGGGGAACGACCGGCCGGCCGAATAAATTTCCACTCGCTCGTCCACCGGCCCGGCCGAGCGCGAATCGACCTCGACCTCAATCCGGGCCAGTGGATCGTTGGGCGATGACCGGGGAATCAACCGAACCCGCACCCGATCCGGGGCGCTACTGACGACCCTCTCGATCAGCCGTGGGGTGAGCGATTCATCGGTCACGTCGATGACGTGGACGGCCTTCGCCCCGACGGCCACAGACCCGATGGCGACGCTCTTCGGCGAAGTCTCCACTCCGCCGGTGACTCGCGAGATGAGAAGCCGAACGGTGTGTTCAGGAGATGCGGGGTCGTTGGTGTGGAATCGGACGGGGGTGTCGAACGCCGTCCCGACCGGCCCGCGCACCCCCTGGCGGATGGCAAGGTCTACTGTTTCGCCGGGCTGAACCCGCACCTCGTCCACGCGAAAGAGAGTACCGTCGCGCTCCCGCTCGAGGCCCGTGCAAGTGCAGGAGGTGCGGATGTCGTTCAAGACCAGTTCACGCCCGCCCCGGTTGGTCACGGTAAACCGGCCGAGGGCAACTGAGTAGATTTCCGCCTCGCCCGCATCGACAACGGAGGGGCAGTCGATGACCGGCTCGGGGGAGACTGGAGTGATGCGATTCGCCTTGAGCCGCAACACGCCATAGCTCGCGCCGGTCACCAGACCTGCGGCTACGACAACTGCCGCGAGTAAGAGTATCGCACGGCGCATGGGAAGACCTTCGGGTGATCGGGGAGCAAGAATTAATCTCGCGACGAACGGACGCGCACCACCAACCACGCGATAAACACAACGCCCAAACCCGCCCCCGCGAGCGGGAGGATCCACCACCCCCACGGGCCAGGCTCTTCGAGCGTAACACTGGCGGGAGTCGCCTCATAAGGTGACAGCGGTGGCGGAGCGATGAGTCCGACCGCCACTTTTTTGCTGATCGGCTTGCCGTCGCGGTCAACCCTGTACGATTTGCCTTCGATGGTGTCGGTGATGGTGAGTCCCGGTCTGTACTTCAAGTCGAACGTCTCGGCGGGGATCGGCTTGTTGATAGCGATGTCCGAGAAAGTAAAGACTTCGTCCGGCTCGTCCTTTCCGCCCTGCGACCGCTTGACGACGACGCGTTCGGGGAAGAACACGCCCGGGGCACCTTCTTTGAAGGCGGTCACCTCAGCGGAACTGGAGTAGCCGGTGGGCGCTTCGCTCCGAGATTCGGTCTTGCGGACCATGGAGTTCGCAGTGCGGTCGAGATGCTGTCGACACGCATACCCCGGCAAGCGAAATTCCGTCACGACGATGTTCGGCGCGTCCTTGGGGCGGAGTACAGAATGGAGTTCGCTGCGGTGGTTCTTGGCGAACTCCGAAAACGTGACGTTCCCGTTCTTCCCGCCATCACTCATGCAACACAGCGCCGACTCCCAGGGAGTGAACAGGAACGGACTGGCACCCGTGTGCCGAGTGATCGCGGCGTGCCAGTGCCAGCGGCCGCCGTCGAGCCCCGCCTTGACGTCGGGGTGGGCCAGCATGTTGGGACTGATCGAAACGTCTTGCTTGACCATGTTCCGGACGACGCCGTCGCGGACGACGCCCCAGTTTTCGTTGCCATTGTGGAGGAATCGAAATCGTTCGGAAGCACCCGAACGCCAGTATTCCCCGCCCGTGATTCCGAAGCGCCCGGCGGGGTCGTCGATCCGGACCTTGCAGTACAAAGTCTGAATCGACTGAACAGCCGCCGTATTGGCCACAGTGAGTTTGTCTAATTCTTCTTTGTCGCCCGCCTGCCCTGCCGACATGGTGAGCCATCCCGCAATCAGCACAGCCATGCCGCGGATCGAGAGTTTAGACATCGCGCCCCCCCATACAACAGCCTAACAAATCTTAGCCGGCCCCGTAAATACTCGACGACCAGAATTGGAATCGCAACGGCACCGCGGCACTCGAATCGTCGCAGCCTACTCCTGCGAGATTTCCTTGCACGCAGTGTATTGGCCGTCCGGCCCTTTGGGCGCTTTCGGATCGCATTCGTACAGGAGGTTTTTACAGTATGTAGCTTGCCCGCCGGGCGGAGTGTATGTGCCAACGCACCCTTTGATCGAATTCGTGTCGGCGACGCACTTGTCTGCGGAGCCGGCACCGCTGTAAGAGCAGATGGTGTACTGCGTAGTATCGGTCAAAGTACAAGCACAGTTCGGAATAACAGCGCCGAAACTATTGTAACAGCCCAACACACCGCCGGGCGGAAGTGCCTGGGTTTTACAAGCGATGAGACTACACTTAAACGACGAAAAACAGGTCGGATTGGGTGCCGCAGCGACGGGCGGTGCCGCATTGAAAACTACGGTGAGCACGAACGAGACAAGGAGTAGCCCAGCCAACACGCGGTGAGTCATGACAATCTCCATTTTTGTGGTGATGAGCGCAACCCGAGAAGTGAGTGCGGCCTCCAGGCAAGACAACTGGCCAACCTTCCGACAGACGCACCGTGCCGCCCTGACGATCAGATGTCAAACAAAAATCCGGTTTTTTACGGCGGCGAGTCGATCCCGTGCAAATCAGCGAAATCGCGGGCAGGTATCGTGCTCACCACTGGGGCGAGGCGGGAGGACGCCGAGGAAGGTGGGGTGCGCGAGGGCAAGTCGAGTGTCGAACTGACTTCCGGCATGAAGTCGTTCGACAAGTTCAGATCGGGCAAATGGTCAGTCGAGAAATCCTCCCGCTTCACACCCCAGCCCCTTCGGCCACTACTTCCGGGTCCGGCGTCGCCAACGCCTTGTGGACGGCTTCGACGAGTTTTTCGGTGGCGAACGGCTTGCGGATGTAGTTCACCACGCCCAGGTACTCGGCGTACAGCTTGTGCCGGCTGCCCTCGTTGGCCGTGATCATGATCATCGGCGGGGCGTCCGGCTTGCCCTTGAAGTGCTCCAGCACCGGGTACCCGCCCATCCGCTTCATCATCATGTCGAGGATGACGAGGTCGGGCTTCGCGGTGTAAATCGTGTTCTTGCCCTCGTGCCCGTCGTGCGCTTGCAGCACGCGGAAGCCTTGCCGTTCGAGGACGGCGCGGAGGCCGTCCACGAGTTCGCGGTCGTCGTCGATGATCAGGATCGTCTTGGGGTCGCTCACGTCGCAGTCCTCCGGGGCGTCGATGCCCTACTCTAACAAGTGCCGCGCGGCGTCACAACGATTCCCGCGGATTGCGGCCGGCACTTTCCGCCGGCGGAGCCTACCCGGGTGCCATAACGCTCGGTAGACTGCGCGACGGAACCGTCGGGGATGTCCACGCCAAGCGGGTGAACGATGATCGAGTTGCCGCCGGTCGAGCCGGAGCCGGAAAAGTCGGGCGATGCCCCTGCCGGCAAGCGGGTCGGGCCGGACACCCTGTGGAAGAAGTCGGCCGTGCGGAAGTCGTCCCGCGGCGCACTCCTGACAATGGCCACGCTGCTCTTCTGCGG
>JANYHV010000365.1 GCA_025362195.1 Fimbriiglobus sp. | reverse complement strand
ACCTGCTTGCCGTTGTCGATCGCCTTGAACGCCGCCCGCACGGCGACTTCGGTCTTGCCGTAGCCCACGTCGCCGCACAGCAGCCGGTCCATCGGCTTGGGCTTCTCCTGGTCGGCCTTGATCTCGGCAATCGCGCTGAGTTGGTCGGGAGTTTCCTGGTACGGGAACGAGTCCTCGAACTCGCGCTGCCAGTCGCTGTCGGCCGGCAGCGAGTATCCCGGCAGGGTCGCGCGGACCGCCTGAATCTGGATCATGTCGGCGGCCATGTCGCGCAGGGCTTCGCCGACGCGCTCTTTTTTGCGCTGCCACGCCGTGCCGCCGAGCTTCGACAACTCCGGCTGGACCTGCGAGCCGCCGATGTAGCGCTGCACCAAGTCAATCCTTGACGCCGGGACGTACAGGCAGACCACGTCGCGGAACTCCAAGATTAAGTTTTCTTCGAGGATGTCGTTGGTGATTGGTTGTTTGTGATTGGTGCTCCGCCCCTTCTTGCCTGCGGCTTTGGAGTCGGGTTCGGGTTCGTCGTCGGCGGGGAGCGGGCCGGTGACGATGGAGGCGCGAGGGAGCATGCGCATGCCGCGGAAGCGGGCGACCCCGTGGGCGACGTGGACGACGTAGTCGCCGTCGTTCAGTTCGAGGAAGCTGTCGATCGCCCGGCCTTCGACGCTCCGCGACGCCCGGCCCTTGCCGGCGTCGGTCCGCGCGCCGGGCGGGAGCAAGTCGCGGTGGAAAATCTGGTGCGAGCCGAGGACGACGATGCCCCCGGTGTCGCCCTCGCCGATGAGCCGGAAACCCTGGCGGACGTGGCCGGTCACGAGCGTCAGCCGGTTCGACTCCGCGAGTTGCCCGGCCTTCAAGACCTCCTGCAGGCGGTGCAGTTCGGCGGCCGTCTGGCAGGCGATGACGACGCGGTCGGTGCGGCCGATGGCGTCCAATTCGTCCTTGACCCGCGCCACGTTGCCGCTGAACCGCTCGACCGATTCGACGCGCAGGTGGGCGACCGCCTCGCCGCCGGGCCGGGGCATCGCCGACACGACAACGGTCGGCCGGGCCATCAGGTTGGCGAAGGTCCCGTCCACGGTGTACAGCCCGGTGGCGTCGCTCACGCGGTCGAAGAAGTGCCGGCCCTGCTCCTTCAACTCGGCCGGTTCGAGCAGGGCGATCACCGACCCGGGCGGCAGGTAGTCGGTCAAGAAACCGCGGTCGGGCGACTGGCCGGGGCGGGCGTGCCGGTCGGCCCGCAGGACGACGAGTTCCGACTTCTGCGCGAGACTCCGCTGGGTGTGCGTGGCGAAGGTGCGGATCGACTCCAACTCGTCCCCGAAGAACTCCAGCCGGACGGGGTCGGTGGCGTCCGCGGGGAACAGGTCGACGATGCCGCCGCGCTTGGTGAACTCGCCGGGGTACTCGACCGCCTCAGTCCGCTTGAAGCCGTGGTTGTGCAGCCAGAGTAACAAGTCTTCGACGTTCAACGCCTCGCCGACGCGCAGCTTTTTGCCCGACGCGGTCAGGTCTTCGCGCGCCGGCACCGGTTGAATCACGGCGGCCATCGACGTCAGCACGAGTTTGGGCGGGGCGTCCGACGTGAGTAGTCGGAGGACGCGCAGGCGGCCGGAGGTTTCGTCGGAGATGCGGCCGCGGGTGGCGGTCGGCGGCCAGGTGTCGTGGGCCGGGAAGACGGGCGGGGCGGTGCCCAGGAAACTCGTCAAGTCGCCGGTCCACGGCGGGACTTCGGCCGGACTCGGCACGACGACCACCACCGGGCCGGGGGCGTTGAGGGTCAGCGCGGCGACGGCCACTGCGGCCGACGAACCCCACGCGCCGTCGATCGTCCCGGCGGTGCCGGAATCGAGCGCGGCGCGCAGTCCCGCCCAGGCGGGGCCAGTGGCCAGCCGGGCGGGCAGGGTTTTCAGCGTCAGCGGGTCGGACATCCGCGTCCCAGGTCGCTTAGAACTTGAAGATGCCGCCGACGAACAGGGCGATGATGATCACAATCGTCGGCGCGCCGAGCAGCCAGGCGATGATACCATAGCTAACTTTGCCGGCGCGTTGAGTGGTGGAGCGGAGCACGGGAAGTCCTCGGGGTGGGTGAAGTTTGCGAACGACGGTATGCAACCGGCGTACCAAACCGAACCCGGCGAGCCAGAAGCGTGAGCGCCTGGAGTTCTTGACGCGAAGGACTCCAGGCGATCACGCTTCTGGCTCGCCTTTAGAGTCTCCACCGCAGCACCGGCTCCTTCGCCGCTTTGACCTCGTCGGGCCGGCTGATGGCCGTCGTCAGCGGGGCGGCGCGGAGGACCTCCGGCTCTTCGTTGGCGATGGCGATCAGCACGTCGGCGAACTGGTCGAGGGTCTGCTTGCTCTCGGTTTCCGTCGGCTCCATCATCAGGGCTTCGCTGACGACCATCGGGAAGTAGACGGTTGGGGCGTGGAAGCCGAAGTCGAGCAGCCGCTTGCAGATGTCCATCGCCCGGACCTTCTTGGTCCGCAACAGCGACCGGGCGCTGGCGACGAACTCGTGCATGCAGCGGTCGCCGTGCGGCACGTCGTAGGTGCCCTT
>JANYHV010000301.1 GCA_025362195.1 Fimbriiglobus sp. | reverse complement strand
CGACTCGCGGGCCGCCCGGACCCAGGTCTTCGCCCGACTCCTGCCCGGGTTCGCCGGCGACGGTCGGCCGTCCGCGTCCGTCCTCGCCCACGGCCGAGTCCGGCTCGGGTGGCTGCCCCGGCGGCGACTCGCGCACCACCTGCGGCGGCGACCTCCCACGCCCCGCGAGTGCCCGTCCGCCTTTCACCGCGGACTGCGGCTCGTCGCCGTCGACGGCACCACGCGGGCCGGCCCACGTCCCCCAGGTCCGGCTCGCCGCGCGCCCGGAACTCGGGACCCGCACCGTCACGCACGTGCCCGTCGAGCCCGTCCGGGCCGGCGAAGTGCCCACGGCGCACGGCCTGATCCCCCACCTCGAAGCCGGTCAACTGCTGCTCCACGACGCCGGGTTTCAGGGCTTTTCCTTCACCGCCGCCGTCCGCGAGCGGGGCGCGCACGTCCCGGGCCGCGTGCCGGGCGGCCCCCTGTTGAAGTCCCGCCGGCGTCCGGCCGACGGCTCGGACCTCGCCCGACTGGACCCCACGACGGCCGACCGCCTGACGGACCGCAACGGCCCGGATGTCCGCGTCATCGAGTCCGCCCACGACGACCCGACGCGGGCCCGCGGCCGCGTGCGGACGCGGCCGGTGACCACGCTGCTCGACCCGAAGGCCGACCCGGCCCGGACGCTCGTCGCGCTGGGCCACCACCGCTGGGACCAGGAGTTGGCCGTCCGGGAGTTGAAGACGCACCCGGCCGACCGCCGGGTCGAGGTGCGGGGCAAGGCACCCGTGGGCGTGCGGCAAGACGTGCGGGCGCTGATGATCGCCCACGGCCTGGTCCGCGGCCTCATGGCGGACGCCGCGCGACCACCGGGCGTGCCGCCGACGGAGTCGTCGTTCACCGACGCGCGACGGATCGTCCGGCGTCACGCCCGCGAGGTGCCGACCGACCCGACCGGGCCCGCCGGCCGCCGGTGGTGGGACGACCGGCGGCGAGGAATCGCCGCGACCCGACTCCCGCCGAGGCGACCGCGGCTGTCCGCCCGGGTGGTCAAAGCCGGCCGGAACGAGTTCCCGACGAAGAAGCCGCACCACCGGCAAGTCCGCGGGAAACCCTTCCAAGACCGCGTCCGCATCACTTAACTCAGTGGCATTGCACGGGAGTGGGCCGCTCGCCTGGATTCGCCTGCGGCGGAGCCGGGGAAGTGTACGGCGACTGACTCGCGGGACTCGTATCATTCGGGGGACGGATTGCCCCGCACCGCCCGCAGGACGCACCGATGGCGGCCCCCCGCAAGAAGCCCGCGAAGTCGAAGCCGGCGGCCGACCCGCCCCCGGCCCCCGTCCACCAGGCCCCGCCCCGCACGAACGCCGCCAAGCCGCTCGTGAGCGTCGCCGTCAAGACGGCCGTTGCCGTGTCGCTCATCGTCGGCGTCGTCTACCTGATCGTGCGGGCCGGCGAGTCGGCCGGGCAGAAGGTCGCCCCGCGCGACCGGTACACGGTCGCCTTCACCGACCTGCAGGTCGAACCGCCGCCGGGCCTCGACCGCGTCACCTTTTTGAGCGAAGCCCAACACCTCGGCGGTGCCCCGGCGACGGTCCAGGCGGTCGATCCCGACTTGAGTGCCACGCTGACCGCAGTTTTCGCCAAGCACCCGTGGGTGGCCGAAGTGTCGGGCGTCACCATTGCCCCGGACATGACCGTGACCGTCGGCTTGAAGTACCGCGTGCCGGTGCTAGCCGTGACCGTTCCCGGCGGCGACGACCCCCGGACCGTAGACCGCACCGCGACCCTGCTCCCGCCACTCCCCCCGCCCCCCGCCGACCTGCCGCGCCTTCTGACGGAACGCCCCGCCCCGACGACCGCCGCCGGCCAACCGTGGCCGGACGACATCGTCCGCCGGGCGACCGACCTGGCGTTGACGTACAAGCCCCTGACCGTCGAGAAGACGGCCAAGGGCTGGCGACTCAAGCAGCGCGACGGCAGCGCGATCATCGTCGGCTACTGACGGCGAACCGTGAACGCGGTTCGTGCGCCGGCGAGCCGGGAGCGTCAGCGACCGGAGTTCGACGCGCACGAACCTCCGGTCGCTCACGGGCGGGGAAATAATCCTTGCGCGGCGGACGCCCCGCGGGTATCACCGAGTCTTTCCGCGCCCGGGAGACTCCGCGATGGACGACTCGACGCCCCGGCCGGCCCGGTTCCGCGCTATGGACCGCACCCGCGCCATCCGCTCGACG
>JANYHV010000085.1 GCA_025362195.1 Fimbriiglobus sp. | reverse complement strand
CTTACGCCACGCCGCTCGCCGGGAATAGCGCTTGACAACGCCGCCCCGCCCGGCGAACATCCCCCCGCGTGGTGGGCGTGAGACCCAAGCCTGTTGGGCTGTCAAAAGCCCAGCTCCCCAGGGCTACCCTGAGGGATTCGTTCGCAGTCGATTTTGGGGCGACGGGCCGTCACTACCGCCCTTGCGGTAGGAACGGCCCGCCCACACGAGACCGTCGGGCCACCCCCACCACGCACATTTCCCATGACCAAAGCCGCCGCGACGTTCTTCCTCCGCAACTTCGCCGCGGCCCTCATTGATGGCGACTGGGTCGGCGACGCGATGCGGTCGCGCGCCCGGACGGCGTGGCCGAACGCCGCCCCGCGTCAACGCGGCTGGCTGCGCAACATCCTCAAAGCGTTCCCGGATAAGCCGGAGTACGACGCGCTCGTCTCGTGGCTGACGGAGCAGCCGAGATATTACCTGTCGCTGGTACACTCGGATTTCCAGAGCGGTCGCGGCAAGTCGATCACGGTCCACCTGCCCTTGGCCGAAGCGGGAATGCGGACTGTTCCCGTCACCGGCGAGTTGCCGGCCATCGCCACCTTCGGCCAGCTCGCGCTGCACTTGAACCTCACACCGGGCCAATTGACCGTCTACGCCGACGTGCAGCGGCTCAACCGACTTCGCAAGTGGAGTGACAAGCGCTGCCCGTACCGGTACTGCCTCGTCAACAAACGGGGGCTGACGCACCAAACCAGCGTCCGGCTCGGCCGCTTCCTACGCCTCGTGGAGGGCGAGTCGGTGCCTCCCGCACCCGCCGCCCCGACGCCGAGGAGCCTTTGGCGAAGGATGCTGTCAGCGCGGACCCTGCCGCCATCGCCCGTACCCGCGGTGCCCTCCCCGACTCGTCCATGCCGGTTACTCGAAATCCCCAAACCGCGACTCAAGCGCTCCCAGCGGTGGATTCTCGACGAAATCCTGGCCTTGCTGCCGGTCCACGACGCCTCCCACGGCTTCGTCCCTGGCCGCTCAATCGTGACAAACGCGGCCTTGCACACCGGCCAGGAAGTCGTCGTGCGGTTCGACCTGAAAGACTTCTTCCCGTCAGTCCCTGCCTCGCGGGTCCGTGGCGTCTTCGCCAAACTCGGCTACCCTCAGAGCGTGAGCCGCCTGCTGATGGGGTTATGCACGACCGTTTGCATCGAGGACATCGAGTTCACTGACCCGAAACTTTACGAACTCTGCGAGCGCCCCCACT
Organism: Fimbriiglobus sp.; assembly: GCA_025362195.1. Lineage (GTDB taxonomy): Bacteria > Planctomycetota > Planctomycetia > Gemmatales > Gemmataceae > Fimbriiglobus. The sequence goes on along the minus strand of JANYHV010000085.1, from coordinate 56,277 downwards.
TGCCGCAGGGCGCGCCCACGTCGCCGGCGCTGGCGAACCTGTGCGCCTACCGCATGGACTGCCGGCTCGCGGGGCTGGCGAAGCGGTTCGGGGCGACGTACACGCGGTACGCCGACGACCTCACGTTCTCCGGCGGCCACGAACTGCGGCGCACCCAACTTCGGCTGCGAAAGTGGGTGATTCGCGTCGTCACCGAGGAGGGTTTCACCCTCAATGCGGCCAAGACGCGCGTCAAAAGTCAATCGGACCGGCAGACGGTCACGGGGTTGGTCGTCAACGTCAAACCCAACGTGCGGCGGCGCGACTTCGACCTGTTGAAGGCGATCCTGACCAACTGCGTGCGGCACGGACCGGCTTCGCAGAACCGCGAGAAACTGCCGTATTTCCGCGCGCACCTGCAAGGCCGCGTCGCCTTCGTGGCGAGTATCCACGCGGCCCACGGGGCCAAACTGCGGGCGATCTTCGACCGGATCGTCTGGCCCGACTCGGCGTGACGGCGCGGCGTCGATACACCAGTGGCATCCCTCACGGAGTCCGGTGCATGGCCACGGCGGCGAGCGAATTGATTGTCAGTGTCTCCGGCATCCGCGGCGTCGTCGGGTCGTCGCTCACGCCCGAGGCCGCAACCCGCTTCGCCGGGGCGCTGGGTGCGTACTTGAAGGGCGGCCGGGTCGCCGTCGGGCGGGATTCGCGGCCGAGCGGGCAGATGCTCAAGCACGCTGTGATCGCCGGGCTGACCGCCGCCGGGTGTACCGTCGATGACCTCGGCATCGTGCCGACGCCCACGGTCGGCCTGGCCGTGCGCAACCTCAAGGCGGCCGGCGGGATGATGATCACGGCGAGCCACAACCCCGCCCCGTGGAACGGCCTCAAACTGTTCGGCCCGGACGGCGCGGTCTTGAGCGCGGACGACGGCCGGGACGTGGCCCGGTTGTACGAGACGGGCGAGTTCGCGCGGGCGACGTGGGACAAGGTCGGCGAGTTGCACGTGCCGCCGGACGTGACCGACGTCCACCTGCGGGCGGTCCTCGATTGCGTCAGCGTGGCCAAGGTCGCGTCGAAGAATTTCACGGTGTTCCTCGACGGTAACGGCGGCGCGGGCGGGCCGCTCGGCGTGCGGTTGCTCCAGGACCTCGGCTGCCTGGTCGTCCAGCACAACTGCGTCGCCAACGGCGACTTCGTCCACGACCCCGAGCCGACGCCGGCCCACCTCGTCGATGTCGCCCCGTGGGTGGCCCAGACGCAATCGGCCGTCGGCTTCGTCCTCGACCCCGACTCCGACCGGCTCGCACTCATCGACGAGACCGGCACCTGCCTGAGCGAAGAGTTGACGCTGGCCCTGGCCGTGAAATACCGGCTGCGGCAAGTGACCGGGTCGGTCGTCGTGAACATGTCCACGTCGCGGGTGATTCAAGACGTGGCGGAGCAAGCCGGGTGCGACATCTCGCGGTCCGCCGTCGGCGAGGCGAACGTCGTCGAGCGGATGCGCGTCCTCGACGCGGTCATCGGCGGCGAGGGCAACGGCGGCGTCATCGACCCGCGCGTCGGCTGGGTCCGCGACCCGTTCGTCGGCATGGCGATGATCCTGTCGCTGATGGCCGAGGACGACGTGCCACTGTCGCAACTGGTCGCGCAACTGCCGCCGTATGCCATGCTCAAGACGAAGTACCCGGTGGACCGCGACCGGCTCGCCGGCGTGCTGGCGGCCCTTCCGGGGAAGTGGCCGGCGGCAAAAGTTGACACCCTCGACGGCGTCCGCCTCGACGGCCCTGACTGGTGGCTGCACGTGCGGCCGAGCAACACCGAGCCGGTCGTCCGCGTCATCGCCGAGGCCCCGACGTTGGCCGAAGCGCAGGCCCTGTGCGACATGGCGGCGGCCGTCCTCGTCGGCTAACCGGAGGTGACCATGTCCGACGAATTCGACGACGCCGCGGGCGAGGCGGCCGACATGTTGCGGGGGGCGACGCGCGTCGCCGTACTGACCGGGGCCGGCGTGTCCGCCGACAGCGGCGTGCCGACCTTCCGCGCGTCCGACGGCCTCTGGGAAGGCCACCGCATCGAGGACGTGGCCACGCCGTCCGGGTTCGCCCGCGACCCCGACCTCGTCTGGGAGTTCTACAACCAGCGCCGCGTCAACATCGCCAAGGTGACGCCGAACCCCGGCCACGACGCATTGGCCGCCCTCGAACGCCATTACGGTGACGGCTTCACGCTGGCCACGCAGAACGTCGATGGCCTGCACCAAATCGCCGGCAGCCAAAGGGTTCTCGAACTGCACGGCTGCCTGCGGCAGACGCGCTGCCTGGGCTGCGAGGCGGTCGAAGATCGCGGCCTGAATCACCTCGGTGCGCGACCGCTTTGTCCGGCGTGCGGCGGGCGGTTGCGGCCGAACATCGTCTGGTTCCACGAGAGTTTGCCGCCGGACGTTCTCGGAGCCGCCGAGGACGCCGCGGCGGCGTGCGACGTGTTTCTGGTCGTCGGCACGTCGGCCGTCGTCTTCCCCGCCGCCGGCCTGATCCCGGTCGCCCGGGCCAACGGCGCGACGGTGATCGAGTTCAACCTGACGCGGACGGACGCCAGCAGTTACGCCGACGTGGGCCTCTACGGCCGGTCCGGCGATACACTGCCCCTCGTCGTGCGCCGCCTCGGCCTGTGACGCTTTGGAAGGACGACCGATGACCGCCCGACGCCTCGACGGCAAAGCCCTGGCCGCGACGATCCGCGGGGAACTCGCCGCGCGGGTCGCCGCCCGCACGGCCGCCGGCAAGCCGGCCCCGGGGCTGGCCGTCGTCCTCGTGGGGGACAACCCGGCGAGCCTGTCGTACGTCCGGGCCAAGCAGAAAGCGTGCGGCGAGGTCGGCATCGTCAGCCGGCTCGACCACCTGCCGGCGGCGACCAAACAGGCCAAACTGCTGGCGCTCATCGCCAAGCTCAACGCCGACCCGGCGATTCACGGCATCCTGGTGCAACTGCCCCTGCCGCCGCAGATCGCCGAGGACGCCGTCGTCCACGCCATCGGCAGCCTCAAGGACGTGGACGCGTTCCACCCCGAGAACGTCGGCTTGCTGACCCTCGGCCAGCCGCGGTACTCGCCGTGTACGCCGCACGGGTGCATTCAACTCCTCCGCCGCTGCGGCCACGACCCGGCCGGCAAGCACGTCGTCGTCGTCGGCCGGAGCAACATCGTCGGCAAGCCGCTGGCCGTGATGCTCATGCAGAAGCCGACCGCGGCCAACCCCGCCGGCGGGGACGCGACCGTGACCGTCGCCCACTCGCGGACGACCAACCTGGCCAAAGTGTGCCGGCAGGCCGACGTGCTGATCGCGGCCGTCGGCAAGGCGGGGGTCATCACCGCCGACATGGTCCGGCCCGGGGCGGCCGTCCTGGACGTGGGCACGAACCTCGTGGACGGCAAGCTCGTCGGGGACGTGGACCCGGCCGTCGCGGCGGTCGCCGGGGCGCTCTCCCCGGTGCCCGGCGGGGTCGGCCCGATGACGATCGCCATGCTGCTCGAAAACACCGTTCGGGCCGCGGAGTTGATCGACGGGCCGGTTTCGAGGTAGACTGCACACGCGACGACTCCGTCCGATTCCGGGGAAGCAGGCCGCTATGAACTTGAACCTGACGACCGCGACGCGCTACGGGCTGAACGTGCTGGCGCTGCTGGGCACGTCGATCGCGCTGTACCTCGGGTCGTCGATCTTCATCCCGGTCACGATTTCCGTACTCCTGGCCACGATCCTGTACCCGGCCGCCGGCTGGTTCCACACGCGGATCCGGTTCCCGTGGTTCTTCGCCTCCCTGGTCAGCATCCTCGGCCTCGTCTTCCTGCACTTGGCGATCTTCACCGCCGTCGCCGCGTCCGTCCCGCAACTCATCAACAAGTTGCCGGCCAACGAGGAGCAGTGGAAAGAAAAGTACACGCTGACCGCCAGCCGGCTCCGCGAAGTGTCGCCGTTGCCGATCGACGGCATCCTCCCGCCGGACCCGGACAGCTCGAAGTTTTACCTGAGCGTGAAGCAACTCTTCTCCGCCGAGAGCCTGTCGCTGTACCTGCAAAAGCTCGCCGGGTTCGGGGCCGAGCAACTGTCGCAGGTCGTGCTGATCCTATTCGTCACGCTGTTCTTGTTGCTCGAAGGGGAAATGCTCGCCAAGAAGGGCCGGGCGATCTTCGGCCCGAGTACCGAGTCGCAGGCCCGCGTCACCCGCGCCATCGGCGAGATGGCCGAGGCGGTGCGGAAGTACCTCGTCTGGCGGACCATCGTCAACCTGGGCCTGGCCGTCGTCTGCGGGCTGGTCTACAAGTACGCGTTCAAACTCGACCAGTGGTACTTGTGGGCCATCCTGACGGCCGTGCTGAACTACGTGCCGTACATCGGCACGATCGCCGCCGGGGTGCCGCCGTTCGCCGAGTTGCTGATCAACGGCCGGCCCGACGCGGCCCTCGGGGCGATGATCTTCTACGGCTGCGTCGTCACCGTCGAGGGGTACCTGATCGTGCCGTGGGTGATGGGCCGGAGCATGGACCTGAACGCGACCACGGTGATGCTCGCGTGCCTCTTCTGGCACCTGCTGTGGGGCGTCGCCGGGCTGTTCCTGGCGATGCCGCTGATGGCCGCGCTGAAGGCGATCTGCATGCACGTCGAGGACTGGAACGCCTGGGGCCAGCTCATGAGTTCGGGGGCCGCCGTGGTGCCACCGCCGGACGGCCGGCTGCACGACATCGCCAGCCACGCCGGGGACGGCGACCAAACCATCCTGCTCGAAGAAGTCCACCGCAAGCCCGAGACCGCCAAGACGGTCAGCCCTTGAGCCGTCGCGCGGCCTCGACGGCGAAGTACGTCAGCACCCCGTCGGCCCCGGCCCGCTTGAACGCCAGCAGGCTTTCGAGGACCACCTTGTCCCGGTCGAGCCAGCCGTTCTGGGCCGCCGCGACGATCATCGCGTACTCGCCGCTGACCTGGTAGGCGAACGTCGGCACGCGGAAATCGGCCTTCACCCGCGTCACGATGTCGAGGTAAGGCATCCCCGGCTTGACCATGACCATGTCCGCCCCCTGCGCCAGGTCGAGCGCCACTTCGCGCAACGCCTCGTCGCCGTTGGCCGGGTCCATCTGGTACGTCTTCTTGTCCCCCGTGCCGAGGCTCCCGGCCGAGCCGACGGCGTCCCGGAAGGGGCCGTAAAAGGCCGACGCGTACTTGGCCGCGTAGCTCAGGATCGCCACGTCCGAATGGCCGGCGCGGTCGAGCGCCGCGCGGATCGCCCCGACCCGCCCGTCCATCATGTCCGACGGCGCGATCACGTCGCACCCCGCGTCCGCCTGGACGACCGCCTGCCGGCACAGCACCGCGACCGTCTCGTCGTTGACGACGTACCCGTCGCGGACCAGGCCGTCCTGGCCGTGGGTCGTGTACGGGTCGAGGGCCACGTCGCAGATGACGCCGACGCCGGGCACGGCCGCCTTGATCGCGCGGATCGCCCGGCACGCGAGGTTGCCCGGGTTGGTCGCCTCGTCGCCGTCGGCGGACTTGTCGGCCGGCGCGGTCACCGGGAAAATCGCCACCGCCGGCACGCCCAACCCCGCCGCCTCGCGGACCGCTTCCACCAGCAAATCGACCGACAGGCGCTCGACGCCGGGCATCGACTTGATCGGCGTCCGCTGGCCCGCCCCCTCCTGGACGAAGACCGGCCAGATGAGGTCATCGACCGTCAACCGGTACTCCGCGGTCAGCCGCCGCAGCCACGGGTGCCGGCGGTTGCGCCGCGGCCGGGCGAAGGGCGGCCAGGGGTTCGCACCGGGGTCGTTCGCCATCGCTTCGCCTCCACTGTCGCCGCGGATTCGCCCACACACTTAGCATAGGCCGCGGCCGGAATCGGGCTGCCGACATCGCACCGCCGCCGCGGCCAACTACAATCGCCCCGCCCTCACTTCCCCCGACGGATTGCCGATGCGGACCGACTTACTCGCCCTGACGCCCGACGACCTGGCGGCGCTGACCAACCGCGGGGCCGTCAAGCGGGCGCAACGCGAACTCGACGAGACCGAAGTCACTGGGACCATCGCCGAGGACGCGGCCGGGGCCGTCACGGCGACCTGGAGCGACGGCCCGGCGTGTACCATCGCCGCCGGTTCGGCCCTCCGCGACGGCCGGTGTACCTGCGCCAGCGCGACCCTGTGCCGACACCTCGTGCGGACGGTCCTCGCTTACCAGAAGTCCCACGCCGCCGCCGAAACGCCGTCCGCCGCACCCGGTCCGTGGGACCCCGGCACTATCGGCGACGATGCTTTGGCGAAGCACTTCCGCGCCGCGGCCCTGTCGCGCCACCGCGCGACCTTCGACGGCGGGGTCGTCGCCGAGTTGACGCGCGGGGCGAAGCCGGTCGCCCGCTTCCACCACCCGCAGGCGACGGTCCGCTTTCTCGTGCCGGGGGACGTGCGGTACACCCACTGCGATTGCGCCGAAGAGGCCCCGTGCCCGCACGTCCCGCTGGCCGTCTGGGCCTTTCGCCGCTTGCCCGCCGGGGAAGCGGCCGGCCTCGTCTCGACCGCCGGTCGGGCCGAACCGGTCGCCCCCGACCTGATCGCCGAACTCGACGGCGTGGTCGCCGGGCTGCTCGAAACCGGCTTCTCCGGGGCGACCCCGCCGTGGGCCGACCGGGTCGCGCGGCTGGAAGTTCGCTGCCGCAAAGACGGGCTGGCCTGGCCGGCGGACATCCTGGAAGACCTCGCCGAGCAGTACCGCAAGTACGCGACCCACGACGCCGCCTTCGCCCCCGACCGGGCCGCCGAACTCCTGGGCGAACTGCTCCTCCGCCGCGACGCCATCGTCCGCGACACCGGGGCGCTGCCGCAACTCCTCGTCCGCGGGAGCGCGGCGCAAACCGTCGGCACGCTGGGCAAGACCCGGCTCGTCGGCCTCGGCTGCCGGGTGACGGTCGGCCACCGCGAGACCGAAATCGTCGCCTACCTGCAGGACACCGACACGGGCGGGGTCGTGGTCGCCGGCAAGGAGACGGCCCATCCCGACCCGGCGACCAACCCCCCGCCGCCCGACTTCGCGCGACTGGCCCACGCCCAGGCGTTGAAGGGGTCCGGGAAGAACTTCACCTTCCGCGACGTGGCCCGGGGCCAACTCCTCATCGAGGGCGGCCAGCGGACCGCCGGCGGGAAACTGCGCGTCGGCCGGGCAGGGGTGAGCTTGCAGCCGCAAGCCTACGCCTGGGAGACCCTGCCGCCGCCGACGTTCGTCGAGGACTACGCCATCTTGCGGACCCGCATTGCCGCCCTGCCGCCGTCGAGCCTGCGGCCGCGTCGCGCCGCCGAAGACTTCTTCGTGCTGGCGGTCCACGCCGTCGAAGCCGTCCGCTTCGACGGCCCGAGCCAGACGACCCTCGCCACGCTCCGGGACGCCGCCGGCAACGCCGCCCTGCTCCGCCACCCGTACACCGACGGCGGCCGGGGCGGCACCGAGGCCTTGCTCGCGGCCCTGGCGGGGTCGGTCAAGTTCGTCAGCGGGGTCGTGCGCGTCGCCCACGGCGAGTTGACCGTCGAGCCGTGCGCCGTCGTCGTCGAACGTGAGCGCGGCCGGGAGGTCGTGCTGCCGTGGATCGACGCCGCGCCCGTCGGCGGCGCGGCCACTGCGTCCGTCGCCGCATCGGAGGCGCAGCCGCGTGACACGCTCACGGCGACAATGGAGGCGCTGCAACTGGCGGTCGAAGAGTTGCTGGTCGTCGGCTTGCGCCGGGCCGACGCCGGGGTCGAACGACGCTGGCTGGAGGTGCAACGCACGACCGAGTCGGCCGGCCTGACACAGTTCGGCGGATTGCTGGCGAAGCTCGTCGAAAAATTGGCCGAGAAGCGGCGGACGGCCCGGTGGGACGTGCAACAAACCGCGGAAGTGCTGACGCGAATCGTCGCACTCTTGCGGCTTGTCCGGGACGCGGGAGCGGCTTAGAGCTTGCCGGCTTCCTTGTACATCGTGTGCTTGCGCAGGATCGGGTCGAACTTGCGGAGCGAGATGCGCTCCTTGCTGTTATTGCGGTTCTTCTGCGTGAAGTAGCAGTGCGTGCTCTCGCTGCTGACGAGTTTAATCGTGCCGCGGGCCTCTTTCCCCTTCGCCATCGTCGCTCTCCCGAGTCGTTGCCGTGTCGCCGCAAGGCGTCATGATAAGCCCCCGCGACCGTTTGCCGAGGGCAGATTCCCGAACGGCCGTCATTCGCTGGGGTTCAGCCGCGCCAGGGCGTCCGCCGCGTGGGCCAGCAGCTTGTCGCGGAACTTGGCGTCGCGGTAACGCCCCGCGCTCTCCGCCCAGTCGATCGTCGCTTGCACCCCTCGGCGAAAGATCGTCACGTCCGGCTTGCGGCTCACCTCGCCCGTGAACTGCGGGGCCGTGTGCGCGAAGCCCGGCTGCGTCGGGTTCGTCATCGAAGCCCCGCCGGTGCAGCGCGCCGCGAACCATCCCGCCGGCGTGGCCGACTTGTCCTCCAGCGTCGCCCGCCACAGCCCGCCGTCGAACGTCGGTTTCGCTGACCAAACTGCCACTCCGTCGGCGACCAGTTCGAGAACGTCGAACTCCGTCACGGCCGTCGCGGTGGCGTGCCAGCCGTCGTCGATCCGTGTGAGCCGCACTAGCGGGCCGTTGGTCACGAACGTTCGGCCGTCGCTCACGCCTTCGACCCAGCCGTACGGGCTGAGCGCTTCGCCGTCCGGCAACTCGACGTAGGTCCGCAGGCCGCCGAGCGGGACGCGGTTAGTGTCCTTGCCCGAGACGCCGAGCAGTTGCACGTGGAAGCCGGCGTTGAGCAGCTTGTACCATAGCGGTAGCAGCGGTTGCTTGCGCGGCCGGCCGTCGAGTTCGATTGCCTCGATTTTGCCGTTGAGTAGGGCAATGAGCGCCTCGCCGCCGAAGACGCCGCTGACGCTCTCGAGCGGGTCGGACCAGACGGGGTAGCCGCCCTTGCGCCGGCACTGGTCGCACCAGTCCGACAGCGACCAGTCGTCGGAGCCGTCCGCCCCGCCGTAAGTCAGCGGGTAAATGGGCCGGTGGGCGTGCAGCAGCGCGACGCGGCCGAGCACCGGGTGGACGTTCAGGGTGGTGACCGTCACCGTCGTGCCGTGGCCCGTCAGCGCCGCGACCTGGCCGCTGAAGGCTTCGAGGTTCGGCGTGCCATGGTACGTCTGGCCGTCCAGCGCCGCCGCGGGGAAGTCGAGGGCGAGCAGGTTGACGAAGCCCAACCCCTCGGCGGCGGCTTCGAGCGCGGCGTAGTGGGGCGTCATGAACTCGGCGTGGGCGTCCCCGGCAATCGCGCCGGCCGGCGCAGGGTTGGCGTGCTCGATCGTCAGCCGCAGGGTCATTTGCCCCGGCTTGAGCGTGACGACCTTGTCGAGCGGCCGGTACTCGACGCCCTTGGTCGCCTGGACGCGTAGCGGTACGCCGTCCGGGAGTTCGATCTCGCAGTTGCCGGGGATGTAGCACCAGCGCTCGCGGCCGAGGCGCAGGTGGCCGCCGACGCTCTCGCCGCGGCCGACGGGGAACTCGACCTGGCACCCCAGCGGGGCGAAGTGGCCGCCGGTCGGCCCGGTGACGCGCAGCCGCACGGGGGTCGCCGAGCCGCGGTCGGTGATGCGGAGATGAACGGTGAGCATCGTTAGTTGACCACCCCGCCGCAGACTTCGACGACCTTGCGGAACGCGGCCACGGCTACGGGGAACAGGTCCGGCCCCGTCATGCCGCCGGTCGGCCCGCCGCCGCGCAGGTGCGGCTCGAGCACCGCGAACCCGTGGTAGTTGCGGCGCACGCAGTCGGCGACCGAGTACGGGACGTGGCCGTGGCCCTGCCCCGCCAAAACGCCGTGGTCGCCGCCGGTTTTCCAGTCCTTGATGTGCAGGTGCGTCGTGTACTCCTTGGTGAGTTCCCAGCCCGGTATCGGGTCGTAGCCGCAGAACACCCAGTTCGCGGCGTCGTAGGCGCACCGCAAGGCGGGGCTATCGACGGCCACGATCAGGTCTCGGACGCGCTCCGGCGAGTCGCCGTAGATTCTGTGCTCGTTCTCGTGCAACAGCACGACGCCGGCCTTGACCGCGAGGTCGGCCTTGAACGCCGTGCGGCGGACCACCTCGTCGCGGTACGGCGACCAGTCCCCGGCGAACGGCACGTCGGCCGGCGGGTAGTAGCTGAAGACGCGGATGTTCGGTGTGCCGAGGCGGTGGGCCAGCTCGATCGCGCGGTGGAACTTTACGAGGTGCGGCCCGAACGGCGCGTCGATCGGCACCTTGCCGATGGGCGACGCAATCGCCGAGAGCTTGAAGCCTTCGCCGTCGAGGAGGACTTTGAACTCCGCGATTTGGGCGTCGGTCAGGGCCAGCACGTTGGTCTTGAAGATGGACCGGAACTCGATGTGCCGGACGCCGCACGATTGCAGCACGCGCACCTGCTCCAACGGGTCGGGCGAGATTTCGTCGGCGAAGGCGGACAGCGTGAACATGGCGGCGGCTCGCGGGGGAGTGGAGCCGTCATTGTCAAACCCGGCGGCGGACTCGGCCAACGGATTCACCAGTCTTGTTGCCACGGCAACGTCTCGACGCGACCGGCCAGGACCAGCGCGGCGACGAGGACGGCCAGGACGCTGACGCACCGGATGAACCGCGGCCACGGCCCCGTCCGCCGGCTCAAATTCGGCACCAGCCACGGGAGCAGGGCGAGCGGGGCGACGGCCGCCAGCACGAACGACGCGACGGGGACTTCACTCGTCGTCAGGGCGCGGCCCGAGACGAGCAGCCCGGGTAACACGCCGACGAACGCCGGGATCGCGCCGCGGGCATCGACTTTGGCACTGCCGGCGACCACGGCGACGCCGAGCAGCGCACTGCCGAGGATCGTCGCCATGTCCATGAACTTCGCCGAGTGCGCGTACAACATCACGCCGCCGGCGAGCAGCGCGACGAGCGCTTGAAGTGCCGTCATCTCCGCCGGGAAACCGCACGCGGCGAGGTGGTCGAGGACGACCCACAGGGCCAACGAACCGGCGACGAAGAGGGCGTAGAATTGTGCCCGGTCGAACCCGGGGTCGGCGGGGATCACGGGGCCGGCCGCGACCGCCAGGACCAGCGCACGGGTCGGCCACTTGGCGAAGGTGAAGGCGGCGCGGAAGCGGCGCAGGAACTCGTAACGGTCGGCGGCATCGACGAGGAGTTGGGTCACCAGCCCGACGGCCAACAGGATCGCCGCGTAAGTCGGCAGGTGCGTCCAGGCCGACGCGGTTTGCTCCGCCGGCATCGGCACCTTGTCCCAGTTCCCCGCGACCAGCCCCGCGCCCACGGCCAGGGCCGCGCCGGGGTTGGCGGAGCGGCGGCCCAGCAGGAGGACGGCGGCGAAGACGAACGCGGACGCCCCGGCGGCCGGCAGCATCACTTGCTGCACGGCCCCGAGGACTTCGTCGAGCGGCGGGGGCGGGGGAATTGTCACGACTACTTCTTCGCGGTGACGACGACCTTCATGGCGACCTCGTCGTTGATCTTGCCCTTGCCGTAGGTCATGCCCCACTTGGTCCGGTCGAGCTTGAACTCGCTGGAAATGCTGAGCACGCCGTCCTTGATTTCGACGGACGCCGGGAGTTCGATCGGGCCGGTCTTGCCGCACATCGTCAGTTCGCCGGACAGGGTGAAGCCCTTGTCGGTCTTCTCGACCTTGGTAACTTTGACCGTCGCCTTGGCGTGCTCTTTGACGTTGAAGAAGTCCGGGGACTTGAGGTGCCCGGTCAGCTTCTCGTCGTCGGAGTGGATCGAGTCGCACTCGATGGTGGCCTCGAACCCCTTGAGCGCCCCGTCGGTCACTTCCGCCTTGCCGTCGAGCTTCTTGAAGCCGCCGGAGTGCTTGCCGTCGGGCTTGCTGCCGACGAACGTGATCGTCGTGTTTTCGCCGTCGAGCTTGTAGCTGTCGGCCAGGGTCGTGCCGGCGGCCAGTGCGGCGACGACGAGCGCGGTGAACGTGCGGACCATCGGGAGACTCCAGGAGGCATCACGGCTGACAACCCGCCGCAACGGTTGGGCGGGTCGCACTCAGTGTAAGCAATTGCCCGCCAGGAATCTGACTCCTTTCGTGAAGTTTTCACTCCCGGCGGGATTTGGCCAGTTACGCCTTGCGCTGGACGACGGTGAGCTTGACCATGTCCGCGACGAAGGTCTTCTCGCCGCCCGTGGCGAAGCGGACTTTCAACTTCCGCAAGGCCCCAAAGCCGCTCACGTCGGTCACCTGGCCGATACCGTACTCGGCGTGCTGCACGACCTGCCCGGCCTCGTAATCGCCGCCGACACTCCCGCCCGACTTGAGCGGCGGCAGGGTGCGCGGCTGCGTGCCGTAGCCGGTGCTGGCGGCGGTCGCGTTGACCTTGCCCCGCCACTCGTCCAACGCCGCACGCGGCAGATTCTTCCGCGCCGCGAGGTCGTCGTGGGAGACCTCGCGCGGCAGCTCTTCGAGGAACATGCTGGCCACCTGGTACAGCGCCTGGCCGCGGAACTCGCGCAGCCGGCTGTGGCACAGGTAGAGTTCCTTCATCGCCCGCGTCATGCCGACGAAGCAGAGCCGGCGTTCTTCTTCGATGTCCTCGTCCTTGCCGAGACTGCGGTCGTGCGGCAACAACCCCTGCTCGACGGCCATGAGATACACCACGGGGAACTCCAGCCCCTTGGCCGCGTGGAAGGTCATCACGCTGACGCGGTCGGACTCCTCGTCCCAACTGTCCACGTCCGACGCGAGTGCGATCTGTTCGAGGAAGTCGCTCAGGGTGCGGCTCGAATCTTCGTCGGAAAACTGCTTCGACGCGGTGATCAATTCTTCGATGTTGGCCAGCCGGTCGGCGTCCTCCTCGTCGGTCGATTCCTGCAGTTGCTTGCGGTAGTTCGACTTGTCGAGCACGAGCCGGATCATCTCGTGCGGGGGCAGGTCGGGTTGGGTCCGCAACTCGGCGATGAGCCGGTGGAAGTCGCGCACCCCCGTGGCCGCCTTGCCGCGAATGTCGGCGATCTTGTGGACCTGGCCCGCGGCGGCCAGCAGCGTGATGTCGAGGTCGGCGGCATAACTCACCAGGCGGTCGAGGGAGACCTTGCCGACCCCGCGCGGCGGCTCGTTGACGACGCGCAAGAAACTGACCGTGTCGGCCGGGTTCACCAGAAGCCGGAGGTAAGCCAGGATGTCCTTGTTCTCCTTGCGGTCGAAGAAGGCCAGCCCCTTGACGATTTGGAACGGCACGCCGTGCTTGACGAAGGCCGATTCGAGGGTCCGCGACAGGGCGTTGATGCGCAAGAAAATCGCGTGGTCGCGGTAGCGGAACTTCTTGGCCTGGACCGCCTCCTTGATGCGGACGACGACCCCCTCGGCCTCCTCCAGCCCGTTGTCGAAGGTCAGCACGCGGACCGGTTCGCCCTGCGGGTTGGCCGTAACGAGGGCCTTCTTCTTGCGCTGCTTGTTGTGGTCGATCAGGACGCTCGCGGCGTGCAAAATCGACTGCGTACTGCGGTAGTTCTGCTCTAGCGTGATGACCTTCGTGGCCGGGAAGTCGCGCTCGAAGTCGAGGATGTTCTTGATGTCCGACCCGCGCCACTTGTAGATGCTCTGGTCGGGGTCGCCGACGACGCACAAGTTGGGTTCGTTCACGCTCAACCGCCGGGCGATCTCGTACTGGGCCTGGTTCGTGTCCTGGTACTCGTCGATCAGGACGTACTTGAAGCGGTGGTCGAGGTCGCGCCGCAGTTCTTCATTGAGCTTTAAGAACAGGGCCGGCAGGTACAGCAGGTCGTCGAAGTCCATGCCGTTGGCGGCCCGCAGTTTCTTTTCGTACAGGTGGTAGACCTTGGCGACCGTCTGCGTGAAGAAATCGTTGGCCGTGGCCTCGTAGAGTTTCGGCGTCAGCAGCATGTTCTTGGCCTTGCTGATGGCCCCGGCGAGGCGGTCCGGCGTGAACTTCACGTCGTCGATGCCGGCCGTGCCGAGCGCGGCCTTGACCAGGCGGTTGCGGTCGTCCACGTCGTAGATGGTGAAGTTGCGGTCGATGTTCAGCCGCTCGCCGTACTGCCGCAGGAGCCGCGCCCCGAGGCTGTGGAAGGTGCTGACGAAGACCTTGTTCCCGGGAACGAGTTGCTCGACGCGGTGCCGCATCTCGCCGGCGGCCTTGTTGGTGAAGGTGATCGCCAGGATGTTGTGCGCCCGCACGCCCTGCGACAACAGGTAGGCCACGCGGCGGGTGATGACGCGGGTCTTGCCCGACCCGGCCCCGGCGAGGATCAGGAGCGGCCCGTCGACGTGCGTCACGGCGTCCCGCTGCGGCGGGGTCAGCCCGGCGAGCAGGTCACTTGTTTCGGGACTCGGCATGTCGGCAAGACCTCGGCCCGTGGGAGCACATAGAGTGATTCTAGCGACGGGTCGCGGCGGGCGGGACACGAGGCGGGGGCGGGCACGGCATGGAGATCGTCGGCGTGGGGTCGCAAATCCTCGAAGTCGCGCGGGTCCGGCACCTGCTCGAACGGCACGCCGACGCCTTCCTGGCCCGCGTCTTCACGGCCGACGAGCGGGCCGCGTGCGGCGACCGTGTCCACGCCGCGGAGCACTACGCGGCCGTCTGGGCGGCCAAGGAGGCGACCCTGCGGAGCCTGGGGCTGAGCTGGCACCGCGGCATATCCTGGGCCGACGTGGCCGTCCAAGCGAACGGGACCGGACCGCCGAGGCTGCAGGTTTCCGGCGGCGTCGGAGCGGCCGCGGCAACCCTCCGCGTGACGGGCTGGCACGTGACGACGGCGCACTGCCGGAGTTTCGCCACGGCGACGGTAATCGCAACCCGGGGTTAACCGCCGCCGGTCTCGGCGATTTCGCGCAGGAAGGCGCGGGACGCCTTGTACGCCATACGGATCGAGATGAGCCGGGCCTCCATCTGGTCGGCCGTGAACGCGCGGTCCGGGTGGCACTCGGCCAGGCCCGCGACTTCCATCGTCAGCGGCAGGAGTTGCATGAACTCCTTCATCCGCGTCAGCTTCACTTCGGCAGACACTTCGCTCATGGCCAGCCTCTCAACCGGTTCCCGGGGGCAACGCGACTGCCCCTAAACTACGCCCCCGACCGCCGCCGCACAAGCACCGAGCCGCGGACCCGGCGTCAGCCGTTCGGGCCGTTGCCCGCGTCGAGGATCGGCCGGCGGGGCGTCGAGACGATCGGCTTCGCCGGGTGGGCGTCGCGCAGCACCCGGCAGAAGTCGTCCACTTCGCGCGCGGTGAACGCCCGCCGCCGGACGAAGATTTGTGCGCGGACGCCGTCCTTCAAAACGTAGACCTGCGGCAACCGCTCGAACGCGGCCCCCAGCCCTTCCCCGGCCCAGACCTGTCGGGCCAATGTCTGCACGATGACCTGCTCTTTGGCCCGCAGGTGGAGTTGCGGCGGGTCGGCGGCGACGACCACCGCGCAGTCGAAAAAGGTGTCCGGGAAGCCGGAGACTTTGTCCACTTCCGACAGGATCAGTTGCCGGGACACTGCGGGCCGTGGCAGCCCCAGGGACTGGCGGACCGTGACGACGTGCGTTTGGTTCAACGTGACGGAACTGGCGAGGACGACGAAGGTCGCGTCGCGTTCCGCGCACGCCCTCTCGGCGTCGTCGGCCAGGGCCAGCAACTCGCCGATGTCGTCGCGGACTTCGGGGTAGGTTGTCTGCCGGGTCACCCACGGCTCCAACCCCGCCCTCGTCGGGCCGAGATCGGGCAGGAAGTTCAACGCGAACCCCGTCACCGCGAGCGCGCCGACGACGCCGAGGCCGACCACCCGGACCGCGCGGGGTGCCCGGAGTAAGTGGACGAGAGCCAGTCCGCCGACCAGGAGGTACGACGGAGCCAGCAAGAGCCGGTGGTGCGGTCCCATGTCTTGAACGCGGTAAAAGTGGGCGAGAACGACCGGGAGCATTGCCGTGGCGAACAGCCCGGCGCGCCGGCCGCCGGGGCGGGCGACGACGACCGCGGCCGCGACGACGTAGGCGACCGCGTAACCGTAACCGATCTCGCGCATCAGGCTGTCGAGTCGCTCCCAGATGTCGGCGGGGCTGCGGTACCCGGCGTAGAGGTCGGCGTAATCGGTCGCGGCGACCCGCCGCAGAGTCGGCCAGGCGAACGCCGCGAACAGGACGAAGGCGATCCCGGCCGCGACGACGCCCGCCCGCCAGTCGCCGAGCCGGAAGGCGAATCGCCCGGCGGCGCGCGACCGGCCGACGGTCACAAGTGTTGCCTCGGCCAGCGCGACCACGAGGAACGCGACGACCCAGAAACTGTACCAGCGGCGGAACAACATCAGCGCGGCCAACACGGCCCCGACCGCGAGGACGTGTTGCCAGCGCAATTGGTCCGCCGGCCGCGACAGGTAGACGGCCAAAACCGCGAGCGCCAAGGCGACGCCGCGTAGGTCGAGGTAGCCGCGAAAGGTCGGGTCCCAAATCACCGGGCAGGTGACGGCCAGGCCGGCGACCCCCGCGGCGGCCACCGGCCCGACGACGAGGCCGAACCGCCGCGCGACCGAGGCGACCGCCAGGACCGCGGCCAGCGCCACCGCCCCGCCGTACAGGGTGCCGACGGCGAGTTCATAAGCCAGCCGGCCGTCGCCCGCGACGGCCATGACGAGGCTCGGCGGCAGTGCGGGGAGGAGCGTGTAGTCGCTCGCGCCGAAGGAGTCGAAGAGTTGCCACCACGCGGCCGCCGGTGACCGGGCGAGGGTCTCGGCGTAGGCCGAGCAGGTGAGCCAGTACCCGGCGTAGTCCCAGTAGTGCGCCGTCCGCTCGTGGGCCACGAAGTGCCAGACCGCGACCGCAATCCACGCCAGGGTCAACGCGGCGACGCCAACAAGCCCCACCTGGCCGCGTGTGAGCGGCACTCGGTCGAACGCAGGGGTCGCAGGTCGGGGCGGGTAAGCGACGACGAGCAGCCCGCCGAGGACCAGCGTTAACGCCGCAACATCGGACGCCCACAGCGCCGGCGATAGCACCGCCCGGGCCGACGGGGTTTGCAGCCACATGTTGTCGCCGACACGCTGGCCGATGCCGCAGGCGAGGAGCGCCGCGAACCCAACGCAGGCGGCGACGGCCTGCCGCCGGCCCCCGCGCGACTCGACCGCCCAGCCCCGCCCGACGGCCCACACGAGCCACGCCACTGGCCGGGCGAGCGCGACCGCGCCGACGAGAACGGCAACGTACCAGAGTTGCCGCGTCAACCGGACTTCCAGGAGCGGCCAGAAGTGGCCGACCGCGGAGAAGCTGACCGCCGGCCCCGCCAAGTACGGCAGCACGCGGGCGAGAGTGGCGAGCGTCATGCGGCTCCAACGGGGAAAGGGTTCTCGCCGGCAGTCGGGCGAACATACCCGGTCGATTTCGGCACGGATAGGCGAACTTCCGCGTGCCGTCAAAATTGGCTTGACGGTGGGCCGACTCCGCGGGTATTGCTCGGGGCATGAGGAGAAGTTCCGCCGCCCTCGTCGTCGTTTTCATCGCCGCGTGCGGCTGCACGCCGACGTGGCTGCTGCCGCGCCGCCTGACGAAGCACGTCATCGCCGACGGCCCGGTCAAGAAGCCGGCCCCGGCGGTGTCCCTCGAAGTCGCTACTCCGCCGCGCAAGCCGCTGAACGTCCTCGCCCTGTCCGGCGGTGGCTCGTACGGGGCGTACACGGCCGGCATCCTGAACGGCTGGACGCGGTCGAACAAGCGGCCGGACTTCGACGTGGTCACCGGCATCAGCACCGGCGCACTGATCGCTCCGCTCGCGTTCCTCGGCCCCAAGCACGACGACAACTTGCGCCGCTTCTACACCGAGATCGGCCAGGCCGACGTGCTCCGCGTCCGGGTCTGGGCGACCATCCCGTTCCGCGACTCGGTCGCCCTCGGCACCCCGTTGCGCGCGATGATCGAGACGAACCTGACGGCGGAAGTCTTCGGCGAGATCGCCAAGGAGCACGCCAAGGGCCGGCGGCTGTACGTCGCCACGATGAACCTCGAAACCCGCCGGTCGGTCGTCTGGGACCTGGGCGCGATCGCCGCCCGCAACACCGACGCGAGCCGGACGCTCATCCGCGACGTGATCCTGGCGTCGTGCTCGATCCCCGGGGTCTTCCCGCCGGTGAGTTTGGCCGTCGAGGTGAACGGCGAGTCGAAGCGCGAGTTGCACGTCGACGGCGGGGTCAACGGCCCCGTGTTCGTCCCGCCGGGCGTCTTCGAGGAGGCGGCCGACGCCGAGGCCGGCGCGGCCAACCTGTACGTCATCATCGCCGGCAAGTTCTACCCGTCCGAGGCGAAAGTCCAGCCGCGCGTGCTGAAGGTGCTGGGGGCCAGCGGCGGGGCCGTGATCCACTCGCAGATCCGCCGGGACGTGGCCAACCTGTACCACATGGCCCAACTGCACGGGGTCAACTTCCACGTCAGTGCTCTGCGGCAGGACTTCCTCGCCCACGACAACGGCATCCAGTTCCACCCGAAAGAAATGCACCGCCTGTACGTCGAGGGCGTCCGCGTCGGGTTCGACGGCGACTGGGACGCGACCCCGCCCGAGCGCTCCCCCGGCGAGACCCCCGACATCCGCACCGGCACGAAGCTCAAGACCGCCGACCCGCCGGAGTGAGTCCCGGTACAGCATCACTTCACCTTTGACGCCACCCACTCGGCGAGTTCGCCCGGGGTCATCGCGCCGACGTGCATGCCCAGGTTGGCGAGGAGTTGCGCCAGGCGGCGGTCGTACTGCGGGTCGGCGCGGGAGTCGAGGGCGGCCAGGCCGAGCACGCTCACGCCGCTCTCGACGAGTTGCCGCGTCGTGGACATCAGGCGGGACTCGCTTCCGCCCTCGAAGAAGTCGGTGATGAGGACGACGATGGTGCGGCGCGGGTTCTCGACCAGCGTCGCGGCGTAACTCATTGCGGCGGCGATGTCCGTGCCGCCGCCGAGTTGCACCTTCATCAGCGTCTCGACGGGGTCGTGGCAGTCGCTCGTCAAGTCGATGACGTTGGTGTCGAAGGCGATCAGGTGCGACTTGAGCGTGCGGATGCCGAAGAAGATCGACGCCGTGACGGCCGCGTGGATGACGCTATCGACCATGCTGCCCGACTGGTCCACGACGATGATCACTTGCCAGCGGTCGCACTGCCGGCGGACGCGGCTCAGGAAGTGCGGCGTGCGGATGCTGAGTTGCCGCTTCTCGACATCGAAGTGCCGGAGGTTGGCGCGGATGGTGGCCCGCGCGTCGAAGTTCTTGGCAACCTTCTGGAACGACCGCCGCTGCCGGTTGGCCGCCCCGAGGAACACCGAGCGGACCGGCCGGGCGAGCTTTTCGAGCAACTGTTCGATGACCCGCCGCACCAGTTGCCGCGCGACCGCCAACACCTCCTGGTTCATCAGGTGCTTCGTCTGTAACACCGCTTTCAACAGTGTCGGGCTGGGCTGCGCGTGGCTCAGGAGGTCGGCGTTGGTGACGAGTTCGGTGATGCTGTAGCGCTCCAGGGCGTCCCTTTCGAGGCGCTCGATGGTGCGCTGCGGGAAGAGTTCATGAACGTCGTTGATCCATTCCGGCACGCTCAGCACCGAGTCGTCGCTACTACCGGGCGACCCCGGCGTCCCCCGGCCACGGACGTTGCGGCCCTGGCCGTACTCGCGGCCGTACAGGTACTCCAGAGCGGCGTCTTGCCGCGCGGCGTTGCCGCCGAGGCCCTGGCCCAAACCCTGTTCGGCGTCGGCCCCCAGCACGAGTCGCCAGCGGGTCAGGTGGTCGCGCGCCGTCATGAGTCGAACCCCCGCAGGCCGTAAGTCTTCGCCAAGGTCGTCAGCCGGTCTTCGAGCACGAGCGCCTGCATCGCCGTCTCGGCGCTGACCGCCAGCGCCGCCGTCTCCGGCGCGCCGGCGAGGCCGAGCAGGTCGCGCAACGTCACCGCGAGCTTGTGCTTCTCGCGCGGCGTGAAGAAGGTGAACGCCAGCCGCAACGCCGGCAACGCCGCCAGGAACTGGTCGAGGTCGAAGCCGTTCAGCACCGCGTGAATTGCCTGAATCAGCGGCCGCTGCCGTTGCGCCTGCTCGCGGGCTAACGCGAACAGGCCGGCGAGGAAGTCGCCCAGGTGTTCGGGGTCGGCGAACTCTTGCAGCCGGGCGGTGACGGTGTCGCCGTCGGTGTCGTGCAGCACCCACGAGCCGCCGAGACAGGCCCCGCGGACGCCCGGACTTTGCCCCCGGTCGGCGGCAACGCGGCGGAACACGTCCCGCAGGTCGTCGCCGTTCAGGCCCAACGCGGCCTCGCAGCGCTCGAAGGTGTCGAGGATGTCGCGGACGCCGGCGAAGACAGCCACTTCGAGGCCGCGCGACTGGCCCAGGCTTTCGAGCAGCCACAAGGAGCGGTCGAAAGTCTCCCACAGTAGCCCGGCCACGTCGGCGCGGCCGGTGACGCCCAGCACCGGGTCGTAGTGGTACAGGAACAGGACGCGGCCGAGTGCCCCGCTGACGTTGACGAAGTCGCCGTCGGTGCGGACCAGTTGCGTGACCACGGCGAGGAGTTCTTCCGTCAATGCGTCCAGCCCGGCAAGCGCGGCGTCGAAGAGCAGTTGCGCGGCCGCCTTCGCGTCGCGCTGGGCCGCCGCCGCACGCTCGCCGAGCTTGGCCGTCGCCGCCTCGACGAGGGTCGCCCCGTAGCGGCTGTTCTCGATGACACTGGCGTCACACTCCGGCGACCACGCGACCCGCCACGTCTCGACGAATTCGAGTTTGCTGCGCCCGGCCATCACGTCGTTCGTCAGCGTGAACCCCGGCACTTCGAGCGTGCGAACGCGGTGCATGACCCGGCTCCGGTCCCGCCCCGCCGCGTCCGCCAAGTCAACCTTCACGTCGCGGCCACTGACCGCCGGAGTGAGGTCGTGGGCGTCGAGCTGCCGGCGCACGTCGGCCACCAGCGGCGGGAGTTGCGTGCCCTCGGCGAGTTGCCCGCGCTCGCCGCCGCGGAGGACTTCGTTGATGGCGGCGAGGATCGGGTGCGTGACGCCGGGTAGAGTGTCGTCCTTGATGAGCGACGCGGTTAGGCCGTCGAGCCAGTCGGTGCGCCAGACGCGGGCGTGCCCCCGAACCGCCGCCAGTGCCTGGGCCGTGACCTCCGCGGCGATCAGGTCGGCGCTCGACACCGGCTGACGCTTCGCCCGCAACTTGCCGACGACTTCGCGCATCAGCAGCTTGTGGACCTGCGTCTCGCCGCGGGCCTGGGCGTGCCAGAGTTGGTGGTAGAAGCCGGGGTTCGGCATCCCGGCGTTGTACCCGGTGAGGCTGTCCAGCCGCTCGAACGAGTACGGCGTTAACGCGATGCCGCGGTCCTCGACGTGCAGGGTCGAAGCCTCCGGTTCGGGCAACGTCTCGCGGCGGAGCAGTTCGAGTATCCCCAACGAGTGGTACCCGCCGGTGACGACCAGCACCGGACCGGCGAACTCCGCCAACGCGGCGCGGACGTGCCGAGCCATGTGCAGTTCCCGCGCAGCGTCGCCCGGCGACGTGTGGCCCTCGACGAGCCGCATCGTCGCGCACAGCCGGTGGGCGCGGCACAGGTAGTCGATCAACTCCGTGTCCGGCTCGATCTCGAACAGCGTGTCCCAGGCGTCGTGAAAGCTCTCGACGCCGAGGCGGGTACACACCTCGCGGACGTAGGGGTTGCCGCCGGCGGCGCGGTCGGCGTAGCGGTTCGTCGGCGTGGCCGGCGTCGGCTCCTCGACTCCGGCAAGGTCGGCCCACGGCAAGTCGATGAAGCGCACGGCCGCCGCGTTCGCGTGGCCGTGGCGCGCGGCTTGCCACTCCGGCGAATGCTCGCAGAAGGGGTAGTAGACCCCCTGCCGGCGGTCGGACACGAACGGGTCGGGGCTGCGAACGACGAGGTAACTGTAGACGGCAATGGGCGGCCGGTGCGGCAGCATCAACTCGCCGACGCGGTCGTTGAAGTCGCTCGGCCCCTCGATCAGTACGGCGTCCGGGCGGACGCGGTCGATGGCGTCGCGGACGAGCTTCGCCCCGGCCGGGCTGTGGTGCCGCACGGGGAAGTAGACGACCCGCCGCGACAGGTCGGCGAGTTCGCCCAGGTCGGCGTCGAACTTCTTGGCGGGGGCGTCCATGCGGCTCAGGATAGTGCCGGCCGCCCGGGTCGGGGAAGCACGGTTACCGCGATTTGGTCGCCGCCCACTTGTCGCGGATGAACTTGATGCCGTCGTTGACCACCTGGTCGGGGGACGGGAACAGGTCGCGCCAGACGCGGGTCGCCGCGGCGAGGTCCGGCAGGGCGCGGCCGAAGGCTTCGATGACGAACCAGCCGTCGTACCCGGTGTCGCGGATCGCCTGGAAGGCCTCGTCCCAGCGGACTTGCCCGGTGCCCGGCGTGCCGCGGTCGTTCTCGGAAATGTGGACGTGGGCCATGACCGGGGCGACCGTCTTGATCGCGCTCGCCTGGCTCTTCTCCTCGATGTGGGCGTGGAAGGTGTCGTACATGCAGCGGAAACTCGGGTGATCGACCGCCTTGACCAGGGCCACGGCGTCGGCGGCGGTCGTCAGGAAGTAGCACTCGAAGCGGTTCAGGTACTCGATCGCCAGCGTCAAGTTGGCTTGCTTCGCCAGTTCGGCGGCGGGGCGCAACACGTCGGCGGCGCGGGCCTTCTCGTCGGCCGTCGGGCCGGCCCCGGAGAAGACGCCGAGCGGGCTGTGGTACGGGCCGACCATCGCGTAACTGCCGAGAATGTAGTTCATGTCGATGGCCCACTTCAGCCGCTCCGCCGCCTTGGCCCGCACCCCGGCGTCGGGGCTGATCGGGTTGGTGTCGGGGTTCATGACCGTCACCGTCGAGCAGGCCAAGCCCTGGCGGTCGAGTTCGGCGCGGAGCACCTTGTAGTGCTTGGCGTCGCCGTCGAAGAGCGGCACTTCGACGCCGTCGTAGCCGGCCGCCTTGATCTTGGCGATGGTCGGGAAGTCGGACTCGCCGACGAGGCCGGTCCAGAGGAGGAGGTTCATTCCGATCTTCATGCGCGTCGCCCGGGTGGGGAGGAGAGGGGTCGTCGATCCGTGTCCGAGCATTCTGAGTCGGGACGCGACCGGCGGCAAGCCTAGACTGACGGGATGACGCTTGAAACCCTGCACCGACTGCTCACGCCGGCCGGCACCGACGCCCTGGCCGCGGCAGCGGACCTCCGGCCGACGGACGTGAGCTACCCCGCCGCCTTCGACCGCCTGCGCAAGCGCTTCCCGGCCGACCTGGCGCGGGCCGCGCTCGACCAGACGTTGTTGCGGGCGAAGGCGACCGGTAAGTTCGCCGACGCGGGGCGGATGCTGTTCACCCGCGACGCCTACGAGATGGCCAGCGGCGACGCGACGGCGGCCCACCGGGCCAAGCGCTTCGCCCCCTACGCCCGCGTCGCCGACCTCTGTTGCGGCCTCGGCGCGGACGCGCTGGCACTCGCGGCCGCCGGGCGCGACGTGGTGGCGCTCGACCGCGACACCGTCATGGTCGCGCTAACGCAAGCGAATTCGGACGCCGCCGGATTGCCGGGCCGGGCCGTCGTCGGCGACGCGCTGACCTTCGACCTCAATGGCTTCGACGCGGCCTTCGTGGACCCCGGCCGGCGCGGCGGCGGGCGGCGGGTGCTGGGCGTCGAGCAGTGCGAGCCGCCGCTGCCGGCGCTCGAACGCCGCTTCCCGGCCGGCTTCCCGTGGGCCGCCAAGCTCGCGCCGGGCATCCCGCGGGAAGACCTGGCGCGGTATGCCCACGCCGAGGCCGAGTTCGTCAGCGTCCGCGGCGAGTTGAAAGAGTGCGTCTTCTGGTTCGGCCCGCTCGTCACCGCCGGCACCCGCGCGACCTTGCTGCCGTCGGGCGACACGCTGACCGGCGTCGCCGGGGCGTACTGCGACCTCGGCGCACTGGGGGACTACGTCCTCGACCCGGACGCGACGATCAGTCGCGGCGACCTGCTCGCGGCGTTGGCGGCGACCGTCGGCGGGCGGCAGTACGACCCGGGCCTGGCGATGCTCACGGCCGACGCGCTGACCCCGTCGCCGTTCGCCACGGCGTACCGCGTGATCGCGGCGTTGCCGTGGGACGCCAGGCGGGTGACGGCGGCACTCGCCGAGCACGACGTGGGCCGGCTGACGATCTTGAAGCGGGGGGGGAATCTGGACGCGGACGAAGTGCGGCGGGCGTTAAAGGTGCGCGGCACGCTGGCCCGTGACCTGATCCTGACGCGCTACGAGGACCGCCTGACGGCGATCCTCGCGGAGAAAGTCGGCGGGTAACGGGCACGTTACTTCGGGGCGTCCTTCCTCGGCTCGGCCTTGGCTTCGCCGGGCACGACGGCCTTGTCGGCGGGGACGACGCGGTAGACCCACTTTTCCGACCCGAGGCCGTTGTTGTCGTTCGTGCGGATGTCGTCGGCCCCGGCCCGCGCGGCGTCGGTCGGCCGGGTGAAGTCGATTTGCAGCGTCTTCCGGCTGACGCTCTCCGCCCCGCCGTCGCGCTCCTGCACGGCGAGGCCGTTCGACAGGCCTGTCACGTACACGCTGAAATTGTTCGTCGCCGACGACTTCTCGGGGGCGTCTACCCAGACGGCGACGCCGTACACGGCGCGGGGGACGGAGTCGGCCTTGGTGACCGGGATCTTGTCCTTGGCGATGCCCGTCGAGGTCTGCAACTTCAACTCGCCGGTCGGGTCTTCGATCTTGCGGATGGCCGCCGTGATGGCCGGGAACGGCTCGTCCAGGTAGGCGCGGAGTTGGCCGTCCTTGGTGACCAGTTCGAACTCGGGCACGAACCGTTGCGGCGTGTCGGACTTGTTCCAGACCTGATAGACCATGTACCAGACCGACTTCTTGCCCTTCGGCGTGTCCACGACGAGGGTCCGCGGCGGGGTGTACGCGAAGTGGAACGTCCAGACGCCGGCGCGGTCGAGCGGCAGGGCGATCGGCTCGACCGGGCGGTACTGCGACTGGGCGGAAACGGTCCCCGCGGAGACGCCGAGTGCCAGTGCGGCCGTCAAAAGTCGGAGTCGCATCGTCGGTCCTCAGTGTCGAGCGTTACGGCGAGCCTATCCGCGGCGGCGGACTCGGTCAAGTCGTTCCGCCGCGCGCCGGCGCATTCTACGCCCGCCCCGAGCGTCCCGACCGGTGCGACGGGACCGACCGGGTTTTACCGCCGGCCGACGAGCGTGCGCGACTCGTACCGGAGGAGGATCGCGTCGGTCCGGCGGGCGACTTCGGTACACCGGCCGCTGGCGTCGAGGTACGCCCGGATCGCCGCCTCCTCGGACTTCTGCCGGTGGGCCAGGACGACCCAGACCCGCGACTCGGCCAACAGCGGCCGGAGTTCGTCGTGGAAGCGGCGGGCGTCGCCGTTGCGGTTCTCGACGCCGAGGGTCACGTCCTCGCGCGGGATCGGCCCCGGCCAGGCGTAATACGCGAACGCCGGGACGGCCCCGTAGTACACGTAAACCGCCTCGCCCGGCTGGTGAACCGCTTCGAGTTGCCGGACGACTTCGCGCGCCTCCTCGGCGTGCAACGGCACTTTGACGTGCCACCAGCACTCGGCGATGCCGGGCAGAAGCAGCAGGCCGACGACTAGCGGCGCGAGCCACGGCGACAGGCCGCGGACGCGCTCGACGAGCACCGCCGCCCCGCGGGACACCAGCACGAGGAGCATCGGCACGGCGAAGAGCATCAGCCGGCCGGCGAACGGGTACTTCTTCAACCCGGAGGCGAAGAAGACCAGCAACAACGGCAGCGTCACCGCGATGAGGAGTGGCCGCTCTTCCTTGCGTAAGGCGACGACGCCGAGGCACCAGCACAGGGCCGCGAGGCCGCCCGCGCCGAAGTCGCTGGACGCGAACCCGCCGGGCTTGTCGAAGAGTTCGAGGCAGTGGTGCGCGATCCAGGCGAAGTCCCCCGGCCGCGTCGGCGGGAGCGGGGCGAACTGGCCGGCCCAGTAGTCGAGCAGGTACGGGTTCATGCCGAGCTTGCGGGTGAACCCGAGCCAGCAGACGGCGAAACTCGCCGCCCACGCCGCCCCGATGGCGACGCGACTGAGGATCGCCCGCCGGTCCCCGCCGCACAGGGCTTCGACGCCGACCGCCGCGCCGACGCCGGCCAGGACGAACACGGCCGGGTGGGAGAACCAGACGGCGACCATCCCCGCGACCGCCAGCCAGAGTTGCCGGCCGACGGTCGCCGTGCCGAGCCAGACCGGCCGCGCGGCGTGCATCAGGCCGACGGCGAGGGCCGCGTCGAGTTCGTACTGCTTGAACTCCGCCGAGTAACTGACCAGGTACGGCGACAGGGCGAACAGCGACGTGCCCAGGCGGGCCGCGCCTTCGGGCAGGGCGGCGTGGACGAACCGGGCGAAGATCAACAACCCGGCCAGCCCGGCGGCGAGCGAAATGACGCGGAAGGTGGACTCGCTGTTCCCGCAGGCCCGCATCATCAATTTGCTGGCGACCAGGTACCCGACCGGGGCACCCTGGTTCAGGTCGAGCGGCTGCAACAGTTCGGGGATCGGCTTGTGGACGACGTTGAGCGCGAGCATCGCCTCGTCGATCCAGAACGACGGGTTGCGGGCGAACGCCTGCACCCGCAGTGCCACGCCGAGGGCCACGGCCACGATCATCAGCGTCAACGTCGCCCGGCGAACCCAATCGATGCCCATAACGCCCCCCGCGGCTTCGGTTGTGGAAGTCCGCGGAGTTTACGGCGACTCGCGAGGTACGGTCAAGGCGGATCGTACCCGCCGGCGCTCCACGGCCCGCACCGGCAGACGCGCCACACGCCCTTCGCCCCGCCGTACACCGGGCCGTGCTTGCGGACCGCCAGAATGAAGTACTCGCTGCACCCCGGCTCGAACCGGCACGCCGGCGGCAGGAACGGCCGGACGCACCACTGGTACGCCCGCACGCCCAGGATCAGCACCATCGACAGGGCGACGCCGGGCAGGCGGACCACCGCTCGCAGGGCGGCCGTCACTGCGACAGCTTGCGGAAGGCTTGCCCCGCGACCTTGACCAGCGACGCCTTGAACTCGTCGAGCGTCGGCGTCGGCCCGGGCCGCGGGATCAGTACGTAGTCGGCGTTCGGCAACTGGTGCTGGACGAGCCGGAAGGCTTCGCGGAACAGCCGCTTGTACCGGTTGCGGTTGACGGCGTTGCCGACCTTCTTCGACACCGACACGCCGAGCCGCGGCCCCGGGAAGTCGTGCTCGCAGGCGTACACGATCAGGCACCCGTCGGCCGCCGACCGCTTCCGGCCGTAAGCCGCCTGGAACTGCGCCGGCGTCTTGAGCCGCCGGGATTTCGGCAAGGTGAACGTGGGAGTCATGGGGAGTTCTGAGGCCACCTGATTGATTCGACACGGAAGCTATGCCGACAACTCTCAAGTTCTATCCGCAACCCTTCGACCGTTCAAGCCACGACCAACGCACGACGACCAACTTGTAACTACTGTTAGATGTCAGAGGTCGCTGGTTTGGGCGGTCGCGCGCGTCGGCCACTCTCAGGGAATCGATCCGACCCCGACGCCGAAGTTGGCAAAAAGCTAGCGTGAGGATGTCCGCGAGGAACCGGTCTTTCACTGCCCGCGGATCGGGCGTGAGGTTGATGCCTTCGAGTAGGCGAGACTCCGGGGCGGGTCCTTGTCGGCGACCACGACGACTCCGGTCATCCTCGTCATGCCGACTTTGCGAATAGTAGTACCAGCGGCACCGCCGCGATTTCCTTGGACGCCACCACGTGTCGAACGTGCCGATGTCCGACGCGGCCGACGCGACGGAGATTCGCCCGCTGACGCCGTCGATCACGGTCCCGTCCGGAGCGGCGACCAGCCGGTAGATTATCGCCTGCGCGTCAACGTCCGCGCCGAGCGCAGTCGCGGCGAAAGTGCGGCCCACGTCGGCGGTCGCGGCCGGGAGGGGCGCGAGCCTCGGGGCGTGGATCAGCCCGGCGAGCACTCGCAGGTCGTAGGGGAAGCGGCTGCGGTTGGGGTTCATAACGCCGACCGCCGCGTCGGACAGGTTGACGACCGCGACGACGAGCTTACCGGCCACCGCGTAATTCCCGGCATTCTTGACGCTCAGGTCGGTCGTCAGGACCGTGTTCTCCTCGGAGAGCGTCGTGCAACCGTAGACCGGCTCGACACTCGGCGTCACGTCGGTCAGCGGGGCCAAATCCACGCGGCCGGTAGCGGCCCGCAAGGAAAGCAGCGCGACACCGGCTGCGGCGGCCGTTGCGGCGACGAGATCGACGCGGCGGACAGTGGCGCTAGTGCGCGCGTCGCCGTCGTCGTTGACGAGCCGCAACACGGGCTACGCCGGCGTCCCGGCCGGTATCGCGCTCAGGTTGACCGTGACGACCCCGCCGGCGTAGGCCGTCGTTGTGGTCGACGCGTTCGGTCCAGTTGAACGCGGCGGCGCGGCCGGCGGCGGTCGGCAGGGCGAGCGGCGAGCCGTCGGCCCGCAGCACGGCGACCTCGAAGGCGTCCTTGACCCGCCCGACGCTCGACGCGTCGAAGGCCGGCGCGTCGAACGTGACGGTCACGGCGGTCGCAGTCGCGGGGACGGCGAACGCCTCGCCCAGCCCGACGCGGAACGAGTCGCCTTCGACGAACGTGGCCACCCCGTCGGCGACGGTGACCGTCCCACGCCCAACGTCGGTCCCGTTCAGGCCGGTCCGCGAGAACCCCGCCAGGTCGGCCGCGAAGTTCCCGGCGGCGGGGGCGGCAATTCCGGCGGCGGCGGGAGCACGGGTGGAGTCAACGGCGTCGTCCCCGCCGGGGCGACGGTCGCGCTCAGCCCGGTGACGAGGGCGTGGTATTCGCCCAGCCCGCCCGTCGCCGAGCCCGGCCCCGACGACGGGTTCGGCCCGCCCGGACCCCGTGAAGTCTGCCGCCGCGACCGCCACCGGCCCGAGGTAGCCCCCGTCGAACGGCCGGAAATCGAGGAGCGTCGCCCCGGTGGCCCCGCTGCAAATCGCGACGCGACCGTCCCTCCGGCCGACCGCCAGATCGGGTACGCCGTCGCCGTCGAAGTCCGCCACCGCCGCCGCCAGGGACGCCGGCGCGAGTCGCTCCTCGAATGCCACGAGCGCGAGCCGTGCCCGGTCCGCCCTGGGCACGGCAGGTCGGCCGGACTCGACCGTTTGCCGGCGTCCAGAACCACGCCGTGACCAACCTCGGTTCAGCCGCGAGAAACGCTAGAATCTTGCACCCGCCGTGAGTGCTCTCGCCGATGTCTTCCGGCCGCTCCCGTAAAGTCGCGCTTTCCCACGCGGGACGCTCAGGGTCTCCCAGGTCGGCGGCGGAGACTCGGCGCTTCCACTACCGGCTGGTCCGCACGGGGTGACGAAAAAGTCGAAGTCGTCCTCCGACGGAGCGGGCCGGAATCGTTCCCCGGGATCGCGGGGCTCGCCGCTCAAGAATCTTCCGTGTTCGCAGTGGTCGGTTTAAGGGCTGGGGCCGCGGCGCGACACGCGATGTCGAACTTTCGGGGTGCCGGCCGACGGCTTGGGTCGAAAAGTTGCGGCCGGCTTCGCCCACGGCGGTTACAATCGTGATCGAGCGATTACACCTTGCGGGGCGAACGACATGGCCTCGCCCGCGACCCACGCCTTGACGGACGACTCGGGGCAGGCCGTCACCCTATCGTCGGTGGACACCGAGCCGTTCGCGGGCCTTACCCCCGACCCCGCCGCGCTGCCGACGGTTCCCGGCCACGTGGTCGTGCGGTTGGTCGGGCGGGGCGACACGGGCCGGGTCTACGAGGCGCGGCACGTCGGCCTGGGCCGGACGGTCGCGCTGAAACTCCTGAACCACGCGGCCGACGAGCCGTTGTCGGCCCGCTTCCGCGCCGAGGCGCGGGCGGTCGCCCGGCTCGGGCACCTGAACGTCGCCCGACTCTTCGAGACCGGGGTCGCCGAGGGCCAGCCGTCCTACGCCCAGGAGTTCCTCGGCGGCGGCTCGCTGGCCGAGAAATTTGCCGGCACACCGCAGCCGCCGGCCTCGGCCGCCCCGCGCGTCGAGACGGTCGGCCGCGGCGTCCACCACAGTCACGCGCACGGCGTCGTCCACCGCGACCTGATGCCGGCGAACGTGATGCTCGCGGCCGGCGGCACGCCGAAGGTGGTCGATTTCGGCCTGGCCAAACTCGCCCCGCCGGTCGCCCCGGTCGCGTCGGCGTCGCCGGGCGGACTGACCCGCACCGGGGGAGTCCTGGGCACGCCGTCGTACGTGGCCCCGGAGCAGGCGTTGGTGGTGGTCGCTGCCCACGGCCGCCGCCCTGGTCAATGCCTTCCCCGCCGACGCTCAAATGCCGCACTTGCACCGGAGCGCCGCCGAGGCGGCCGGGGAGACGCCGTGACCCCGGAGGCCGGCGACTCCGGCCTCGACGCAATTCCCACTCAATGGAGTCTGTTCCGCGGCGCGCACGCGACCGGGGGACCATCGTCGGCCGTCGCCGCCCGGCAGGCGCTGGTCGCCTGCTCCGCCCGCGCGATCCGGCGACACGTCGGCGGGCTCGTGCGGAGCGGCGACGATGCGGACGAGCTGGCCCGCGAAGTCGTCGTGCGGCTGATGAAGGGCGACTTCGGCGGGGCCGACCCCGACCGCGGCCGGTTCCGCGACCTGCTCCAAGCCGCCGTGCGCAACAGGACGCGGGACCACTGGGCGAGGGCGAACCGCCGGAAGGGGTCCGACGCCGATTCGGGCGGGCTGGCCGCCGACCCCGCCCGGGACGAGGAGTGGCGGCGGACCGTCCTCGACCACGCCTGGGCCGCGCTGGAGAGCCACGAGCGGGCCAACCCGAAGCCGCCGAAGTTCACCCGCTTGAAACTCCGCGTCGAGTCTCCCGACGCGAGCAGCGAAGACCTGACCGCGACGACCGAAACCCGCGTCCGGGCCGACGCCTGCCGACAGTGGCTCCGCCGCGCCCGACTGCGTTTCGCCGAGGCGCTGGTCGCCGAGTTGCGCGCGGGATTGCCGACCCCTCCCCGGCACGGGTCGAGAAGGAGTTGGCCGCGCTGTCCCACCGCAGCAGCGACTTGCGCCTTAGAGGATTTTCTCCGGCGATCGATGTGATCCGGTCCTACTACTCGGACGGCACCTTGGTACCAATGTGCTGGAAATCGCAGGACTACAAATTTTCGACCCTGACAGCGCTCAAGGTGGGCACTGACGCGAAAAGTTGCAGCGTCAAGATTGTAACCCCGGGGAGTTTCATTGCCCTACAAGACCCCAAAGTTTTCAACACCCTGTCAGCAGATTATTCTGTGGTATCGGCAAGAATATGAATTTCATGGATGGCGAAAGCTGGAGAGGATCTTGACGATGTCGAAACTGTCGTCGGCGGGAGTTCGGGTGCTGCTCGTCGAGGACGAGGCGGAGATCGCGGACTTCGTGCTGGTGGGACTGCGCGAGGAGGGGTACGCGGCCGAGCACGCGGCGGGGGGGGCCGAGGGGTGGGCGCGGCTTTCGACGGAAGCTTGGGACGTGGTCCTGCTCGACTGGTGGCTGCCGGGGATCGATGGGCTGACGCTGTTGCGGCGCTTCCGGGCGACCAACAGTACGACGCCGGTCATCTTCCTGACGGCCCGGGACGCGGTGTCCGACCGGGTCCGCGGGCTGGACGCCGGGGCGGAAGATTACCTGTGCAAGCCGTTCGCGTTCGAGGAACTCCTGGCCCGGGTCCGGTCGCTGACCCGGCGGCTCGACCGCCGGCCGGCGACCGCGCTGGCCCACGGCGACGTGGCCCTCGACCTCGACGCGCAGCGGGCGACGCGCGCGGGCAAACGGCTCGACCTGACGGCCAAGGAGTTCACGCTGCTGGCGGTCTTGTTGCGGAACGCCGGGGCGGTGTTGAGCCGGGCGAGGATTTACGAACAGGTCTGGGACGAGGAGTACGACGGCCTGTCGAACACCCTGGCCGTTCACGTCGGGGAGTTGCGGCGTAAACTCGAAGCGCACGGCCCGCGACTCGTCCACACGGTCCGCGGCACGGGGTACGTCTTCCGCCGCGACCAGGACGCCTGACCGATGACCCTGACCACCCGCCTGCTCGCCTTCTTCCTGCTGACGCTCGCCGGCGTGCTGGTCGCGTTCTCGGCGAGCATCGACCTGCTCGCCCGCGCGCACCTCCGGCAGACCATCGACGACGCCCTGGCCGCGGACTTGACCGCGCTGGTCGGGGCGGTCGAGGTCGAGGCCCGCGGGGTCGAGTGGGAGCCGGAGAAGCCGCGGCTCCTGGTCACCCGGCCGGCCGGCGGTTCGACCCGCTGGGCCGTCCGCGGCGACCGGCCGATCGACAAGGCGCAGTCGGACGACGCCCCGGGGCAGACGCCGTTACCGGAGTTCGCCCGGCCGGACGCGGAACCGTTCGACTACACCGACCCCGACCGGCAACGGTGGCGGGTGGCCGAACTCACCATCGCCCAGGACGGCTCGGCCGCCCCGCCCGCGGCCGACTCGAATTTTCACAGGGCGTTGCGGGTGACGGTCGCGGTCGGCGTCGGCCCGGCCCGGCGGACGCTGCGCGACCTCGAACTCGGTTTGCTCGCGGCATCGGTGGCCATTCTGGGGCTGGCCGCGGTCGCCGGCCGGTGGGTCTGCCGGCGGGCGCTGCTGCCGGTGCGGCGGATGGCCGGGGCGGTTCAGGGGATCACGGCGGCCGACCTGGGTGCCCGCGTGGGCGTGCCGACGCCGGACGACGAGTTGCGCGAACTGGCCGTCAAATTCAACGGCCTGCTGGCCCGCATGGAGGAGTCGTTCGCCCGCCAGCGGCACTTCACGGCCGAGGCGTCGCACCAACTGCGGACGCCGCTGACGGTGCTCCGCGGCACGCTCGAAGTGGCCCTGCGCCGCGAGCGCGACCCGGCCGACTACCGCCGAGTCTTGTCCGCGTCGATCGCCCAAACGGACCGCTTGACGCAGATCGTCGAGTCGTTACTTTTCCTGGCCCGCGCGGACGCCGAGGCCCGACCGCCGGACCTCGAAGCGGTCGAACTCGCCGGCTGGCTCTCCCGGCACCTCGACGAGACCTGGGCCGACCACCCGCGGGCCGCCGACGTGACGCGGGAACTCGCTTGGGCTGGCCCGCTGACAGTGCTGGCCCAGCCGACGCTCTTGGCGCAGGCGTTCGACAACGTCCTCGACAACGCTTTCAAGTACAGTGAGCCGGGCACGCCGGTGGTCGTCCGGCTCAGCGCGGACGGGTCGGCGGTGTGCCTCGCCGTCCTCGACGACGGCATCGGCATCCCCGCCGAAGCCGTGCCGCGCGTCTTCGAGCCGTTCTTCCGGGCCGACATTTCCCGGTTACGCGGCGTCAAAGGCCACGGCTTGGGCCTGGCCGTCACGGCGCGCGTCGTCGCCGCGTTAGGCGGGACGGTGACCGCGGCGGCGAACCGGCCGGCGGGGACGGTCGTCGAAATGCGACTGCCCCTCGTCCCGCCGGAAGTCCTCAAAACTTGAGCCAATCCCGGCGCGATTCTGCCGGGTTTAGGGTTTGGTTCAGGTCGTGACGGTCGCCGCGTCGATACCGATCACGTGGGTTGTGAGCGCGAGGGGCGGACATGCGGTGGCTGTGCGGCATCTATGGGCTTCTCCTGGCGGGTGCCGTCAGCGCCCAGGAACCGGTCCTGCTCGCGCCGATCGCCCCGACCCCGTCGCGCGAATCCGGCGAACTGCCGCCCCGGGCCGCCCGGTTGCGCTGGAAGCCCGAAGTCCGGGCGGTCTCCCACGAAACCGCGACGCCAACCCACACCGCCCGCCGCGACGCGGATTCGACTCCGACCCGTGCCGATGACCTCTTCCAGGACGTGCGCCGCCGGGGGGAGACCGGACTCGGGGAGGCCGAGCGCGACCTCGACGACACGCTCTCGGCGACGCGGGACAAGGCCCGGACGGCCGCCCGCCGCCGGCTCCTGGACGCCGGGGGCGAGGACGACGGCTTCGGCCGGCGACTCGGGCGGGTGTTCAACTTCGACCGCGACGGGCTGTTTTGCAGCGACCGCGAGTTCGACACGTTCATTTCCCCGGTGACCAACCCGTTCCTGTTTGAAGACCCGCGGTCGCTCAGCGAAGTCCGGCCGTTGGGGATTTACCAGCGGATCCCGACCTCCCAGCCGAACTTCCAGGGCGGCAGTTTGTGGTACGTCGGCGTCCGCGGCAGCCTGGCGATTACGAACCGGTTGTCGGTGACGTTGAACAAGATCGGCCTGAGCGGGGTGACCGCGTCGGGGGACTCGGACCTGGGCAGCCACACCGGCCTGAGCGAATTCTGGTTCGGCCCGAAGGTGACGATCCTCCGCGACCTGGACTTCGGCACGCTGCTGGCCGCCGGCCTGCAATTCCAGGTGCCGTTGGGGTCGAGTGCCGTCTACCAGAACACCGGCAAGCTCGGCCTCGTGCCCTACGTCAGCGTCGGCCAAACCTTCCTGAAGACGCGGCTCGGCGGGTTCAACGCCCTGGCCAACGCCGGGTACTCGTACTCGGTCAACAACCTGCGGAGCGACTATTTCTACGCCAGCGGGCACGTGTCGTTCGACCTGATGAACCGGCAGAAGTTCTTCCCGCTCGCGGAAGTGAACTGGTTCCAGTACACGACCAACGGTAATTCGCAATTCCTGGCCGGCGAGGGCCGCGACCTGGTCAACTTCGGGTCGCTGGCCAAGGGCAGTTCGCTGCTCACCGGTGCCCTCGGGGCGCGCTACCGCCTGTCGAAGAGCCTGGAGTTCGGCGGGGCGTTCGAGGTGCCGCTGGCGGGCAACCGGGACTTCTTCCGCTACCGCTTTCTGTTCGACATCATCTACCGATTCTAACCCCGCCGACGAACACGTCGGTGACCGCGAAACCGCCGTCCATAGCGACGAGATCGGCCCGCTTGCCGACTTCGATGCTGCCGCACTCGGCGTCCAGCCCCAGGTTGCGCGCGGGCGTCAGCGAGGCCATGCGGACGACGCCCGGCAGGTCGGCCCACGGGTACGACGCCATGAGGCGCACGGCGTGGTCGAGGCCGACGACGGCGGACGCCAGCCCCGCGCCGTCGAGGGTGACGCCGACCCCGCCGCGCTTGCGGACGCGCTCGCCGCTGCCGGTCGCGCCGAACCAGTACTCGCCGTCCGGGCAATCGACGGCCCGCATCGTGTCGGACACCAGGGCGAGCCGGTCCGGGCCTTTGAGTTTGAAGGCGAAGTGCAGCAAGCCCTCGTCGAGGTGGTGGCCGTCGGCGATGACCTCGGTCGTCAGTTCGTCGAAGGAGAGGGTCCCTTCCATGACGCCCGCGCGCATCGGGAAGGCCTGCGTTTGCCGGAGCCGGGCGCGGTCGGACATCGCGCAGAAAAGGTGATCGACGTGCCGCACCCCGGCCTCGACGCCGGCCCGGAGTTCGGCGAAAGTCGCGTAGGTGTGCCCGGCCGTCACGAGTACGCCGCGTTCCCGGGCGGCGCGGATCAGGGCGAGTGCGCCGGGTAACTCCGGGGCGACGGTCAGCGTCCGCAGGCCGCGGCCGGCAAAGGCGAGGAGTTCGGCGTCGCGGCCCGGCTCCGGCGACAAGAACGCGGCGTCCGGGTGGCAGCCTTTCGCCTCGGGGCGGAAGTACGGGCCGTAGAGGTGGCCGCCGACCAGCCGCGCGCCGCCGTCGGCGGTGCCGGCCAGGTCGGCGTTGATCTCCAGAAAGCAGCGGTACTGCTCGAACGTGCCGACGGTACTCGTCGGCGTCATCGTGGTCGTGCCGTGGCGGGCGTGGCACCGCGCGACCGTGCGGAACGCCTCGGGGGTCAGGTCCATGAAGTCCGCGCCGTCGCCGCCGTGGACGTGCATTTCGACGAACCCGGGCAACAGGTACCGGCCGCCCAGGTCGATGACTTCACCGACAGCGGCCACGTCACCGACGGCCGCGATGATACCGCCGGCCACGACGACGGAGCCGCTGACCACTTCGGTCGGCAAAACGACGCGGGCGTTCGTGAAGGTCGTCGGCGGCATCGGCTCGGCTCCGGTTGGGCGGGGCGGCGGTCGGTGACTATCCTAGCTTGCAACACAGCGAACGGGGGCGACGATGGCAGTACGGAATCTGGCGGGCATGCGCGTGCTCGTGACGGGGGCGTCGGAGGGCATCGGCCGGGCGATTGCGAAGGAAGCGGTCCGGCGCGGCTGCCGAGTCCTCGCCGTCGCCCGCAAGCAGCCCGACCTCGACGCGCTCGCCGCCGAAGTGACCGCCGAGAGCGGCACGCTCGAAGTCCTGGCCGGCGACATTACCCGCGGCGACGACCACCGGGCGATGGCCGCTGCGATGACCCAACGATTCGGCGGGGCCGACGTGCTGGTGAACAACGCCGGCATCGGGGCGACCGGTCACTTTATGGACTCCGACCCGGACACCCTGCGGCGCATCTTCGAGACCAACTACTTCGGCACGGTCGAGTTGACCCGCGTCTTCATCCCGCTGCTCAAGGCCGGCCACCGCCCGGCGATCGTCAACATCTCGTCGGTGCTGGGCCGCCGCGGCTGGCCGGGCCGGTCGATGTACTCGGCGAGCAAGTTCGCCCTCGCCGGATTCTCGGACGCGTTGCGGGCCGAACTGGACCGCTTCGGCGTGAGTGTGATCGTCATCAACCCCGGCCTGACGCAGACGAATTTCAGCAAGAACCTGCTCGAACGCAAGGCCCGCGTGCAGCTCGACCACCTCCGCGGCATGACGGCCGAAACGGTGGCAATGAAGACCCTCGACCAACTCGCCGCCGACCGGGACGAACTCACGCTCACCCGCCAGGGCCGCCTGCTCGTCCTGTTCAACCGCCTCGCCCCGCGGCTCATCGACCGCATCGGCAAGCGGAAGGTGCGCAAGGTCTTCGCCGCCGAGATCGCCGCCCGCTACGCCGACTGACACCCCGTTGACACCGCCCCCCGGAGGTCCCGCCATGACCGCGATTGTGTTCGCCCTCGCCGCGCTGATTCAGCCGCCCGCCGCCGCCGACTGGAAGGCCGCCGAGGCCGCGTCGCTGACCAACGTCACGCAGGTGACGAAGGACTTCGTCCGCGCCGGGGAGGGCTACTTCGCCCCGGACGGCAAGACGATCGTCTACCAGGCCGAGGTGAAGGGCGACGCCAACCCGTTCTACCAAATCTTCACGCAAGACCTCGCCACCGGGGCGTTCCGCCGCATCAGCCCCGGCAACGGCCGGACGACCTGCGCGTACTTCCACCCGGACGGCAAGAAGTTGATCTACGCCAGCAGCCACGAAGACCCGGAGTTCCAGAAGTACCAGGCCGAGGAGATCGCCAAGCGGGTCGAAGACGCCAAGATCGGTGCCCGCCGGCGGTACTCGTGGGACTTCGACCGGTTCATGAAAATCTACGAGTACGACCTCGCCGCCGACAAGTTGAAGTGCCTGACGCCGGACTCGAAAGTCTACACGGCCGAGGGCAGTTACTCCGCCGACGGCAAGCGGATCGTGTTCAGCCGCGGCAGCGCGGGTAACGTGCAGATTTGCACAATGAACGCCGACGGCACCGGCGTGAAGGAAATCACGACGGCGAAGAACTGCTACAACGGCGGACCGTTCTTCTCGCCGGACGGCACGAAGGTGATTTTCCGCAGCGACCGCAAGGAAAAGGACCGGCTGCAACTGTACGTCGTCAACGCCGACGGCACCGGCGAGAAGGCGCTGACGGACAACGACAAGTGGGTCTACTGGGCACCCTTTTGGTACCAGGACGGCAAGCACATCGTGTACACGGCCGCCGACCACTCCGACGAGTCGAAACGGCCGAACTACGACCTGTACTGGATGAACATCGACACCGGCAAGCAGACACGGTTGACCTTCGCCCCGGGGCAAGACGTGCTCCCGGTGTTCAGCCCCGACTTCAAGAAACTGATGTGGACCAGCTCGCGCGACGGCCGGTCGCCGACGCAGCTTTACCTCGCCGACTTCACCGCCCCGAAAGAGTGAGTATGCCGACCGACTACGCCGCCGAACTGCGCGAAGCCCTGGCCGCCGCGAAGCTCGCCGCCGACTACGTGAGCCGCGAGTACGCGGGCTTCACGCCGATCCCGAACGCTGCTGCGACGATCTCGACGCACGTCGATCACGGGGCGCAGGAGATCATCCTCAATCACCTGCGGGCGAAGTTCCCGACCTACGGGGTCGTCGCCGAGGAGAAGACGCCGGGGGCCGAGAACCCGCCGACGGGGGCCGCGCACACCTGGGTCGTGGACCCGATCGACGGCAGCCGCGGCTTCGCCATGAAGAACGGCGAGTTCTCCGTGATGATCGGCCTGACCCGCGGCGACCGGGTGGTGTTGGGCGTCGTCGCCGAACCGGTCGCCGACCGCGTGACCTACGCCGTCGAAGGCCAGGGCTGCCACGCCCGCACCGGTGACGCCGACGCGGTGCGCTGCCGCGTGACGACCGTCGAGGACTTGGGCCACGCGGTGTTGACGCAAAGCCACTCGAAGCGCGGGGCACCGCCGAAGGCCGTCGTCACCGCGCTGAAGCCGGCGAAACTCGCGGAGATGTACTCGGCCGGCGTCAAGCTCGCCCTGGTCGCCCGCGGCGAGGCCGACCTGTACGTCAACGACTACCTGAATTTCCACGACTGGGACATCTGCGCCGGGGAAATCCTGGTCACCGAAGCCGGCGGCCGCGTCACTCTGTTTGACGGCGGCCCGGTGACCTACGGCGGCCGCGGGGCCGTCCAACGCCGCGGCATGGTCGCCACCAACGGCCACCTGCACGCCGAGACACTGCAACGCCTGCGGGGGATTTAACTCAGCTCCGCGTCGGTGCCCGCGCGGAAGTCGATCACGTCGAGTTCGATCGACCGTTGGCCGTTGAACTCATTGATCTTGGGCGTGAACGCGACGCAGCAGGTGCCGCCAACGGACATCAACTCGTCGAACCGGTCGCCCATGCCGAAGGCGACAGCCCGCATCAGCGTCGTGCCCTGGCGGACGCGGAACGACAGGTGCCGCTCCTCGACGCCCATCTTCCTGGGCGTGCCCTCGATCTTCAGCCCGCTGGCCAGGAACTTCGGCCGGGCGTTCTCCATGCCGTAGGGTTCGAGCTTGTCGAGGTCGTTGAGCAGGCCGAAGGTCAGCGCGGCGAGCGGGACTTCGACTTCGAGCTTCAACTGCGGGACCGGGGGCTGGCCGTCGAAGTTGGCCCGGACGTAGTCGTTGAACTTGCGGCGCAGCTCGTCGATGTTCGGGGTCAACACTTTGAAGCCGGCGGCGGCGGCGTGCCCGCCGTGGCTTAGCAAGCAGTCCCCGCACGCTTCGAGGGCCGAGTGCAGCGGGAGGCCGCCGACCGACCGGCCCGAGCCACTGCCGGTGCCGGTGGCGTCGTTCACGGCGATGACCAGCGCCGGCTTGCCGAAGTGATCGACGAGCCGGGACGCGACGATGCCGATGATGCCGGGGTGCCAGTCGCTCGACGCGACGACGAGGCCGGGGTCGCCGGCGTACCCGAGGTCTTCGACCGCGTCCTTGGCCTGCTGCGTGATCTTCCGCTCGCGGCTCTGGCGGTCCTTGTTCAACTTCTCCAGGTACTCGGCCGTCGTGCGGGCGTTGACGGGGTTGGCCGTGGTCAACAGATCGACGACGAGCCGGGCGCACTCGAGGCGGCCGGCGGCGTTCAGGCGCGGCCCGAGCTTGAACGCGATGTCCTCGGCCTTGAGCGTCGCGTCGTCCTCGACCCCGGCCTCGGCGAGGAGGGCCTTGATGCCGACGATCGGCTTCTTCATCGTCCGCTCCAGGCCGTGCTTGACGAAGACGCGGTTCTCCTCGCGCAGCGGCATCACGTCGGCGACTAAGCCCAACGCGGCCAGCGCGAGCGAGTCGAGCAAGAACTCGCGGAACGGGGGGGCGACCTTCTCGTTGTTGCTGGCCAGTTGCGCGACGGCCCAGGCGAGTTTGAAGGCGACGCCCGCGCCGGACAGCCGGTTCGGCGGGTACTCCGAGCCGGGCAATCCCGGGTGAACGATGTGGTCCGCGGCCGGCAGGGTCGGCTTCATCTCGTGGTGGTCGGTGACGATCACGGCCACGCCGAGCCGCCGGGCCTCGGCCACCTCTTCAACGGCCGTGATGCCGCAATCGACGGTGATGAGGAGTTCGACGCCGGAGTTGGCCAGGGACTGCACGGCGGCGCGGTTGACGCCGTACCCCTCCTCGACGCGGTTCGGCACGTAGAACTCGGCCTTTGCTTTCAGGATGGCGAACAGGCGTATCAGGATGGCGGTGCCGGTCGTCCCGTCCACGTCGTAGTCGCCGTACACGCAGATGCGCCGGCCGGCCTGCACGGCCGCGAGGATCGCCGCCGCCGCCGCCGGGACGCCGGGCAACAGGTGCGGCGGCAGCAGGCCGGTCATCGGGCAGTCGAGGAACTGCCGCGCGGCGTCGGCCGTGGTCACCCGGCGGTTGACGAGCAGTTGCGCGACGACCGGGGACAGGCGCAATTGCGACGCCAGGTAGTTCGCCGCCTGCGTGTCTTGCGGCGTCAGAGTCCATCGTTTGCGGACGGCAGGCATGTCGAATCCCGGGGGGCGGTCGTGGCCTGGTATTGAAGCCCGCGGCGCGTCCCGTCGGCAAGGGCAAGTTGCGCAATGTCCGGCGTTTCGCCGCGAGTGGAGTTGGACGACGCCCCAGGCGTTCGCCGCCGGCCGGCAGAACCGCACCGGGCGTTGGAGCCGTTTCAACGCTGGCGTCCGGCGGATTCCTCGCGCCCGGTTCAACTGGCGCGTTGGTCGGCGGGGCGGCGAATTTCTCGAGTTCTCGCGGAGTCGCGGCGAAGCGTCCGCGGCGGCCGGCCGATCTTTGACGCTAAGCCGCAGAACCGCCGGGCCGTGGGCCGCCATTCCACGACCCGACGGAAACAGGTTCTGGGCAAACGTCAGGTGGGTCGGGTTCGCCGTGCGGGTGCTCCGCACGGGGCCGCGTCCGCGCCAAGGATTTTTTCCGACCGCTTCTGGAGGTTCCCCGGATGAACACCGCTTTGATGTTGATGGGCACGGCCTGGATCGCCGGCGCGGACCCGGCCGGGTGCTCGGGGTGCTCGGCCCCGGTGGCCGTGTCGGCCGCGAGCTGCGACTCGTGCAGCATGGCTTCGCCGGGCCTGTTCGCCCGCCTGAAGTCGAAGATGCACACGTGTACGCCGTGCGGCACGCCGCTGTTCAGCCGGCCCGCCGCGGCGGCGTCGTGCGACCCGTGCGGGGGCTCGTCGCCCGGCCTGCTGTCGAAGTTGAAGGCCCGCTTCCACCACGGCAGCGACTGCGCCACGGCCGCCCCGTGCGCGTCGTCCCCGTGCGCGACCGGCGACTGCGGCAGCACGCACGCCGCGGGGTCCGTCGGCGGGTGCGCCCTCCCGCCGGTCCCCGGTTCGGTGACCCCGGTCCCGGCCGCGGAATCGCCGAAGGAAATGCCCAAGCCGAAGGAGACGACTCCCCCGGCCACCGTCGAGCCGAAAAAGGTCCGCATCGAAATCCCGTCGGTCGTGTCGCCGGTGACCGCCCCGGTCGTGCCCTTCTAGTTTTTCACCCGGACGCCCAACCGGCCGCGCGGAATTCCGCGCGGCCGGTTGGGCGTTCCGCCGCGCACTTCCCAAAACAAAGACTCATCGCCGCCGGACTACGATTTCGGGAAAGGGTCACGCGGCCATGTCACCACCAACTCCGACGGCCGTCGCGGTGCCCGGGAACGACCTCGCCGAGAAGATCGGCCGGCTCGTCGAGGAGAAGGGCTGGAATCAGGAAGACTTCGCCCGCATCTCGAACTTGAACCGCCACACCGTGCGGCAAATCCTCAACGGCGGCCCCAAGCGGCGGCTCCGCAACGCGACCGTCAGCCAGTGCGCGGACGCCTTCGACCTGACCGTCCACGAACTCCGCACGCTGTCCCTCGACCGCCTGCTCATGCGAATCCACGGCAAAGGGCCGGTGGACGAGGAGGCGCAACGACTGCTCACCGAGGGGGTGACGCTCGCCGAGTTGGCGGGGTGGTTGGAGCGGAACGTGCCGCGAAAAATGGAGTTGCGGGCGGACGAGATTACCGAATTGTTGGAGATGCAAGCCCCGGGCGGGCCGCTGGAACGGTTCGGAGTTGAGCACGTCATTGACACGATCGAACGCCGCCGCAAGCTGCTCTGTCAGGTGCGGGCCATCGCCACCAGCGAATACCTGGAACTCATCGAGCAGTTCGTCGGGTTGATCTTCGAGAAGGTGACCGCCGGCAAGCCCCGGACCGAACCGCGGGGGCGGTGACGGCACCAACCTGCCGCCCGCGTGCCACTCAATGGCGTCGGGCGCGAGGCAGGTCGGCCGGGGCGATTTGACACGTCGGGCTTACTCGTCGTCGCCCTTCTTCATCCGCATGTACGCCATCAGTCCGCCGAGGGCGAGGAGGGCGACGACCATCCCGACCAGGACGTACGTGTTCCCCAGGAAGTCGCTGATTGCTTGCATCGAAGTGCCTTTCCGAATTCGGGTCGAAGAACTGCCGAACGAAACCGCTCCGGGCCGTTTCACCCGGAATTGAGCAATGTTCTACTTTCGCCGTTCCCGGCCCGCAAGGTGGCCGCGGAGATTTTCCCGCCCGGGCGTGGATTTCGGCCCGGCAAATCGTCCCGGTGGGCCGGCCGGGGGTTCGGAAGAGTTCGGTTCGCCCTTGCTTCCGGGTGCCGCGGCCCGGACACTGAGCGTAACTTCGCGGAGCCGGGCCATGTCGCCGACACTTGTTGCCCTCGCCCTCGGGCTGGGAATCGTCGCCTTCGGCCTCGTCACGGGGGCGGTGCAGGTCCGCGGCCTGCGCCGCCTCCGCGCCCGGACGCACGTCCCGTCGGACGAACTCCGCTACCTCCGGGGCAAGCACCGCCGCCGCCTCGTGACGGCGACGGTCTTGGTCGTGATCGGCGGCATGGTCGTCGGGGCCTACCTGTCAGGGATGGAAGAAATCGCCGAGGCGATGGGCCAGCCCCGGCCGGCCGACGCCCCGCCGATGACCGACGCGGAGAAACAGTTCATTCGCTTCTGGACGATGTACTGGGGGTCGATTGCCGTCCTGTTGTTGGCGCTGGTCGGGCTGGGCTTCGCCGACGCGGTCGCCAACCGCATCTACTGGATGGGGATTTACCGCGAGTTGCGCGACGAACACAAGGCGAAACTCCGCCGCGACCTGGCCGTCTACCGCCGGCACAAGGACCAGAACCGCGCCGGCCCCGGGCGGCTCGGGCCGGTCGGCGATCTCGACGATTGACTTCGGCGGGGAATTGCGTTCCCATACGCACTCCGCCTGACTCCCCTACTCTGCCGGTCCCTCCTCCCGGGAGCGTCGATGTCCCGCTTGCGAACCCTGTCCGTTGCTCTGAGCCTCGCCCTGACCGCGCCGGCGCTGGCCCAGCAGGCGCTGCC
Organism: Fimbriiglobus sp.; assembly: GCA_025362195.1. Lineage (GTDB taxonomy): Bacteria > Planctomycetota > Planctomycetia > Gemmatales > Gemmataceae > Fimbriiglobus. The sequence continues at coordinate 12,859 of JANYHV010000085.1, read as the reverse complement.
CCCGGAGCAGCAGGCCGAAAAAGCCGTGGCCGCGGGGCAGAAGGCGTACACCGACGGCAATTTCGGCGTGGCCCGGGAGCGCTTCCGGGAAGTCGTGACCAAGTTCGGCACCACCCCGCAAGCCGCCGCGGCGCGGTACGGCCTGGCCCTCGCCTACGTGAACGTGCCCGACCCCGACTACGCCAAGGCCGCGGAAGAGTTGAAGCAGCCGTGCAGCGACGGCAACTTCAAAGACCGCCCTCAGGCGCTCGCCCTGTCGGGGGCCGTGCGGCGGCAACTCGGCCTCAAGGAGGCGAAGCCGGAGGCCGCCCAGCAACAATTTCAACAGGCCGGCCAGGCCTACGTCACCGCCCGCGACCTGATGCGCGAGCGCGACCCGGAAGCGTCCGCCCGTTACCGGTGCGACTACGCCGAAATGCTCCTACGGACCGGCAAGACCCGCGAAGCCCGGGCCGAGTGCGAGCCGTTCTTGAAGGACGCCGCCTACGCCAAGAGCAAGTCGCGGCCGCTCGGGCTGTACTACCACGGGCTGGCCTGCTTCCTCGACAAGGACACCGCGAATGCCGGCCGGTCGCTGATGCTGCTGTCCCCGTTCGACGACCCCGCGTTCGGGCCGCACGCCGAGTACCTCGTCGGCCGCGTCTTCCACCTGACCGGCGAGGCGGCCGAGGCGAGCGTCCACTACGAGGCGGTCGTGACCGCCTGCGAAAAACTTAAGGCGAGCGCGGCCGAGCAGTTGAAGAAGCCCGAGGCGTTCAAAACCAACCCCGTCGAAAAGGCGCGGCTCGAAGCGTTGGTGAAGGCCCCGCCCGACTACCTCGCGGGGGCAATCTTTCACGCCGCCACCTTGAACTACGAGGCCAACCGCGTGCCCGAGGCGCTGGCCAAGTTTCAGCAGTTCGCCAAGGACTTCCCCGCCTCCCCACTCGCCCCGGACGCGGCCCTGCGGGTCGGATTCTGCCAGGTCCAGTCGCGGCAGTACGAGGAGGCCGTCAAGACGCTGACGCCGCTGCTCGACAAGCCGGCCCGACTGGTGGACCAGGCCCAGTTCCAACTCGGCAAGGCGCAACTCGGCTTGAGCGAGACCGTACCGCCGGCCGAGCGCGACGCCAAGCGGAAGGCGGCGACCGACACGATTCGCAAGGCCGCTGAAAAGGCCGGAGCTTTGGCCAACATCGACCCCGACGCCAAGGTCCGCCGCCAGGAGATGCTCTTCGACCTCGCCGACGCGCTCCAAACCGGCAAGCAGTTCGCGGAAGCGGCGCAGCTTTACGAAACCATGTGGAACGAACAGGCCCTGCCGACCCGCCGCGACGAACTCTTGCAGCGGCTGGCGACGGCCCTCGGCAACGCCGGGCAGGCCGACCGCAGCCAGCAGCGGTGCGACGAGTTCTTGCGGGCGTTCCCCCGTAGTCCGTTGACGCCGGGCGTGCTGCTCCGCCTCGCCGAGAACGACTACGGCCGGGCCATCGACACCCTGAAGGACCGCAACCGCGCCGCCGACGGGCAGACGAAGTTCACCGAAGCGGCGGGGAAGTTCAAGGAGATCGCCGAGAAGTTCCCCGAGTTCGAACGGGTCGCCTTCGCCCGCTTCGGCCAGGGCATGTGTGAAGTGCAACTCGGCCAGCTCGACGCGGCGGCCAAGTCCCTCGACGCCATTCCCGCCCCCGACCGCGTCGGCGACCTCGCGCTCGCCAACTACGCCCTCGCCGACTGCCTGATGCGGCTCGCCCCGGCCAAGGCCGAGGACGCGCTCCAGGAGAACCGCGTCCGCGAGAAGTTGACGCAGGCCGCCGGGCTGTTGGAGGCGTTCGTCGCCGGCAACCCGCTCGCGCCGGAAGCCCCGGCCGCACTGTTGAAACTGGGCCACTGCACCCGGCGACTGGGGGCGTCCCTTGCCGACGCCGCCGAGCGCACCCAAACCCTTAACCGCGCGCGAGAGATTTACGAGCGGCTGACGAAGGAGTACCCCAAGCACCCGCTCGCCGGGCAGGCCGTCATCGAGCGGGCCAAGGTCCGCGGGTTGTTGGGCGACCGCGGCGGGGCGACGAACGACCTCAAAGCCTTCCAGTCGAACCCCGAGTTGCAAGCCAACCCGGTCGCCCCGCTGGCCCTGATCCAACTGGCCGTGCAGTTCCGCGAACAGAACCAGCCGGCCGAAGCGGTCAAGGTGATGGACGAGGCCCGCAAGCGGTACGAAGCCCCGCTGGCGGGCGATCCCGAGCGCGCCGCCTGGGTGCCGCTCTTGAAATACCAGCACGGCGTCTCACTGCTCGAAGCCGGCAAGTTGCCCGAAGCCCGCGCGGTCTTGGACGACGTGGCCCGGTCGGCGGGCGACAAGCCGGTCGGCGCGGAAGCGACGCTCCGCAGTGGCCAGGCCCGCATCCTCGAAGGCAAGAAGGCGACCGAAGCGGGCCGGCAGTTGCTGACCCAGGCGGGCACCGACAACGGCAAGCGGAACGCCGCCCAGCAGGCCATCGACAAGGGCCGCGACGGCGTCCGGGAAGCGGCCAACACGCTCTACGATCGCGCGAACCAGTTGCACGACAAGTTGCCGGCCCACGACGCCCGCGCCCGCATGTACTACGACGCCGCCTGGGGGTGGCGTGCCCACGCCGAAGACGACATCCGCCGTTCGCTCGACGCGGCCCGCAAGGACTTGCAGCAGAAGCAGGTCGCCGCGCTGGTGAAGAAACTCCCGCCCGGCACGCCGCCGCCGGACCTGCCGCTGCCCGAAATCGACGCCGGCAAGTTGCCCCTGGTGGACTCGCAGACGCGCACCCTGGACGCGTACAAGCGGCTCGTCGCCGAGTTCCCGGACGCGGCCCTGGCCGTCGAGGCCCGGCTCGAATGGGCGGAGTTGCTGGCCGAGCGCGGCGACCACGACGGGGCCGTCAAGCTCTTGAAGGACGCTCTCGAAAAGGAGCCGACCGATCAGCCGGTTGCCGTCGAGCTGTTGGAGAGGGTCCGCCTCCGCCTCGGGGCGAGCCTGTTCGAGTTGAAGCAGTTCGCTCCGGCCGCCGCGCAGTTCGACGCGGTCGCGTCCAACCCGAAGTCGGAGCGGATCGCGCAGGCCCTTTACCGCTCGGGCGAGGCGCACCTGGCCGCGAACGACCCCGCCAAGGCGGTCGAGAAGTTGGCGATCTTCCGCGACAAGGGCGAGTTCCACAACCGCGAGGCGATCTCCGACCGCGCGATGCTCCGCCTCGGCCAGGCCCACCTCAGCGCGAAGCAGTACGACCCCGCCCGCCAGGCGTTCGAGACGCTGATCCAGCGCTTCGGCCCGACCGGCCCCTACGCCGCGGAGGCCCGGTACGGCGTGGCCGTCGCGCACCAGGCGCAGGGCAAGTACGACGAGGCCGCCGCCGCTTACGGGGCCGTGGTCGCCGCGACGACCGGCGAGTCGGCGGCCAAGGCCCAGGTGCAAATCGGCCAGTGCCGGCACGCCCAGAAGCGCTACCCCGAGGCCGCGGCGGCGTACCTCGTGGTGCCGTACACCTACGACGCCTTCCCCGAACTCGGCTACGCCGCACTGCTCGAAGCGGCCCGCGCGCTGGCCGACGGCGGGCAAGCCGTCCAGGCGGAACCATTGTTGCGCAAGCTCGTCAAAGACGCGCCGGTCGGGAGCGAGTGGGCCAAAGCCGCCGCAGAGCGTTTGAAAAAATCCCCGTGACCATCGACGTCCCGCGTTCGGCAAAGGGGCGACCATGCGACGACACATCACGGCGGTCCTGTTCCTGGCGGGCCTCCTCGCCCCCCGCGCTTCGGCCTACGTCGAGGCCCCGTTGCCGTTGGGCGCGGTCGTCCAGCAGTCGGTCATCGTCTGCGCGATGGTCGTCACCAAGGTCGATAAGGCCGGCAACCTCATCATCTTCCAGAAGACGGCCGACCTGAAGGGCAAGCACCCACAGGAGGTCATCAAACACAACATCGGCCGCGGCGGGCTGCGGCCGGGCGAGTGGGAAGAGATCATGCGGTGGGCCGAGGTCGGCAAGCCGGCGATCTTCTTCCACAACGGCTCCGCGTCCGAGACGTACATCGGCACGACGTGGTACCAGGCCTACCCCAACGGCGAGTGGTGGGGCATGTCGCACGGCGAGCCGTTCCTGCTACGCAGCTACTGCGGCAAGGTCGAGAAACTGCCGGCGCTCGTCACCGACATTGTCGCCGGCAAGGAAGTGATCGTGCCTTGCATGCTCGACGGGGACAAGGAAGCGCTGCACAAGAAGACGGCCAAGGTCCAGCGCATGAAGGTGTCGCTCAAATTGCAGGAGTACAACGCCAAGCGCGACTTCGCCGGCTGGGGCGGCGAGGACATCCGGCAACTCCAGGGGATGCCCGGTTTTAACCGCTACGCCGGCCTCGGCAACCTCGGCCGCGACGCCGTCGGGCTGACGACCCTCGACATCGACGGCGACGGCAAGCCCGACCTCTGCCTCGTCGGCGCGTACCGCGTCAGCGTGCTGCTCAACGGCGGCGACTCGTTCACCGAAGCGACGTTACCCGGCCTCGTCGGCGGCGCGCGGGCCGCGTGCTGGGCTGATGTCGACGGCGACGGCAAGCCCGACCTGTTCGTCGCCGGGGTCGCCGGGCCGCGGCTGTACACCAACCTCGGCAAGGGCCTCTTCCGCGACGACACGAAGCCTCTGCCGCCGGGCTTGCCGAGCTACATCACCGCGGCCGTGTTGGCCGACATCGACAACGACGGCCGACCCGACTTGCTCGTCGCCGACGGCTTTGCGGGCTTGCGACTCTACCGCAACACCCCGGCCGGCTTCGTCGATGCGAGCGCCGCCTGGGGCCTCGACGCCCTGCCGACGCTCACCGGCGGCACCAGCCTGACCGTCGCGGACTTCGACGGCGACGGCACTCCGGACGTTCTGTTCAATGGGGCCGGCGGGGCACTGCTATTCAACCGCGGTGGCCGATTGACCCTCGCCACCGACACCGGGGTGACCGGCCTCACCGGCAAGTTCGCCCCGGCCGCGGCCGACTTCGACGGCGACGGGCACCTCGACCTGCTCGTGCCGACGGCGACCGGCGTCAAACTCTTCCGCAACGACGGCCGCGGCAAGTTCGCCGATGTCAGCGCGGCGAGCGGTGACTTGGCCCAACTCGCGGGCACGGTCACCGGGGCGACCTGGGGCGACTTCGACAACGACGGCCGGCCCGACTTGCTCGTAACCATGTTGCGTGAGCCGAACCGCTACTACTGCAACGACGGCGGCAAGTTCGCCGACTTCTCGGCGCAACTCGGCCTGACGCAGCGGACGTACAATACCCAGGCGGCCGGGTTCGCCGACCTGAACGGCGACGGGCAACTCGACCTGATCCTGGTCAACGAGGGCCAGGAGTCGGCCGCGCTCTTCGGCGAGTTGAAGACGCCCGCCGCCCCGCCGACCAAGTTCCCCGTGACCTTCCCTGCCGGCCGCTGGCAGGGCGCGCTAAGCGCCGACGGCAAGCCGGCGTTTGGCCGCCGGATCGACGCCGGCGGCCGCGGAAGCGTGTCGTTGAACCCGCGGGCGCTGCTGGCACCGGGGGCGTACAAACTCGTCGGCGGCGGCCCCGACGGCAAGCCGCGCGAGTCGCCGTTTACCGTGGCGGCGTCGCCGCTGGTCCTCAAGGGAGAATGACGTTGCGCTCCAGCCTCTTCGCGCTGCTGTTGACCGCCGCCGTGTGCGTTGCCGCCGAGCCGGCCGACTGGCCGACCTACCGCGGCAACTCCGCCCGCACCGGCAACACCGACGGCCTGCCCGGCCCGAAGAAGCCGGCGGTGCTGTGGGTCGTTAAGAGCCAGGACCACTTCCTCGCGGCCCCGGTCCCCGTCAAGGGCGGCATCTACGTCGCCGGCGTCGGGGCGTTCAACCGGCCGACGGCGAGTGTGCTGGCGGCCGACACCGGCGTCCCCGTCTGGTCGCGCTCGGCCCCGTACTTCCGCCTGGCGTCCGTGTCGAGTCCGGCGGCCGTCGGCAACCTGCTGTTCCTCGGCGACGGCATGCACCAGGACGCCGGCGGCATCCTGCACGCGCTAACGGTGGACAAAGGCCAGCCGCTGTGGCAGCACCCGATGCCCGGCGAACTCGTCCACCTCGAAGGGGCACCGACCGTCGCCGGCGGCCGCGTGTACATGGGCGCGGGCGACGGCGGGGTGGTGTGCGTCGAGGCCGCGCAGGCGACCCTCGACGGCAAGCCGGTCACGCCCGCCGAGATCGAGGCGCGTCAGTCGGCCCGCTGGAAGGAGTTGCAGGCGAAGTACGAGGCCGACAAGAAGCGCGACCCCGACTTCGCCGTGCCGCCCAACGAGGACCAACTGTTTAAGCCGTCGCCGAAACTCGTCTGGCAGCAGGGCGTCAAAACGTGGCACGTCGATGCCCCGGTGAATGTTGCCGGCGGTAAAGTGCTTGTCGGGTCGAGCTTTCTCGACAAGGAGAAGTCGGGCCGGCGGGAACTGTTCGCCCTCGACGCCGCGACCGGCGAGACGAAGTGGTCGTTCGCCTTGCCGTTGAACCCGTGGGGCGGCGCGAGCGTGCTGGGGGACACCGTCGTCGTGACGGGGTCGAGCGTCGGCTACGCGGTCGGCGAGTTGAAGGGGACCAAGGGCGAAGTCGTCGCCCTCGACCTCGCCACCGGCAAACTCAAGTGGCGCAAGGACGTGCCCGGTGGCGTCGTGGGGTGCGCGGCCCTCGTCGGTGGCGTGGCGATTGTGACGGCGACCGACGGCAAGGTGCGGGCGTTGAGCCTGACCGACGGCGAGCGGCGCTGGCTGTACGACGCCAAGGCCCCACTGTTCGCGCCAGTGGCGGTGGCCGCGGGGGCGGTTTACGTCGGCGACCTCGTCGGGGCGGTCCACGCCATCGACGCCGCGACCGGCGCGGGCCTGTGGCGGCTCGACTTGGCGCTCGACCCCAAGGTCAAGTCGCCCGGCATGGTCTACGCCGGGGCGGCGGTCCACGGCGGCCGGGTCTACGTCGGCACGGTCAACCTCGAAGGCCCGAGCGCCCGACGGGCGACGGCCTTCGTGGCGATCGGCGAGAAATAGTCCGTTTGCGATTGGCGGAACTCCGCGGCGTCTGTTACTCTCTCAAAACTGCCTACTGCGGCCTCCGCCCGCGTCTCACCCCGCCCGAGTCAAGCATGTTCCGTCCGTTCCTGACGGTGGCCCTGGTCGTCTTCGCCTCCGCGAAATGCAACGCCGCGTCGCCCTCGTTTCTCAACGAGGTCATGCCGCTGCTCACGAAGCAGGGATGCAACCAGGGGGCGTGCCACGGCAAGGGGGCCGGGCAGAACGGCTTTGCGCTCTCGCTCCGCGGCTACGACCCCGACGCCGACTTCAAGCGACTGACCCGCGAACTCGACGCCCGCCGCATCGACCCGGCCCAGCCGGAGCGCAGCCTGCTGTTGCTCAAGGCGACCGGCACCGCGTCGCACGAAGGCGGCAAGATGTTCGGCGTCGGCTCGCGCGAGTACGCCGTGCTGCGCGATTGGATCACGGCCGGTGCGCCCGGCCCCGACACGTCCGACGCGACCGTCCGGACCCTCGACATCCTACCCGCCGACCGCGTCATGAAGCCCGGCGAGCGCGTGCCCCTGACCGCGTGGGCGACCTACTCCGACGGCAGCCGCCGCGACGTGACCTGGCTGACGAAGTTCGAGACCAATGACGCCGCCGTCGCCGAGGTGACCGCGGCCGGGGGCGTCACGGCCAAGCGGGCCGGGGCGACGAGCGTGCGGGCGGCGTACCTCACCGAAGTCGCCGTGGCCGTCGTCACCGTGCCCCACGACCGGAGTGTCGATGCGACGCTGTTCGCGCCGCGCAACAACGCCATCGACGGCCACGTCTTGACGAAGTTGGCTCAACTCCGCGTCGAGCCGTCGGGGCTGTCGGGCGACCTCGAATTCTTGCGCCGCGTCCACCTCGACGCCATCGGCACGCTGCCGACGACCGCCGAAGCGACGGCGTTCGTCGCCGACCCGTCGCCGGACAAGCGGGCGAAGCTGATCGACGCCCTGCTCGCGCGGCCGGAGTTCACCGACTTCTGGACGCTGTTCCTCGGCGACCTGTTGCAGAACCGCAAGGAGCGCGACCACGACGTGCGGGGGGTCAAGGGCGTGCGGCAGTTCCACGACTACCTCCGCAAGCAAGTCGCCGCGAACCGGCCGTGGAACGAGTTGGCCCGCGACATCCTGACCGCCAGCGGCGACACGGTGGCGAACCCCGCCGTCGGCTATTATGTCGTCACGGTCGGCGAGGCGGCCCCGGAGAAGAGCGAGGCGGCCGAGTCGGTCGCGCAGGCGTTCCTCGGCACCCGCATCGGCTGCGCGAAGTGCCACAACCACCCGCTCGAACGCTTCACGCAGGACGATTTCTACCACTTCACGGCTTACTTCAGCCGCGTGAAGCTCGACCGCAAGGACTCGAAACTCGGCCCGACGACCTTGACCGTCGGCCTCAAGGACGCCAACCAGACCCGCCGGCCCGTGGGCGTCAACCAACCGCGCACCGGGGCGTACCTGCGGCCGCAGTCGCTCGACCGCGGCGCGGTGTCGCTGTTGCCGGGGCAAGACCCGCGGGCGAAGCTGGCCGCGTGGGTCACCGCCCCTGCGAACGCGGCGTTCAGCGGGGCGATGGTCAACCGCGTCTGGAAGCACTACCTCGGCGTCGGCCTCGTCGAGCCGGTGGACGACCTCCGCGCGACCAACCCGCCGTCGAACCCCGCGTTGTGGGCCGAACTCTGCCGCGAGTTCCAGTCGTCCGGGTACGACCTGCGGCAACTGATGCGGACGATCCTGAACTCGCGGACCTACCAGCTCACGAGCAGCAGCCGGCCGGCGAACGCGACCGACGCCCGCTTCTACTCGAACTACTACGCCCGCCGGCTGTCGGCCGAAGTCCTCCTCGACGCCATCGGCGACGCGACCGGTGCCCCCGAGCCGATCGACGGCTACCCCCTGGGAACGCGCGTGTTGCAAGTGCCCGACCCCGGCGCGAACTCGGCGTTCCTCAAGCTCTTCGGCCGCTCCGAGCGGACGACCGCGTGCGCCTGCGAGCGCAGCGGCGACGTGACGATGCCCCAGTTGCTGCACTTGCAAAATAACCCCGGGTTCGCCTCGAAGCTCGACGCCGCGACGGCCGCGGTGATGAAGCAGTGGGACGCCCTCGACAAGGACGACGCGAAGCTCCTCGACTGGCTGTACCTGCACGCCCTGACCCGCGCACCCCGGCCGGCCGAGCGGGACGCCGTGCTGGGGATGCTCAAGGCCGGGCAGCCGCGGGCCGACGTTTACCACGACCTGCTCTGGGCCTTGCTGAACTCGAAAGACTTCACCTTCAACCACTGACGCGAAGCGAGTGCCGCCGTGTTCGACATTTCCCTGGGCCGTACCACCTCCCGCCGCTGCGACGGGGCCACGCGCCGCGACTTCCTGCGCGTCGGCGGCCTCGGAGCGCTGTCGTTGCCGACGCTGCTGGCGCTGGAGTCGCGGGCCAAGGCCGGCGTGACGAAGCGGCCGGGGGCCAAGGCGAAGTCGGTGATTCTCGTCTACCTCGGCGGCGGGCTGTCGCACCACGACACCTTCGACATGAAGCCCGACTCGCCGGTCGAGATCCGCGGCAACTACAAGCCGATCGCGTCGAGCGTGCCGGGCCTGCAAGTCAGCGAGAAGCTGCCGATGCTCGCCAAGGTCATGGACAAGCTCGCCCTGGTGCGGTCGTGCTCGCACAACAACGACCACCACGAGACGGCGACCAACTGGGTGCTGTCCGGCCGCTTCGGCTCGCCGTTCGGCGACTACCCGGCCATCGGCGCGGTCGCCGCGCACGACTTCGGCTTCACGACGACCCTGCCGCCGTATGTGGCCGTGCCGGGCAACCCGTCGTTCACCTGGGAACTCGGCAAGAGCGCGTTCCTCGGCGGCCGCTACGAGTCGTTCAAGGCCGGCGACCCGAACGCCGCGAACTACAAGGTCGAGAACCTGACGCAGACCGACGCCGCCGCCCGGGTGCAACGCCGCGGGACGCTGCTGAGTGCCGTCGATGGGCTGGCGAAGAGCATTGAGGGCAACGACCAGATTGCGACCTACGACGAGTTCCAACAGCGCGCCGCCGCGATGATTCTTTCCAGCGAGACGCGGCAGGCGTTCGCCGTCGGATCCGAGTCGGACAAGCTCCGCGACCGCTACGGCCGCACGACCTTCGGCCAGTCGGCGCTGCTCGCCCGGCGGCTCGTCGAGTCCGGCGTGCGGTTCGTTACGGTCAACTTCGGCGGCTGGGACCACCACGGCAAAATCTTCGAAAACCTCGACAAGAAGCTGCCCGACTTCGACCGCGGCCTCTCGGCACTCGCGGCCGACCTGGGCGAGCGCGGCAGCGACAAGGAGACGCTCGTCGTCGTGATGGGCGAGTTCGGCCGCTCGCCGAAGGTGAACAAGGAGGCCGGCCGCGACCACTGGGGCCAGGCGGCGTCGATGCTATTCTTCGGCGCGGGCGTCAAGCCGGGCTTCGTGCTGGGCAAGACCGACAAGGTCGGCGGCCACCCGACCCAGCGCCCCGTCGCCCCGGCCGATGTCTGCTTCACAATCCTCGACGCGCTGGGCGTCAACCCCCGCAAGCAGGTCCACACGCCCGACGGCCGGCCGATCGAAGTCCTCGACAACGGCGAAGCCATTCACGAACTCTTCTCGTGATCGCCCTGCACCTCGCGCTCGCCGCCTTCGCCCTGCCGCTGGCGGCCGCCGCGAAAGACGCCAAGCCGCCGGTCAAAGTCGTGCAGCGCGCGAAGTACGTGTTGCCACTGGCCGTGGTACCGGGCTTCGCGGGCAAGGTGACCGTTCGCGGCTACGGCCTCGACGCCGCGACCGAAGTGACTGCCGACGGCGGCGTGGCGGCGAAGATCGTCGGCAAGCCGCGGAAGTCAGCCCCGCCCCAAAACGTCCCACCCGAGTTGACCGGCGACACCGAAGTCGATGTCGGGTTGGCGGTGCCCAAAGACTTCGCCGGCCCGCACGTCACGCTCAAAGTCGGCACGGCTGACGCGGTGAAACTGCTCGTCGTGCCGCAACTCGTCGCCGAGCGGGAGCCGAACGACGGCTTCGCCACGGGCCAACTGCTCGTTTTGCCAGTGATGTTGCACGGCACCATCGAGAAGCCGCGCGATGCCGATGTCTACCGCTTCGTCGGCCGTAAGGGGCAACGGTGGACGTTCGCGGTGACGGCCCGGAAACTTGGGTCGCCGGTGGACGCGCTGCTGACGCTGTACGACGACAAGCGCCGCGTCGTCGAGTCGTGCGACGACACCGGCATCGACGCCGACCCGTCGTTCACCGTCACGCTGCCGCGCGACGGCGTGTACTTCCTAGGCGTGTTCGACAGCCACGACCAAGGCGGCGGCATCTTCCCGTACTTGTTGAGGGTGAGCGTGGCGAAGTAGTCACTTCCCCGCCGCCAGCCAGTCCCTGAGTCGCCCCAGACCGGCGGTGATCGTGGCGCGGTCGGTGGCGAACGACATGCGGGCGAAGCCCTCGGTGCCGAACGCCGCGCCCGGCACGAGGTTGACGTGCGCCTGTTCGAGGCAGGCCGTGCAGAAGCCTACGGAGTCGGTGACGGGGGTGCCGTTGAACGCCTTGCCGAAGTAAGCGCTCACGTCGAAGAAGGCGTAGAACGCGCCGTCGGCGCGGTCGAACTTCACGCCGGGGATTGCCGCCAAGGTGTCGTAGGTCAACTCGCGGCGGGCGGCGAACTCGGTGCGCATCGCCTCGATGCAGACGGCCGACTCCGGCGATTCCAGCGCGACGACCATCGCCGCCTGGCTGACGCTCGACGGGCAACTCGTCTCCTGGCTCTGGATGCCGTCCATCGCCTTGACGAGGTGCGCCGGCGCGACCGCCCAGCCGATCCGCCAGCCGGTCATCGCGTAGCTCTTGCTCGCCCCGCTCACAGTAATCACCCGGTCCCTCAACTCGGGCCGCAGGGTCACGACGCAGGTCGGCGTGGCGTCGCCGTAGCAGAGTTGCTCGTAAATCTCGTCGCTCAGGATCGCCGCGTCGGTGTGCTTCACGAACTCATCGACCAAGACGAGCAGTTCGTCGCGGGTGTAGACGGTGCCGGTCGGGTTCGACGGGCTGTTCAGCATCAGCAGCCGCGTCTTGGGCGTGATCGCTGTTGCCAACTGAGCCGGCGTCATCTTGAAGCGGGCTTCGAGGGTCGTCGGCACCAGCACCGGCGTCGCCCCGGTCATCTGAACGAGGTCGGAGTAGCTGACCCAGTACGGCGTCGGGATGATCACTTCGTCGCCGGGGCCGACGGTCGCCGCGAGGGCGTTGTGGATGCTGTGCTTCGCGCCGTTCGAGACCAGCACGTTCTCGGGGCCGCACTGGAAGCCGTAGGTGCGGTCGTACCAGGCGGCGATGGCCTTCTTCAACTCGGCCGTGCCGCCGGCGGGGGTGTAGTGCGTCTGGCCGTTGGCCATCGCCTTCTCGGCCGCGGCGCAGATGTGCCGGGGGGTGTTGAAGTCCGGCTCGCCGAGGCTGAAGTCGTAGACGGTGACCCCCTGCGACTTGAGGACGCGGGCCTTGGCCCCGGCGGCGAGGGTAGCCGACGGCTGGACCGACGAAGCGAGCGTCGAAATACGGATCATGGCAGTCGCCGAGCCTCGGAATCGTGTAGCGAAGGGGGCCACCAGGGCGTATCGTATCGCCGACGCCGCGTCCCGGAGCGACATTATCGCATGCACCTCGTCCACGCGCTGCACCGCTACCCGCCGGCCCTCGGCGGGGCCGAGAAGTACGCCGCGGAGTTGACCGCATTCCACGCCGCGCGCGGGGACACGGTCACCGTCTGGACGAGTACCGCCCACGACCTCGA
>JANYHV010000262.1 GCA_025362195.1 Fimbriiglobus sp. | reverse complement strand
GTACGCAGATGTTCCAGTTCCAGTCCCTTCTCACACGCTTGTGCCTGTGCGGCGTCGCGGCCCTCGCCACGTCGCTAAGCGTCCAGGCGCAGGCCGTCACCATCACGCCTGTCTGTAGTTCTCAGGCCATCAGTGGTCAAGGGCCAACGTACTACCAAATCAAAGGCACCGCTACGGTCGCGAACTTGCCCGCGAACACGATGGCGGTTTCGATCGCCTTCAAGTTCAACAAGAGAACCCCTGGCGGTGTTTGGGGGCCCGCCTTCACTGTGTCACCGACTCCTGTCACGCCTGCCAGTGGCACAGCCAGCTTCGACACAGGATTCATTACGTTCAGCCCAGCCGTGGGTGAGGAGTGGCGAGTTACAGTGGATGGTAACTACATTGCTGGTGGTCCGCCCCCAGTGACAACGCCTTTGGCGGCAACCAATTCGACCACAATCATTCCGCGACCCTAGCTCGAACTCGCCTCCCACGGACACATCGCTCGATACCGAGGTCCTTTTTTTTGCCGGAGAATATCATGAAGTTATTACTTAACTCGCGGCAAGGCGTGTCCCTGATTGAGGTTCTGGTCGCGGTGGCCATCCTGGCGGTTCTGGTCGGCCTGCTCCTGGGGGCCGTCCAGAAAGTCCGCGAGTCCGCGTTGGCGATGCACAACCGTAACAACCTCCGCCAGATCATCCTGGCCGTCCACCAACTCGCCGACGAGCGGGAGAGTACGATCCCCAAGCTCATGAAATCCGACATGACAAAGGAGCGAGTTTTTCGGTCGGATGAGGCGGTTTTGTACCGCATCCTGCCCTACGTGCACGGCCCGCTGCAGGAACCCCGCCTGGACATGAAGGGGGACGAATTCATGAGCGCCATCAACCCCGTCGTCAAGGTCTACCGCAACCCGGCCGACCTGAGTTGGGACTACGAGCCCAATGTCCAGGACTACTACGCCAAGTGCAGCTACGCGGGGAACATGGTGGCGATGGACGGGTTCGTTAGCCTGGCCTCGTCACTGCCCGACGGTAGCAGTCAGACGATCGCTTTCGGCGACCGATACTACTACAAGGCCGGGTCGGTGGCGACCGGCAACTACGTCGTTAACAATTATAGTCATATCTTCGGCCCCGCGTTCGATCCCAGCGAGGGGCGGCCATCGGTCTGCGGCGACCGCCGCGCGACGTTCGCGGACGCCGGCTGGCAGGACGTGGTACCGGTCACCGACCCCGCCACCCGCGTCACCCGCGCGTCGGTGCCCGGTATGACCTTCCAGGTCCGGCCGCGGCCCGAGGACGCCGACGCCCGCGTCCTCCAGGCGAGCTTCCGCGGCGGTCTCACCGTCGCCCTGTTCGACGGCAGCGTCCGCACCATCGCCCCGTCGGTCCACGAGACCGCCTTCTGGGCGCTCGTCACCCCCGCCGCCGGCGACATCGCCACCCTCGACTGACCCGCCGGCATGTGACACTTCGCCGTCGGCCCGACGCCGCTGCTGGAGTCGCTCGCCAGCCGCAGCGGCGGCGAAACCGTCACGATCCCGTGACACTTGTTAGCCCGACGCGCGAGCGAGGGGAGCAAAGGTCGTGGACGATGTTGTTGGCAATCGACTGCACGGCCATTATTCGCGAAGGTGTCAACGATCTTTGCTCCCCTCGCTCGCGCGTCGGGCTAACAAGAACCCTTGCGGCTGAAGCCCATGCCAGGTTGAGAAACGAAGCCGCCCCGCACGCCGAAGGGCGGGCGGGGCGGCGGGGGTTACTTCTTCGTGGGCGGATCGAGGTACAACCACTCCGGCGGTCTCAGCCAGACGCCGGTCCGCCGGCGGACGGCCTTCGAGAAGCCGATGTGGACCGCGAACAGGATTTCCCTCCCGGGGCGGGGGTCGTCCCGGGGGTTGATTGCCTCGGTTTGGGCAGGCAACTCCGGGTCGCCCGGCACCTGCAGCCTGGGCAGGCCCAGGGCGGGCAACCGCAGGCTACTGCAACTGCGGAGCGAGTCGTCGATGCGCCGGTGAACCAGCCGGGCCACCTCCGTCATAGCGGCGTAACCCTTGTACGGCTTGAGCAGTTCCTCCCGCCGAGCGTCGGCCCATTCCCGCGCCAAGTACGCCTCGTGTACCGCCCTGGCTTGAGCGATCATCGCTTCGTGTTTCGCATCCCGGCGCTCGATCGATTGCAAGTCTCGCTCGATATCGGCTTGTTGTTCCGCGGTCGGCACACCCGGAGCTGGAGTGCCGACCGGGGGCGCGGTTAGTAGCGCGATAGCTAGTAGCGTCACGATCAGAGTCACTGCTCACCCCCCGCAGCGATTTTCGCTTGCAAGTCGGCGATCTCCTTTTCCAAGACGGTGTTCTTAGCGGTCAAGTGCTTGATCTGGGCATCGCCGCCCCACGCGCCGGAGGGCGGGCGGGGCGACGGGGGGGGTTACTTCAGTACGGGCAGACGCTCGGCGGAGTTGGGGAGCCGGAAACCGGTCGCCCGGCGGACGTACTCGGTCGCGGCCCGGTTGAGGTCGATGGCACGGGCGCGATACGCCACGTAGTGATACTTCGCGGTGGACTCCGCCGCCTGAACATCGCGTTCCGCGCCCTCCCGTTTCATCCGCTCAAGCTCGAACTCCATCCGCGCGAGGTCGCGCGCGAACTCAGCATCGCCTTGGATTCGTCGCTGGCGAGCAGCCTCGACCGGATTCTGGACAGGGATTACAAGCGGTGGGGGTTCTGTCAGCGGTCCGACCGGGGGGGCAATCAGGCACGCCCACACGCCCAGCAGTCCGCACAATCCTGCTGTGCCAATCACTGCACACCACCTTTATTTTGAGCGTCGGCAGCCTTCAGTTGATCGATTTGCCGCTGGAGTTCCTTGTTCTCGGTCTCCAGTTTACTGTTCTCCTTGAGGAGTTCCTCCTTCTGACGGTTAAACTCCTTGGCTTCGTCGCCCGCAGACACCTGGGCGCGGAAGTTACTCAAAACTGCATCCTCAGCGTCCTTCTGGGCCTTGACAGCCTTAACGTAATCCGGGCCATTCACCTGGCCCAAACCCTCCAAGCGTCGCACTTCTGCGCCGGCAGTGTAGACGGCGAGGATGAGCCGGGTGCGGTCAGCACTTAGGCCGTGTGGACAGTAGTTCCGCAAGTGTAACCCCAGTAAGGAGTTGCGTCACGGAACTCGACTGGGCGGAAATCGTCGCAAGTCGTTGCTCCACAAGCACTTGTGCAACTACTGTCCACACGCCCTAAGTCCAGAACTCTTTGTTTTGCGTCAGCGA
>JANYHV010000238.1 GCA_025362195.1 Fimbriiglobus sp. | reverse complement strand
GCGCAGCAGCGACTGCCGCGCGCGGGGCACGGCGGCCTCGGCGGCCTCCGTGCGGGCCTTCGCCTGGGCCACCCGCAGCGGGGCCTCGGCCCTCACGAACTCCAGCCGGCTCTCGTGCTCCTCGACGCTCGACCGCGCCAGCGTCCGCCGCTGGTCGGCCAGCAGGCGCTGCTCGCGCAGCATCTCCAGCCGCCGCGGGTCGTTATCGACCAGATCGACGAGGCGGTCGCCCGGCTTGACGCGGTCCCCCTCCTTGACGTGCCACTTCAGCACGCGGCCCTGGATCGGCGACACGACCGCCTGCGGCCGCTGCACGGGGTCGAACGCCACGGCCCGGCCGGTGCCGTGGACCGTCTGCGTCCACGGCGCGAGCAGCAGCACGGGGACCAGCCCGGCGAACACGAACACTAAGGCCCAGGCGAAGCGGCGCACCCCGCGCGGGGTGTCGGCGAGTGTCAGGGCGGTGTCAGTGGCAGTGTCGGGGTCGTTCGCGGTGGCGTTCACGGTAGTCCCTTAATGTGAGGGGCGGTCGAGGCGCACCACGCGGCCGCACAGCCGGGCGACCTCGTCGGAATGGGTCACGACCAGCAGCGTCCAGCCGGCCTCGGTGCCGAGCAACGCGGGCAGCACGGTGCCGCGGGTCTCGACGTCCATGTTGTCCACCGACTCGTCCAGGATCAAGAGCCGCGGCCGGCCGAGGACGGCGCGGGCGACCATCAGCCGGTTCGCTTGCCCCAGCGACAGCGGTGCCCCGCCCGGCCCCAGCCGCGTGTCGAAGCCCTGCGGCAACTGCGTCACCGAGTTGAGCAGGCCGACGAGGCGCAACGCCGCGTGAAGGTCCGCGACTGTCACGCCGGCCCGGCCCATGACGAGGTTGTCGTGGACCGTCCCCTCAATGACCTCGACGCCCTTGACCACGGCGACCGTCGCCCGCACGGCGTCGAGCTTCAGCGAGCGCACGTCAGCCCCGTCGAGTTCGACCCACCCCCGCGCCGGCGTCCGCAGGCCGTAGAGTAACTCGACGAGGGTACTCTTGCCGGCCCCGTTCGGCCCGACGACCGCGACCCGCTCCCCCGGCTCCAGGCGCAGCGAGAAGTCGCTGAGGGCGTCGCGGCGACTGCCCTCGTAGGCGAACGTGACGCCGTGGACGCCCAGCGCCGCGCCGCCGGGCGTCGGGGCCGGGTCGCCACCGCCGCCGCGTTCGAGCGGCAGGTCGATCAGGTAGCCGAGCTTATCGACGGCCGCGAGCAGGTCGTAGTAGGCTTCGAGTTGCTTGCCGAGCTTGGTAAACGTGGCCACGACCAACGTGACGACGATCTCCGCGGCGACGAGTTCGCCGAGGGTCAGTTCGCCGCGGATGACCAGCACGCCGCCGACGCCGAGCAGGGCGACGTTCGCCGCGGCTTGCAAGAACAGCGCGAAGCCGAGTTGCCGGGCGAGGACGCGGAAGTGGTCCGACCGGGCGAGCAAATACTCGCGGCACAGCGCCTCGGTCTTGGCGCGGGCGAGTTCGGAGCCGCCGGCCGCTTTGAACGCCACGGGGTGCCGCGCGACCTCCTCCATCCACCCGGCGACGAGGTACTTGGCGATCGACTCGCGCACCGCCGACCGCACCGCCCCGCGGCCCAGCACCGTGAACAACGCCAAGAGTGAGAGCAGCAAGATCAGGTCGAAGCCGAGCAGGTAGACGTGGTAAAACCCCAGCAAGAGCAGACCGAGGAAGACTTGCAACGCGATCGTGACGCCGTCGAGGAGGAGCGTCGCCCCGGACTTCTGGACGGTCAGCACGTCGAAGAAGCGGTTGACGAGTTCGGGGCCGCTCTGCGTGTCGAAGGCCCGCACGTCGACGCGCGGCAGCCGGTACGAGAGGTCGGCGGCGACCCGCACGAAGACGCGCCGCTGGAGGTACTCGACGGTCACCGTTTGCAGGAACTGCAACAGCCCCGCCAGCGCGAGCGCCACGAACAGCGCGACGCACAGCACGACGAGTTGTTGCAACAGCGTGCCGAGCGCGACGGTGTTGACGACGGCCATCGCCACGACGGGCGTGGTCAGCGTGAGGACGCCGACGCCGACGGCGAACATCAGCACCACGCCGAGGTCGGCCGACTCCGGGGCGAGCAGCCCCAGCAGCCGGCGGAACGGCGGCGGGTGGTGGGCGTGGGGTTCGCCGTGCGAGTCGCTCACGTTACAACTCCACGGGGGTGACGCGGCCGGTGCCCAGGTCGTAAACGCCTCCGGCGACGACGAGTTTGCCCGCCCGCACGAGCCGCGCCAGGACTGGCGACGACTCGCGGAGCACGTCCATCTGGTTGCGGACGTTCTCGCGCACGGCCGCCGCCACGTCCCCCTTGGCCGCGCGGACGGCCGGGCGGATATGGTAGAACAACGAACTAATCTGGCCCGGCACCTCGACCCCTTTGACCGCCGCCGTGACCGCCCCGCAACTGGTGTGGCCGAGCACGAAGAGCACTTTCGCCCCCAAGATTTCGGCCCCGAACTCCAGGCTCCCGGTGATCTCCGGCGTCGAGACGTTGCCGGCGATCCGCGTCACGAACAGGTCGCCGAAGCCCTGGTCGAACACGATCTCGACCGGCACGCGGCTGTCGGCACAGCCCAGGAACGCCGCGAACGGCGTCTGGAGCGGCGCGACCTCCTTGAGCCGCGCCAGGTCGCGGTGCGGCGAGGTCGGCGTCCCCGCGGCGAACCGCGCGTTGCCGGCGTACAGCAGCGCCAGTGCCTCCGCCGGGCCGAGGTCGGCCGGTCGCGGCGGCGCGGCGCGGACCAGCGCCGGACCGGCCACCAGGCCCCCGGCGACGGCGAGGAGTGTACGGCGAGTCAGCGTGTCGGACATGGCGAGAAGTCTCCGGAAATGGAAGTGTCAAAAGGCGAGCCAGGAGCGTCAGCGCCTGGAGTTCTTCG
>JANYHV010000237.1 GCA_025362195.1 Fimbriiglobus sp. | reverse complement strand
ACAACATTCGCAGATATGTATTATTTCGAAGACAGCGTCGCTCAGGCAACAGCCGAGGCCGGGATGCGTGCAGTTTGCTCACAAACTGTGATGAAATTTCCAACCCCGGACGCCGCCTCCTATGAAGAATCTCTGGCAATGGCGCGCGATTTTATAAAGAAATGGAAAGGCCACCCATTAATCGTTCCCTCCGTGGCGCCGCATGCACCTTACACCTGCACACCTGATATCCTGCGAGCCACAGCCGATCTTGCGGTGGAATTTGACGTCCCATTGCATATCCACCTTTCCGAAACTGCCCTTGAAGTTGAAAACATGCGCAAAGACCAGGGAATGCCAGTCATTCCTTACGTCAAAAAACAATCCATCTTTGAGGCCAAAGTTTTGGCCGCCCACTGCGTTCACATCGATGAAGGAGAAATGCGAACATTGAAACATGCGAATTCAGGAGTGGCCCATAATCCTTCATCAAATCTCAAACTTGCTTCCGGAATTGCACCGGTCAAGCGGATGATCGAATTAGGGTTAAATGTTGGCATCGGTACTGATGGCCCGGCTTCAAATAACGATTTGGACATGTTTGAAGAAATGCGGTTGGCTGGTTTTCTTGCCAAAGGCAGCAGCGGTGACCCGACGGCCTTGCCGGCTCGAACAACCCACGCGGCGACCGGCGGCGTGCTGTTCGGCCGACTTGGCGACCGCGTCGGCCGGGTCAAGGCGATGACGCTGAGTGTGTTCGTCTACGCCGGGTGCAGCGGCCTGTGCGGCTTCGCCACCGCGCCGTGGCACCTCGCGGTGTTGCGCTTCCTCGGGGCTCTGGGCATGGGCGGCGAGTGGGCGTTGGGCGTGGCACTCGTGATGGAGTTGTTCGCCGACACGCCGCGCGGCAAGCTCGCCGGGGCCATCGGCGCGGCCGGGAATTTGGGGTACGCGGTCGTCGCCGTCGTGGCGCTGGGCCTGAACCAGATGCCGACGTTCGAGTTCGCGGGCGCGTCGAACTGGCGGCTGCTGATGTTCCTCGGGGCGTTGCCGGCCGTGCTGACGCTGTTCTTGCGACTGTTCGTGCCGGAGTCGAAGTCTTGGGAAACGGCCCGCGACGAGGGCAAAGTCAACCACTGGTCCGCCAGCGACCTGCCCGTCATCCTCGTCGGCATGGCCGCGGGCGTCGGCATGGTCGCGCTGTGGGCGACGCCGTACAGCCTCGTGGTGCGGGTGCCGCTGACCCTAATCCTCGTCGCGACCGCCGGCGGCTGCTTCCTCGCCCCGATCGGCCGCTACCTCGAAGCGAGCGGCGCACCCGACGCCGAAGTCCGCCGAAGCCTCGGGCGCTTGCTGTTCGGCGCGGGGCTGGCCGGCGTGCCGTTGTTGGCGACCTGGGCGGGGGTCATGTGGCAGTACACCTTCGTCCACAAGCTCACCGACGGCCGCGACCCGACCGCCGTGCCGACGGTCATGCTCGTCTCGGCCACCGGGGCGGCACTGGGCAGCTTCGCCATCGCGCTGCTGGGCGACCGCTTCGGCCGCCGGCCGGTCTACGCCGTGTTGTGCGTCTTGTCGCTGGCCGCGCTGCTGAGCTTCTACACGATGCACGACCACTACGGGCCGGCGCTGGTGGTCCACGCCGGTGTCGTCGGCTTCGTCTGCGCCGGGTTCTACGGCTGGCTGCCGCTGTACCTACCCGAACTGTTCCCGACGGCGATCCGCGCGGCGGGCCAGGGGTTCAGCTTCAACTTCGGCCGCGTGATCGCCGCCGTCGGGGCACTGCAAACAACGGCGCTGCTCAACGCCTTCGACAACGACTACGCCCGCGCCTGTTCGGTCACCGCGGTGGTCTACCTCGTCGGCCTAGTCCTGATCGCGTTCGCCCCCGAGACGCGCGGCAAGCCGTTGCCGGCGTGACTTGCGGGGCCGACGGTGGTACACTCGGGCGGTCCTTCCCCTCCGAGGAGTCCCGCCGATGTCCCTCTCCCGCCGCCGCTTCCTGCAACGCACGACCGCCGCCGCCGCGGTCTTGCCGCTCGCCCCGACCCTGTGGGCGACCGCCAAGGCCGGCCCCGCCGCGCCGACGAAAACGTCCGCCGCCGAGACGGCCGTGAAGGCGCTGTACGACACCCTCTCCGAGGTCCAGAAGAAGGCCATCTGTTTCGACTGGGACCACATAGACCCGAACCGCGGTCTGCTGCGCACGTTCACCGCCAACAACTGGCAGATCACCAAGCCGATGGTCCGCAGCGAGTTCTACACGAAGTCGCAACAGACGATCATCCACGACGTGTTCCGCGGCCTGGTCAGCCCCGAGTGGCACGACCGCTTCGTCAAGCAGGCCAAGGAAGACGCCGGCGGCCAGGCGTGGGGCAGCCAGCAGAGCATCGCCATTTTCGGGACGCCGGGCGGCGAGCAGTTCGAGTTCGTCTTGAGCGGCCGGCACCAGACCTTGCGGGCCGACGGCAACACGGAGAAGCACGTCGCCTTCGGCGGGCCGATCTTTTACGGCCACGCCGCCGGTACCGACGACGAAGCGGCCGACCACCCGGGCAACGTCTTCTGGAGCCAGGCCGTCGCCGCCAACAAGCTCGCCGCGACCCTGAGCGGGGCCCAACGCAAGCTCGCGCTCGTGGCCGAGTCGCCCAAGGAAGCGGCCGTCGGGTTCGCCGGCAAGGCGATCGCCGACCGCCCCGGCCTGCCGGTGACCGACCTGTCGGCCGACCAGAAGGCCGAGGTGCAAACGGTGCTGGGCAAGCTGCTCGAACCGTTCCGCACCGAGGACCGCGACGAGGCGACACAGTGCCTCAAAACCCAAGGCGGCCTCGACGCCTGCAAGCTCAGCTTCTTCACGGACAACGACATCGGCGACGACGGCGTCTGGGACAACTGGCGGGTGGAAGGCCCGTCGTTCGTCTGGCACTACCGCGGTGCCCCGCACGTCCACGTCTGGGTCAACGTCGCCGCCGACGCCGGGGTGAAGACGAACGCGCGGTAGAGTGCGAGCGAACAGTCGATGCCCGGCGAACCAGGAGCGTCAGCGTCTGGAGATGTCTCGACCTCCAGTCGCTCACGCTCCTGGCTCGCCGGGCGTCTCGAAGGCTTGCCGGCTCCCCGCGGCGGGCGGGCGTGCATAGAATCCGTGGCGTGTGCGGCCCGCCCGGAATGCGGGCCGGTAATCTGGTTTTCCGAAGGAGTCTCCGCGATGACGTTGAAACTGGCGATTTTGTGCGTGGTCGGCCTGGCGATGGTCGCGGCCGGCGGGGCCGAGGCGGCCGACAACCCGGTCGTGGTCATCGAGACCTCGATGGGCACCATTCAGGTCGAACTGTTCGAGGACAAGGCCCCGATTACCGTCAAGAACTTCCTGGCGTACACGGACGACAAGTTCTACGACGAGACGATTTTCCACCGCGTCATCGGCAAGGAAAACAAGGGTGACGACTTCATGATCCAGGGCGGCGGGTTCACGGCCGACATGGCCCAGAAGAAGACCAAGGACCAGATCAAGAACGAGGCGACCAACGGCGTCACCAACACCCGCGGCACCCTGGCCATGGCCCGCACCGGCGTCGTCGATAGCGCGACCGCCCAGTTCTTCATCAACCTCAAGGACAACGACTTCCTCAACCACAAGGACACCTCGACCCGCGGCTTCGGCTACTGCGTCTTCGGCAAGGTGACCGAGGGCATGGACGTGGTCGATAAGATCAAGGCCGTGAAGACGACAAATAAGGGCGGCATGGACGACGTCCCCGTCGTTGCCGTGACGATCAAATCGGTCAAGCGGGCCGTCAAGAAGTAACCGCGTCGGCGAGCACTCCCAGCGGCCGCGGTAGTCGTCGGACTGCCGCGGCCGCTTTAGGTTTTGCGGGCCGGCCGGGTTAAGATTCGTCCGGGCGGCCGTCTATGATGGTGGTGACGCCCCGCGCCCGGCCCTCGGATTGGGCCGGTTGCGCGAACTCGGCGACCGGTGCGGCCGCGAGCCTGGGACTTTTGTCCTTGTGGGCAAGCTGTGCAGGCGGCACAATCTCGCACTGGCGTTGGCCCGCCGACGGGCTTACCGACACGGAAGACACCATGCGCCGATCACCTCTGGCTCCCCGCGTCCTGGCCGTCGGCTCCCTGCTGACCGTCTTCGCCGTCCTCCCCCTCGCGGTCGCCCAGAAGCAGCCGGTCCCCCCGGTCGTGGCCGACCCCGACCAGAAGCGGACCGAGAACGGCCAGTTCACGATTCCCGAGCAGCGCGACGCCCGCGAACAACTCCGCGCGGTCATGGACTACCTCGGCCGCACGAGCATCCCCTGGGACGTGGTGACCGGCACCGCCCAGCGGCTGCTCGACGCGAAAAGCGACTCGTTTTACCGGCTCAAGGACGCCAAGGGGAACGACACCGGGGCGGTGGTCAGCGTCAAGTCGAAGGTCAACCAACTGCTCGCCGACTTGCCCAAGGAGGGCCGGCAATTCTACGAGCAGGAGTTCGGCCCGCAGGCGACCGACTTGCTCAAGAAGGCCGTCGAAACCGGGTACGACCGCGGCACTCTCGCCGACCTGTCGCAACGCCTTTACCACACCAAGGCCGGGGCCCAGGCCACGCTGTTGCTCGCCGGGATCGACCTCGAAGCCGGGCAGTACACCGAAGCCGCTTACGGCTTCCAACGGTTGCTCGCCCGGCCCGACGCGGCCGAGATTCTCACGCCGCGAGTGCTGCTGAAAGCGGCCATCGCCTTCAAGCGGTCCGGGGACGCCCGCCAGGGCGAGTCGGTCGCCAAACTCTGGCAGCAACTCGAAAAGTCCTTCCCGCGCGACGGCCTGGCCGTCGGCCGCAAGAACTACACGCTCGACGAGTTGAAGGCCGAACTCGACCGGCCGATCGATCTCGGCGGCAGTCGGGCGACCGACAAGTTCGTGGCGATGCGGCTGGGGAACGCGGCGCACACCGGCACCGGCGACGGCGGCACGCCGTTCCTCGACCCGATCTTCACGAAGCCGCTGTTGCTCCGCCGCGACGGCGTCGCCCGGCAGGGGGCGGAGTGGGTCGCGCAGAGCCTCGAAGCGGCGTTCAAGCGGCCCGACGCGAGTAAGCGGGAGGTGAGCCTGCCGGGCTTCTTCCCGGTGACCGCCAACGGCATGGTCATCTACCGCACCTACGACGGGGTGTACGCGGTCGCCTCGCAGGACGGCCTGGTCTGGCAGGGCAAGCCCCGCGCCGTCGGCGAACTCCTCTGGATCGCCGAGGCCGAGGGCGGGGCACAGTCGATCATGAGCGCCGACGACAGCGCCGTGCCGCTCGGCTGGTGGACGCAGTTCTGGGGGCCGCGGAACCCCGGCGTGCTGTTCGAGAACGCGCTGCTGGGGTCGCTCAGCCACGACGGCCGGCTGGTCTACTACGTGGACGACATCGCCATCCCGCCGCCGGCCCCGATGAACAACCCGAACATGGGCATCCCCCAGCCGGGCCAGGTGCCCGGCGCGAACACCGGCACCCGCCGCGGCGCGATGCAGAATTACAACCGGCTGACGGCCGTGAACCTCGACACCGGCAAGCTCGTCTGGACCCTCGGCGGGCCGGAGGGGGTGCCGCTCAGGGACGAGGACGAAGAGAAGACGACCAACGCGCAACTGCTCGCGGAGAACTCGTTCTTCATGGGGCCGCCGCTGGCCGTGAACGGCCGGTTGTACGCCCTGTACGAGCGCAAGAGCCAGGTCAAGCTCGCCTGCTACGACCCGGCCCGCGTCGTCGTCGCCCCGGCCGGCCCCGGCTCGACGACCGTGTACCGGTACCCCGAACTGCTCTGGACGCAGAACCTCGGCGACGCCTCGACGAGCCTGCGGACCGACACCCTCCGCCGCATCCAGCCGGCGTACCTCGCCTACTCGGACGGCGTCCTCGTCTGCCCGACGAATTGCGGCGTCGTCGTCGGCGTCGATGTCAGCGCCCGCCGGCTGCTCTGGGCGCGCTACTACGGCACCCCGACCGACCCCAAGTCGCTCCCGGGCGGCGGCGGGTTCCCCGGCGGGGCCGGGTTCCGGCCGAACTTCAACAACGGGATGCCGGCCACGCAGCCCATCCCTACCGACCGCTGGCGGGCCGCCGCGCCGATCATCGCCGCCGGCAAAGTGCTCGTCACGGCCCACGACTCGGACCTGTTGCAGTGCCTCGACTTGCGCACCGGGGAGGCGGTCTGGGCCGCCGACCGGGAGCAGGACGACCTGTTCGTCGGCGGGGTGACGGGCGACCGCGTCGTCGTCGTCGGCAAGAAGAGCGTCCGCGCGTACAAGCTCGCCGGCAGCGGGACCGCGTCGAAGGAACTCGTCTGGAAGGTCGCCACCGGTACCCCGTGCGGGCACGGCGTCATGGGCCGGGACGGCCTGTACTACCTGCCGGTCCTCGGCAGCCCCGAAAAGGCCGACTCCAAGGAGCCGCAGGTCTGGGCCATCGACGCGGCCGCCGGCACGGTCAAGTCGAAGACCGCCTTCCGCCGCAAGGTCGAGACCGGCGTGGACGCCCGGCAACTGCTCGGCAACCTGCTCTTCCAGGACGGCCAACTGTTCTCGCAGTCGGCCCTCGAACTCACCTCGTTCCCGCTCATCGAGTTGAAGCGGCGCGAGATGGCCGACCGGCTCAAGGCCAACCCGAACGACCCCGACGGGCTGTTCGCCCGCGGCGAACTGTCGCTCGACAACGGCGACATCCGCGAGGCGATCGCCGACTTCAAGACGGCCGAGAAGTTCAACCCGAGCGACGGCCTGCGCAAGAAGATGCGGCAGAAGTTCTACGTCGCGTACACCGAACTCCTCCGGAACAAGTTCGCCGACGGCGAGCCGTACCTGGCCGAGTACGAGGCGCTGTGCGAACTCCCGCTCGACACCGACGACCCGACCGAGCGGCAGCGGTTGCTCGACGAGCAACTCCGCCGGCGGGCGTTGTACCTGACCATCCTCGGCCGCGGCCGGGAGGCCCAGGGCCGGCTCGGCGAGGCGTTCGACGCCTACCGGGCGTTCGCGGCCGTGGGGGACAACAAGCAACTCGTCACCATCCACGACGAGCCGAACGCCCAGACCCGCCCGGACGTGTGGGCACGCGGCCGCATCGACGCAATGATCCGCGGGGCGAAGGACGCCGCCGCCCGCAAGCCGCTGGAGGACCGCGTCGCCATGGAGTGGGACGCCCTGCGGGCGGGCAACGACCTGCCGCGGTTGCGCGAGTTCGTCCGCGTCTTCGGGACCTTCTTCGCGTCGGGTTCGGACGCCCAACTGCTTCTCGCCGACCGCCTCCTTGCGACGAACAACGACGACGACCAGCGCGAGGCCCAGACGCTCCTCATGCAGCTCTGGGCGACCGCCGAAGCCCCCGCCGTCGTCGCCCGCGCCATCGACCGGCTGGCCGCCGTCTTGACGCGGCGCGGGATGACGGAAGACGCCGTCGGCCTGTACGCCCAGTTGAGCGCCCGGTACGCCGACGTGCCGGTCCGGGACGGCAAGACCGGGGCCGACATCTACGGCGAACTCGTCACCGACAAGCGGCTCTTGCCGTACCTCGACCCGGGCCGGGTGGCCGCGATGGGCGGGTACAAGGTCGAGACCGCCAACGCCCCGGCCAACCGCGCGTTCGTCCAGGGCTTCTCGCTCCGGCCCAGCGGCGAACTCTTCCCGTTCTACCGCCGCTTCCAGATGGGCCTCGAACTGAGCACGACCGGCGACAACACGTGGCTGTTGCGCGTCACCGACCGCAACACCGGCGAGGAGCGGTGCAAGTTCCCCGGCCTCAGCCCGTTCGTCCCCGGGGGCAACATGAACGGCCGGTTCGACGGCCAGCCGGCCAACATGGCGAACTCGAAGCTCGCCCACGCCGACGGCCAACTCGTCCTCCTGACGATGGGCCAGTTCGCGTACTGCTTCGACCTGGCCGAGAAGCGCGAACTGTGGCGGCAGAACCTGCTCGGCAAATCGCCCCCGTCGGCGAACTTGCAGACCACCGTCGAGGGGGACGGCGAGATCGTCTTCCAGTACGAGGACGGCTGGACCTTCCGCATGGCCCGGTCGGCGGTCCTCCAGCAGTCCTACGCCGCGCTGGTCACCCGCGACGGCCTGAAGGCCATCGACCCCGCCACCGGGCAAGACCTGTGGGTCCGCACCAACCAGTCTCCCAAGGTGCAAATCTTCGGCGACGAGCGGCACATCTTCGTCATCGACGGGGCCAACAGCAAGGTCTTGCGCGCCCTCGACGGCACGGTCGTCGAAAACGTCAAGGACTTCGCGTCGAAGGTCGGCAAGCCCGGGTCGTCCGCCTTCCTCGGCCGGCTGATTTTCACCAACGAACTCAAGGACGGCGTCCGAAACTTCTCGCTCTACGACCCGCTGGCCGGGGCCGACGTGTGGCGGCGCGAGTTCCCCGGCAAGCCGGCCGTCCTGCGGACCGTCGATCCCCTCGTCGCCGGCGTGTTGAACGCGGCCGGTAACTTCGAGGCGTTCGACGTGCGGACCGGCAAGACCGTCGCCGCCGGCCAGGTGGACGCGGCCCAAATCCAGGGGGCGGTGGTCGGCCCGAACGGGTCGATGATCGCCACCGAACCGTTGCTGCTGCTCGACGCGGAGCGGACCTACCTGGTGTTGAGCCGCGGCCGGGACTTGAACAACCCGAACCGCATGAACATGGGGTTCAACGGCCAGTCGATGCTGCGGAGCCTGGCCGTGAGCGGTCCCGTGTACGCCTTCGACCGGCGGACCGGCCGGCGGCTCTGGGCCAACGCCGACGCCCTGGTCAACCAGCAGATCGTCCTCGACCGCTTCGACGAACTCCCGGTCCTCGTCGCCGCGTTCTCGTCGCCCGACCCGCAGACGCGGTTGCAGCAGTACCGCATCGTCGTGCTCGACAAGCGGACCGGCCGGCTAGCACACAACTACGCGTACAGCCAGAACGGCGGCGACTTCGCCAACGCCACCCGCGACCCGAAGAGCCGGGGCATCGAGTTCTGGCGGTACAACGACGGCCTGCGCCTGCGCATCACCCCGGACGAATAATCGGTTGGTTTCGGCGGCCCGGGTCGTCTTGGGGTTGGTGTGGGAATCCGTTGCAGGAGCATCACATGGCGTTGCGAGTCCGCTGGCCCTCCTCGATTTTGGTCGCCCTGGCCTTCGTCGCGGCCCCGGCACCGGCCCAAGAGCCGGCGGCGAAGAAGAAGCCCGACCACGACGCCATGATCGACAAGGGCCTCGAATGGCTCAAGAAGAACCAGGCGGCCGACGGCCACTGGGAGGCCCAGGGCGGCCAGTACCCGACCAGCATGACCGCCCTGGCCGGCATGTGCATGCTCATGGAGGGCAGCACCCTGCGCGAGGGCAAGTACAGCGACAACCTCGTCAAGGCCGTCACCTGGTTCATGGCCCGGGCGCAGCCGAACGGCCTAATCGGCAACCCGAACAACCCGACCGAGTCGTCCCGGTACACCTACGGCCACGGCTACGGCCTGCTCTTCCTGGCCAGCATTTACGGCGAAGAAGAAGACCAGGAGCGGCGGAAGAAGCTCGAAGTCATCCTCAAGAAGGCCGTCGAGTTCTGCGGCAACGCCCAGACCAAGCGCGGCGGCTGGGGCTACGTCTCGGCCAAGGACGGGTCGGACTTCGACGAGGGGTCCACGACGATCACGCAGTTGCAGGCGATCCGCGCGGCCAAGAACGCCGGCATCCCCGTCAAGAAAGAGATCATTGACAACGCCACCAAGTACCTCCGCGACTGCACCACGGCCCGCGGCGGCATCATCTACAGCCTCGCCAACGGCGGGGTTGCGAACGGCCAGGAGCGGCCCGCCCTGACCGCCGCCGCCGTCGCCGCCGCCTTCAGCGCCGGCCAGTACAAGGACGAGTACGCGATGAAGTGGATCAAGTACTGCAAGGACAACATCCCCATCGGCAAGGGCCGGCTGTCGCACGACGAGTACCAGAGCTACTACTTCGCCCAGGCCCTGTACGTCCTCGGCGACGACCGGTACGGCGAGATGTTCCCCAAAGAGGCGAAGTCCGGCTGGCTGACCTGGTCCGGGTACAAGGAAGCGATGTTCGACTACCTCAAGACCCAGCAGAACCAGGACGGCAGTTGGACCAGCGGGTACATCGGCCCCGTCTACTCCACGGCCGTGAACCTGACGATCCTGCAACTCGACAAGGGCATTCTGCCGATCTACCACCGCTAAAATAACCACCGACACCCGACTGACACCGACCCCGCCGAGACCCGCATGAGCCAGAACCCGAGCAGCCTCGCCGCCAACGACCTCGACGCGATGAAGCGCATCCAGCAGGCCTACGCGGACATCGGCGCGCAACTCCGCCAGGTCATCGTCGGCCAGGACAAGGTCATCGAGCAACTGCTCATCGCCCTGTTCAGCCGCGGGCACGTCATCCTCGAAGGCGTCCCGGGGTTGGCGAAGACGCTGATGATCTCGACGCTGGCGAAGACGCTGTCGCTCGACTTCAGCCGCATCCAGTTCACCCCCGACTTGATGCCGGCCGACATCACCGGGACCGAGATCATCGAGGAGAACCGCTCGACCGGCGCGCGCGAGTTCAAGTTCCTTTCCGGCCCATTGTTCGCCAACGTCGTGCTGGCCGACGAGATCAACCGGACGCCCCCGAAGACCCAGGCCGCGCTTCTGGAGGCGATGCAGGAGCGGCAAGTCACGGTCGGCCGCGTGCGGCACAAACTCGGCAGCCCGTTCTTCGTGCTCGCCACGCAGAACCCCATCGAGCAAGAAGGCACATACCCGCTGCCCGAGGCCCAGCAAGACCGTTTCATGTTCAAGGTGTTCGTGACCTACCCGTCGTTCTCCGAGGAGTTCGAGATCGCGGCTCGCACGACCTCGAATCAGGTCGAGGACATCCGCCCGGTGCTGTCCGGGGACCAGATTCTCGAGCTGCAAGACGTGGTCCGCAAGGTGCCGGCGTCCGACCACGCCCTCAAGTACGCCCTCGCCCTCGTCCGCCAGACGCGGGTCACCGAGCCGGGCTGCCCGAAGTTCGTCAAGGACTGGCTGAGCTGGGGCGCGGGCCCGCGGGCCGTGCAGAACCTCATCATCGGGGCCAAGGCGCGGGCGCTCCTCTACGGCCGGCCGAGCGTCTCGACCGACGACATCAAGGCGCTGGCCCTGCCAGTGTTGCGGCACCGCATCTTGACGAACTTCACCGCGGCGTCCGAGGGCGTGACGACGGACACGGTCATCACGCGCATCCTCGAGGAGACGCCGTCGAAAGAAGGCGACCTCGAACGCGACCCGAGGTTCCAGAAGATCTTCGCCGTCGCGTGAGTCCCGGCGAGCGGCGTGGCGTAAGCCCGCCGGTCCAGCCCCGAATGCGAGCGACTGCCTGGTGCGTGCGTTTGCGACTATCCCCAGGACCGTACCGCCTGTGAGGGCTGAACCGGCGGGCTTACGCCACGCCGCTCGCCTGGAATAATTGAGACTCCTATGCCGACCGACGACGACGCCCGCCGCTTCTTGCACCCCGCGACCATTGCCAAGGTCGGCCGGCTCGACCTGCGCGCCAAGCAGCTCGTCGAGGGGTTCATCTCGGGGCTGCACAAGTCGCCGTTCTTCGGCCACTCGATGGAGTTCGCCCAGCACCGCGAGTACGTCGCCGGCGACGACATCCGCCACCTCGACTGGAAAGTCTGGTCGAAGACCGACAAGTTCTACATCAAGCAGTACGAGGCCGAGACCAACCTTCGCGCGAACCTCGTCGTCGATACGTCCGAGTCGATGGGCTACGGCACCGAGAAGCACGAGAAGGCCGGGACACTCTCGAAGTACGACTACGCCTGTACGGCAGCGGCGTGCCTGGCCTACATCATCGTGCGGCAGCAGGACGCCGCGGGGGTGACGAGCTTCGGCTGGGACGTGAAGTCGGTCATCCCGCCCAAGAGTTCCCAGCGGCAACTCGACGCCGTCACGAAGACCCTCCACGCCACGAAGCCGGCGGAGCAGACGCGGCTCGACAAGGTGCTGCGGGCGGTCGCCGAGGCGTCGCACTCGCGCGGCATGACGGTCGTCTTCTCCGACCTGCTCACCGACCGCGAGCCGATGTTCCAGGGGCTGGAGATGCTGCGGCACCGCAAGCAGGACGTGATGGTGTTCCACATCCTCGACGACGACGAACTCGACTTCCCCTTCAACGGCACGACGCGGTTCGAGGGGCTGGAAGACTTGCCGCAACTGATGTGCGACCCCAAGGCGCTGCGCGACGGCTACCTCGAAGCGGTCGAAGAGTACCTCGTCGAAGTGCGGCGTGGCTGCACCCGACTCGGCATCGACTACAACCTCGTCCGCACCAGCGACACCCTCGACGCGGTGCTGTCGCGCTTCCTGTTCCGCCGCGCCGACCGCACCGGCCTGTCGCGCCGCTGACCCGAACACCTCCGCTTTCTGGACGCCCCACCGCGATGTCTGAATGGTTCCTCAACCCCTGGTCGATGCTCGCCGGCGTGCTGCTGGTCGCGGTCCCGGTGGTCATCCACCTGATCAACCGCGTCCGCTACAAACGCGTGCGGTGGGCCGCGATGGAGTTCTTGCTGAAGGCCCAGAAGCGGGTCCGCCGCAAGATGATCATCCAGCAACTCCTGCTGCTATTGCTCCGCATCCTGCTCGTGCTGTTGCTGGGCCTGCTGGTGGGCCGCTTCTTCGGGCTGAGTCTCGGCGAGGACGAGGGCCGGCAGACGGTCCACGTCGTCGTCCTCGACGACACGCCGAGCATGGCCGACGGCTGGCGCGGCGACGACGGCGTCACCACCACGAGCTTCGAGGCGGCGAAGAAGGTCATCGTTGAGCAGATCGCCCGCTCCGCCGCGGAGGCGACGACGGCGCAACGCCTCGAAGTCTTCCGGCTGTCCGACCTCGCCAACCCCGAGGTCGTCGAACGGCTTAACGACACGTCGATCACGAAGCTCGAATCGTCGCTCAAATTGCTCACGCCGTCGAACGTGCGGGTTCCGCTGCGCGACGGTTTGAAGCGGGCGCAAGCCGCGCTCGCGGAGCAGCCGGGGGACACGGCCAAGGTCGTCCATGTGGTGAGTGACTTCCGCGCCGGCGACTGGTCCGAGGGGGCAGACGGCCTCAAGGAAGTCGCGTCCGAACTGGCGGCGGCGAAGGTCAAAGTGAACCTCGTCGATGTCGCGCACCCGTTCCGCAAGAAGGACGACCGCCGTTCGCCGCTCGCCCACGACAACCTCGCCATTACCGAATTGCAGCCGGCGAAGCTGACCGTGGCGCGCTACGACCCGCTCGAATTCACGATGCGCGTCAAGAACTATGGGGCCGCGGAGTTGAAGGGCTTACGCTTCGCGGTGAAGGTCAACGGCGACGAGAACAAGGGCCGCTCGGTGACCGTGGAGACGCTACCGGGGTTCCAGGAGCGGGCGGTCAAGTTCGAGATTCCGTTCGACCGCCTCGGCACGGACGACAAGCCGCTCGACCGCTTTAGCCTCGTGTCGGTGACGCTCGAAACCCCCGAACCCGGCGGGCTGACGGCCGACAATGTTCGGCACGCCGTCGTCGAAGTGCGCGACCGCCTGCCGATCCTCGTCGTCGAGGGCCGGCCGAACGCCCGCGACTCGAAGGACGGCGACGGCTTCTATCTGCGGCCGGTCTTCACGGCGGTGCTCGGCGGCTACAGTTGGGTCAACGGCACGCTCGTCGATCTCGAAAAGCTCGACCTGGCGAAGTTCGCCTTCGTGATGATCTTGAACGTCCCGGCGCTCAACGAAGTCGCGGCGAAGAACGTCGAGGGTTACGCCAAGAACGGCGGCGGCGTCGGCTTCTTCCTGGGGCCGGACGTGCGGCCGGCCGACTACAACCGCGACCTCTACCGCGACGGCGCGGGGCTGTTCCCCGTGCCGATCAAGGAGCAGCCGAGCGCCGAGTTGACCGAGGACGAGTTGCAGGCGCG